>JAFUOR010000008.1 GCA_017481825.1 Clostridia bacterium
GAAACCAGCACGGACGGCAAGGGCGTCACCGTCGCCAGGAACAGCTACACGGTGACGGTTGAAGTAGAGGACAAGGGCGACGGTACGCTGAGCGTGGTTGCTTCCGACAACGCCAAGGCACTGAACTTCGTGAACACCTACGAAGCCACTGGCGAGATCACCTTCGAGGGAACCAAGTCCATCGAAGGCCGTGCCATGACCGACAAGGACATCTTCACCTTCGAGGTCAGCGACGGAACCGACAGCTGGACGGTGAAGAACGACGCTACGGGCAAGATCGCGTACCCGACCATCAACTACACGCTGGACGATGTTGGCGACCACACCTATACGGTGAAGGAAGTCAAGGGCGATCTGGACGGTGTGACCTACGACGCGAAGCAGTACACAGTAACTGTGAGTGTCACCGACAAGGGCGACGGTACGCTGAGCGTGGTTGCTTCCGACAACGCCAAGGCGCTGAATTTCGTGAACACCTACGAAGCCACCGGCGAGATCACCTTCGAGGGTACCAAGTCCATCGAAGGCCGTGCCATGACCGACAAGGATATCTTCATCTTCGAGGTCAGCGACGGAACCGACAGCTGGACGGTGCAGAACGACGCCACGGGCAAGATCGCGTACCCGACCATCAACTACACGCTGGACGATGTTGGCGACCACACCTATACGGTGAAGGAAACCAGCACGGACGGCAAGGGCGTCACCGTCGCCAGGAACAGCTACACGGTGACGGTTGAAGTAGAGGACAAGGGCGACGGTACGCTGAGCGTGGTTGCTTCCGACAACGCCAAGGCGCTGAATTTCAAGAACCTTTACGAAGCGGACGGTACTGTGCGCTTCACTGGTACGAAGGTGCTGGCGGGCCGCGAATTCAGAAGCGGAGACGAGTACCTGTTTGAACTGGTGGAGAATGGTGTGGTCGTGCAGCGCAGCCGACTGACCCCTGTGGGCGGTACGGAAGCCACGTTTGCCTTCAACCCCATCGAGTATACCACGGAAGACATCGGCACGCACACATACCTCATCCGTGAGGTGAAGGGCAGCATCAAGGGCGTGACCTACGATGCGACCCAGTACAGCGTGACCGTGACGGTCACCGATGCTGGCAACGGCAAGCTGAGCATCAGCAAGGTGATCACCGTCAATGGTGAAGCGGCGGAGGACGTCGTGTTCACCAATACCTACGAGGCAGCGGGCGAGCTGGAACTGACGGCCCAAAAGACCGTCAATGGCGCAGAGCCCACGGCTGACCAGGTCTTCAGCTTCACCCTGAGCGATGAAGACGGCGAGATCGAAACGGTGCAGAACAAGCTGGGTGAGATCGTATTCACCAGGCTGGCCTACACGCGGAACGACTTGGGTAGGCATACCTACACGGTGAAGGAGAACGTGACGGAGGCGGAGGGCTACACCACCGACGCAACGGTCTACACTGTCAATGTGACTGTCTCCGACAACGGCGACGGCACGCTGAAGGTCGTGAAGGAGATCACCGCTGGCGGCAAGGCTGTCGAGAGCATGACCTTCGACAACAAGCAAAGCGCAAAGCTGACCATCTCCAAGACGGTCAAGGGCTGCACGACGGACGAGACATTCCCGGTCACGGTCTGGCTGTATGACACGAAGGGCAACGAGTTCCAGGGCGAGTTCGCCTACACCGGCGATGTGAACGGCACGCTGAGCAGCGGCGAAGCGATCCAGCTGAGCCATGGTCAGACTGTGACAATCAAGCTGCCGGTGGGCACCCGCTACAAGGTCGAAGAAACTGAGGATCCTCGCTTCGCCACCACAGTCAACACCCTGGCGATGAACACGGTTGACGGCGAGATCATCGAGGGTGGCAACACCGCCGCCTTCGTGAACGAGCTGGTCACGACGGAGTTCATGGTGTGGAAGGAATGGCGCGGCGGCGAGGGCGGCAAGATCCGTCTGACCCTGTATGCCAATGGCGAGAAGCTTGATCCCCAGCCAGAATACGAGAACAGCGGTAACCTGTACAAGTACACGGAGCTGCCCAAGTACGACGAGGACGGCGACGAGATCATCTACACGGCCAAGGAAAAGTACATGGATGGCTACCTGACGATCTACAACAACGTATCGCCCCACGAGACGGTAACGGATGTGATTCATGACGGCGGCACGATCATCAACAAGGCCGTGATGGACTTCAAGGTTCGGAAGGTCTGGACTGGACTGGGAGAGGAGAAGGCACCGGAGATCACGCTGGTGTTGTACTGCAACGGCGAGGTGTACGATCACGAAACACCTGATCCGGACAAGTACGGCTGGTACCACTACTACGGTCTGCCAGTCTTTGTGAACGGCGAACGGGCGGTGTACAGCGTGATCGAGGAAACGCTGGAAGGCTTCGCGACCACCTACATCAACAACGGTGAGGAGGGCGAACGTGCCTACAACGGCGGGACCATCACGAACACGCTCATCCCCAAGACGGGCGACGACGCACCTGTCACTCTGTGGCTGGCTTCCATGCTGACCTCTGCAGCGGCTTTGCTGCTGATGGCACGCAGGAAGAAAGCGTAACTTTCATCGGGATGGGGCAGCAGTATGAATACTGCTGTGCCCATCCTTTTTGTGATGTAAGAAGGGCTATGGCCTCGCATGGAGACCATAGCCCTTTTGAGATGTGTGATTTTCAGCGCGAGGTGTCGGATTTCAGGTATCCGAGGACTTCGCAGCTCAACACCAGGTGTGCATATTCCAGCTCCCACCGTGAGACGGTCTGCCGGATGGTGTCCAGCTGCATGCCCAGCTTCTACGGTATCATACCTGCCGATATCCGCAACTGTATGATGCGCTGTCCCAGCGTCATCATCGAAAAACGACCTCCCTTGCTGTCACGATGATAGCACCGGGAGGCTGTTTTCGTCTGCCAAGTCGGGAAGGAACTTTGTCACGCGGCACGTGACAGAATCATCCGTTCAGCATCGGTTTGAGGAACAGACCCGTATACGACCCTTCACACGCCGCGACCTCCTCTGGCGTGCCGGCGCACACGATGCTGCCGCCGCCGTCGCCGCCTTCGGGGCCAAGATCGATCAGGTAATCCGCCACCTTGATCACGTCCAGATTGTGCTCGATCACCACGACGCTGTTGCCGGCATCGGTCAGCTGCTGGAGGACGCTGATCAGCTTCTCCACGTCTGCCATGTGAAGACCGGTGGTGGGCTCGTCCAGCACATAAAGGGTCTTGCCGGTAGCTTTGCGTGAAAGCTCTGTGGCCAGCTTCACGCGCTGAGCCTCGCCGCCGGAGAGGGTCGTCGAGGCCTGGCCCAGCTTCATGTAGCCAAGGCCCACATCGTAGAGCGTCTCCAGCTTGCGCAGGATGGACTGGTGGTTCTCGAAGAAGTGCATGGCCTCTTCGATGTTCATTTCCAGCACGTCGTAGATGCTCTTGCCCTTGTAGGTCACTTCAAGGGTTTCGCGGTTGTAGCGGCGGCCCTTGCAGACCTCGCAGGGGACGTAGATATCCGGCAGGAAGTGCATCTCGATCTTCACCAGGCCGTCGCCGGAGCAGCTCTCGCAGCGTCCTCCCTTGACGTTGAAGGAGAAGCGGTTCTCCTTGTAGCCGCGGGCCTTGGCCTCGGGGGTGGCGGCAAAGATCTTGCGGATCTGGTCGAACAGGCCTGTATACGTTGCCGGGTTGGAGCGCGGCGTGCGGCCGATGGGGCTCTGGTCGATACAGATGATCTTATCCAGATGCTCCACACCCTCCATTGCGTCAAATTTGCCGCTGCGGGTCTTGGCACGGTTGAGAACCTTCGCCAGATGCTTGTAGAGGATCTCGTTAACCAGTGATGACTTGCCCGAGCCGGACACACCCGTCACGCAGCACAGGCATCCCAGGGGGATGCTGACGTCGATGTTGCGCAGGTTGTGCTCCCTGGCGCCGCGGATGGTGAGGAAATTTGCAGGCGTGCGGCGCGACTGTGGCACGGCGATCCTGCGTCTGCCGGAAAGGAAGGAGCCGGTGATGCTGTCAGGGTTTTGGCAGATATCCTCGATGGTGCCCTCCGCCACGATGTGGCCGCCGTGGATGCCCGCGCCGGGGCCCACATCGACGATCCAGTCTGCGGCCTTCATGGTATCCTCGTCGTGCTCGACCACGATGAGCGTGTTGCCCAGATCGCGCATGCGCTTAAGGGTGTTGATGAGCTTCTGGTTGTCCCGCTGGTGAAGGCCGATGGAGGGCTCGTCCAGGATGTAGAGCACGCCCATGAGCGCCGAGCCGATCTGCGTGGCCAGGCGGATGCGCTGCGCTTCGCCGCCCGAGAGGCTGCCTGCTGCGCGGCCAAGGGTCAGATAACCCAGCCCCACGTCGGTCAGGAAGCCCAGGCGAGCATCGATCTCCCGCAGAATCTGATCGGCGATCATGCGCTCCTTCTCGGAGAGCTCCAGGCCGCGGAAAAATTTCCGCACGTTCAGGATGGACATGGCGGAGACTTCCGCCAGATTCCTGCCGCAGACCGTCACGCCCAGGGCCTCGGGCTTGAGCCGCTGCCCCTGGCAGGCGGGACAGGGCTCCTCAGCCATGTACTCTTCGTAGGCGATCTTCATGGCCTCGCTGCTGGTTTCCTGATAGCGGCGCTCCATCGTGGGGATGATGCCCTCAAAGGTCGTGGCGTACCTGCCCTGACCAGTGGGGGTATCATAGACGAGGGTGACCTTCTCCGCTCCGGTGCCGTAGAGCATGGCCTTGATGCCCTTGGCGGGGATGTCCCTGACGGGTGTGTCAAGGTCGAAGCCATACTTTTCGCCCAGGGCGGCAAAGTATTGCGCCGTGACGCCATTGCCCTCGGCAGAATTGAAGCCCATGGCGTTGAGCGCGCCCTGACGCAGCGTCAGGCTGCGGTCAGGAAAGAGAATGTCCTCGCTGATGACCATGCGGCTGCCAAGACCCGAGCACACCGGACAGGCGCCGAAGGGGCTGTTGAAGGAGAACATGCGGGGTGCAAGCTCCTCGATGGAAATGTTGCAGTCCGGGCAGGCGTAATTCATGGAGAACAGTAATTCATTGCCATCCATCATGTCCATAACGACGAGGCCGCCAGAGCGCTGTGTCGCTGTCTCAATGGAATCTGCCAGGCGGGACTGGAACTCCTTGCCCGGACGCACCACCAGACGATCGACCACGATCTCAATGGAGTGCTTCTTTTTCTTATCCAGCGCCGGAACGTCATCCACTTCATGCATTTCGCCGTCCACGCGGACGCGGACGAAGCCGGCCTTGCGCGCATCCTCAAAGACCTTGACGTGCTCGCCCTTCTTGGCGCGGATGACGGGGCTGAGCACCTGGAAACGCGTTCGCTCCGGGTAGGCGCACATGGCGTCCACCATCTGATCGACGGTCTGCTGGCGGATCTCCTTGCCGCAGTTGGGGCAGTGGGGATGGCCGATTCGTGCCCAGAGAAGGCGCAGATAATCGTGAATCTCCGTTACTGTGCCCACGGTGGAGCGGGGATTGCGGCTGGTGGTTTTCTGGTCGATGGAAATGGCCGGGGACAGCCCCTCGATGGCGTCAATATCCGGCTTTTCCATCTGCCCGAGGAACTGCCTGGCATAGCTGGAGAGGCTCTCCACATACCGCCGCTGGCCCTCGGCATAAATCGTGTCGAAGGCCAGGGAGGACTTGCCCGAGCCGGACAGGCCTGTGAAGACCACCAGCTTGTCACGGGGAATGGTCAGATCGACATTGCGCAGGTTGTGCTCCCGCGCGCCCTTGATGATGATGCTCTCGTTCATATCATTACACCTCGGTGGTGAGAATATCGTATGGGTAGTATAGCACGTTTGTTCCCTAATCGCAAGGCGAACACGCAGGATAATTTGCATCTGCCGCAAGGCCATGCTATAATAGAAAAAATGACGGTTTGGAAAGGGTGTGTGCCCATGTCAGTTGTGTCATCTGTCCGCAGCTTTCTGCGGCGTGTTCGCCATGATGGCGTCCGGGCCATCCCCGGAATGGTGCATACCCGCTGGATGACCTTCATCCATCGCGATGTGCTGCGCCGGGAGGCGGCAGAGCGCCGGGCGCAGGAAGCAGCCTATCAGGCGTGGCTCCACGCGCATGAAGTGCCGGATGCAGCGCCCTTCCATACGGATAAGCACCTCTCCTTTCTGATTCCGACCTACAATACCCGCCCCGAGCATCTGAATGCGCTGGCGGATTCCCTCCTGGCCCAGTCCTGCCCGAACTGGGAGGCTTGCCTTTACGACGGCGCCAGCCCCCATGCCAATACCCGCGCTGCTCTGGCGGCGCTGGCGGAGCGAGATCCGCGCTTTCGAGTCATGCTGGGGACAAGCAACGAGGGTATCTCCGGAAACACGAATCGGGCCTTTGTCATGGCCACGGGCGATGTGATCGCCCTGTGCGACCATGACGACCTTCTTGCCCCCGATGCGGTGCGCTGCATCCTGCAGGCGGCGGATGCGGGCGCCGACCTCATCTACACCGACGAGGACAAGGTCACTGGGGATGGGATGCATTTCTACGACCCGCATGTCAAGGGCGATTTCGCACCGGATAGCCTGCGTTCGGGCAATTACATCTGTCATTTGACGGCCCTCTCCCGCGAACTGATGCTGTCCGTCGGGGGATTGCGCTCCGCCTGCGACGGCTCGCAGGATCATGACCTTGTGCTGCGGGCCAGCGAACGGGCGAGGAAGATCGTTCACATCCCCCGCATCCTCTATCATTGGCGGATGCTGGATACCTCATTCAGTCACCAGCGAGCAGCGAGCTGCGTGCAGGCCGCCTGTGACGCAGTGGCCGACCAGCTGCAGCGTCGGGGCATGAACGCGCAGGTCACCATGGAGGAACTGCGGGTTCGAATCCGCTATGCTCCACCAAAGGGGACGGTATCAGCCATCGTGACCGGCAAGGGGGCCGTGCCGAGGCTCCCTGGCGAGGTCATTCGCATCGATAATCCGGCGCAGGCTAACGACGCTGCCCGCCGCGCAGCGGGGGAATACCTCCTGTTTCTGCAAGCGGGCATGAAGCCCCTTGATCAGGCCTGGCTGAACGAGCTGCTCATGTATGCCCAGCGCGCCGATGTGGGCTGCGTGGGTTCGGCGATTCTGGACAGCAGGCGCTTCTACCGCCATGCCGGATATGCCGTGGATGTCCCCGGGGGTGCGGTGAGCCACCATGCAGGGCAGTGGCTCTACGGGAACCCATACCAGCTGACCGACCGTATCGTGCGCAATGTGACGGGCTTATCCGCTGCGCTGATGCTGGTGCGCCGGGAGGTGTTCCTGTCCCTGGGCGGCTTTGGCGCCTATGAAAGCGATCTGCGTGGGGCTGATTTTGGCCTCCGGTGCCTCAAGGCCGGGTATATCAACGTGTATACGCCCCATGCCCGGATGGTGTGCAGGGACGAGGCGCCCTGCCTGACCAGCGAGGCGCCGCAGAGCGACCTTGATGCCTTTAGCGCAGCCTGGGGCGAGCATCCTGTAGAACGCTATTACAGTCCCCTCTTCACCCGCGATGGCCGTATGACCATCGACACATCCCCAAAGGAGGCCGCAAAGTGAAAAGCTCGTCCATCTTCCGCTACGGTTTCCTGATGGAGCAGCTGGTGAAGCGCAACTTCAACACCAAATACCGTCAAAGCGTGCTGGGCGTTTTGTGGTCGTTCCTCAATCCCCTGCTGACGATGGCGGTGCAGTATGTGGTGTTTTCAACCATCTTCCAGTCGGAGATCGATCATTTTCCGGTGTATCTGCTCTCGGGCATCATCCTGTTCAACTTCTTCACCGAATGCGTGTCCCTGGGGATGGATTCCATCGTCCTCAACGGCCCGCTGATCACCAAGGTGGCGATGCCCAAGCTCGTCTATCCCCTCAGCCGCAGCCTGTCTTCGCTGATCAATCTGGTTATTTCCTTCGTGCCGCTGCTGCTGGTGATGCTTCTTTCCGGCGCGCCGCTGACGCCTGCGCTCCTGCTGATTCCCGTGGCGGCGGTGCTGCTGTTCGGCTTTGCGCTGGGAATGACGCTCATCCTGTGCACGCTGAACGTCTTCTTCCGGGACACGCGGTTCCTCTGGAGCGTCGTATCCCTCCTGTGGACATACGCTACGCCCATCTTCTATCCCATCGATATCATTCCTGCCGCGTGGCAGGCCATCTTCCGGCTCAATCCGATGTACCAGTTCATCGATTTCCTGCGGACGATCACGATACACGGCGCGTGTCCATCGGCGATGCAGTTCGCAGCGTGCATCCTCTGCGCGGTGCTTCCGCTGGCAGCAGGGCTGCTCGTGTTCCGGTGGCAGGAAGACAAGTTTGTATTCCATCTGTAAGGAGGTGGGTGGAGATGCCGCAGACGATGGTAGAGGTCTCTCACATCACCATGGATTTCCGCATGGACAAAAACCGCACCACGAACCTCAAGGAATTTGTGGTCAACGCCCTGTCCGGCAAGACGAACATCGAAATGTTCCATGCCCTTGACAACGTGTCCTTCACGGTGGACAAGGGCAGCATCGTCGGGCTGATCGGCCATAACGGCGCAGGCAAATCAACCATCCTCAAGATTATCAGCGGCATCTATAAGCCCACGAAGGGTGCTGTTCGCGTGGGCGGACGCATCGTGCCCATGCTGGAGTTGGGCAGCGGCTTTGATGCGGAGCTGACCGGCCGGGAGAACATCCTCCTCAACGGTGCGATCCTGGGCTATTCAAAGGAATTCCTGTACGGCAAGCTGGAGGAAATCATCGCATACAGCGAGCTGGGGGATTTTATCCACATGCCGCTGAAAACCTACTCCTCCGGTATGCTGGCGCGTCTGGCATTCTCCATCGCCACGGTGGTGGAGCCGGATGTGCTGATCGTTGACGAGATCCTCTCTGTGGGCGACGAGCATTTCCAGCGCAAGAGCCGCAAACGTATGGTGGAGCTGATGACCTCCAGCGGCACGACGGTGCTCTTTGTCAGTCACAACCTCCAGCAGCTGCGGCAGATGTGTGACAAGGTCATCTGGCTGGATCACGGGAAGGTGCGGGCGATGGGCGAGGCAGCGTGGATCTGCGATGAATATGAGAAGGAAGCGAGTGGGAAAGCATGAAATACGCCTATCTGATAGTGAAGGTCGTCTTCGGCCTTTTGGGGGCGGTCTTCCTGACCATCGGCCTGGCCCTCCTGAGCGCGGCGGGGCTGCTGACCGGCGGCTTTGCACAGATCTTTGCGCAAATGGGCAAAGAGAATGCCCTCGCCATTGTCGGCTTTGTGTTCTCCGTGCTGGGCGCGGTTTTTCTGCTGGTGACGGTGGTGCTGACCGCTGTGGCCAAGCGACGCAGGCGGCAGATGGAGGAGCTGCGCCAATTTGGCAGATGTGTGCAGGGGATCATTACGGATGTGCAGGTGAACCATACCGTGCGCGTCAACGGCTACTCCCCCCTCATCGCAATGGTGGAATGTACCACGCCCCGGGGCGACAAGGCCATGCTGCGCAGCGACTCCCTGTGGCATGCCTGCCCCTCCACGGGGGATGTGGTGGATGTATACTTTGATCCGATGGATGAGAAGAAGTACATCATTGAATTCCCCGGCGAGGCGTAAGCAAAAAGCAGGACTCTCCATTTCGGAAAGTCCTGCTTTCATTATTCGTGCACCCGCACCGGGCAGTTCAGCACAGCTTTGACTGCCGCAAGGATTTCAGGAACCTTTGCGCGCTCCACCTCGCCCGCGTCGCAGGCTTTTGCCACCGCCGGATCGATGGGCAGCTGACACAAAAGCGGCAGACCGTGCTTCGCGGCGACCTCTGCCGTTTTGCCTTCGCCGAAGGGATACAGCCGCTTGCCGCAGTCCGGGCAGGGCATGTAGGCCATGTTTTCAACGATGCCGATGACGGGGATGTTCATCATCTTAGCCATGTTGACAGCCTTTTCGACGATCATACCCACCAGTTCCTGCGGGCTGGCGACGATCACGATGCCGTCCACGGGCAGGGACTGGAACACCGTCAGCGGCACATCGCCCGTTCCGGGAGGCATATCGACATAGAGGCAGTCCACATCGCCCCAGCTGACGTCCGTCCAGAACTGCTTGACGGTACCTGCGATCAGCGCGCCGCGCCAGATAACGGGATCGGTGTCATTCTCCAGGATCAGGTTGATGGACATGAGCTTTACGCCCGCGGAGGTGACGGCGGGCAGCAGACCCGTATCGCAGCCGGTGACCTGCTCATGCACGCCGAACATGCGCGGCACGGAAGGACCGGTGATATCCGCGTCCAGCACGCCTGTGGCGAGCCCCTGCCGGGCGGTGGCGGAGGCCAGCAGGCCTGTGACCAGCGACTTGCCCACGCCGCCCTTGCCGCTCACCACGCCGATGACCTTCTTCACCCGGCTTTCGGGGTTGGCGGGGGCAAGGAGGCTCTGCGGTCTGGCGCTGGCACACTTGCTGGCGCAGGAGGAACAATCGTGATTGCATTCAGACATGTTATCATCACCTCAGATTGGGATTGATTCGCTGTAAGGTTCGCGAGGATGGGGCTGAAATCCTGCCGGGCAACAAAAATCGCGCCGGAGCGATGAACTCCGACGCGCGGGGATGCCTTGCGGATTACTCGATCACGGTGCCTTCGGGAGCCATGAAGAAGCCGAAGGTGAACTCCATGGTTTCAATGTTGATGGACAGCGTGCAGGCGCAGGAGGTTTCACAGATGGTGCCGATGACCTTGACGGTTTCGCCGGTGATGGCGGACATGATATCACTCAGCAGGCTGTTGAGAAGGGTTTCGAATTCTGTGGCGAAGGTGTTGGGGCCATCGCCGGTGGCGAAGGTTTCATCCTCGGTCATCAGTACGGACACGCCGGCGGCGGCGATGATCATGCCGTAATTGGCAGCAACGGTATTCATCGTGTCGCTGGTGGCCAGGAGCATGGTCGTCAGGTTCTTGACCTTGCCCTCAGCGTCCAGGGCGAAAACCACATCGGAGTAGCCCTCAATGGAAGCGGTGGCGCTCAGACCGTCTTCGGACACCGTCCAAACGGGAGTCGTGCCGGTGATGTTCTGGCAGAGCATGTCAAAGATGGACTGATAGGTCGCCAGATCAAAGGAGAAGGAGGTCTCCTGGGTCACGGTCAGATCCTCGGCCATGGCGGGGGCCATCACGCCGAAGCACAGCATCAGGGACAGAATCAGGGACAGGAACTTTTTCATAGGTGTTTCATCCTTCCTGGGTGAAGATTTTGTGAAGAATATAGTTCTATGTGCGAACAGGCAAATCCTGCTGGTGAATGCAAATATTCCTGCGCCATCAGGGAAGAAATGTCATGTTTGTAACGTCTATATAGGTGGAAGCGCCGCATTTTCGCCATCTCGCGGCAGGGAAGGTGAAATTTAGCGCTTGCATCAATGGAAGTTACCGTGTACAATAGTAACGCGTACATACACAGGCTGCATGCTTGATATAGAAAGCGGGGAGCGCCGATCTCCCCCTTGCTGAAGGAGGAGAGGATCAGCATGAAGGTTCGCATGAAAAAGTGGCTGGCGCTGAGCGGCTTGCTCGCGCTGTGCCTGGCGCTGACGGGGTGCTACGTGCCCCCGGATGATCTGGATCAGTATACGGTGGATGGCAACTATCAGTACCAGTCCATCGCCCCCCAGGTGATCACCCCGACCCCTTCGCCCACCCCGACCCCCACGCCCACGCAGGCCAATATCCAGCCGGAGGCGACCATCAACTGGGATAACTACGGAACGACGGCCACGCCCACCCTCATCCCCAACCTGACCAATCAGGGCGGGCTGATCGGTTACATCACGCCCAACCCGGTGACGCCCAATTCCGTCACCCCTGTGCCGACCACGGCGGCCTCCAGCCTCAAGCTGGGTTCCACGGGCGATGATGTGGAGAAGATGCAGCGCCGCCTGAAGGAACTGGGCTATTACAAGGGCAGCGTCGATGGCGATTTTGGTGAGGGTACCGAAACGGCGGTCAAGAATTTCCAGAAGCAAAACGGCCTGACCGTGGACGGCAAGGCGGGCACCAACACGCTGAACAAGCTTTACAGCGACAATGCGGTAAAGGCTCCCACCACCACGGTGACCAACACGCCCCGCCGTACGGCCTCGCCCACGCCCCGGGCAACCTCGACCCCTGATCTTTCCAAGGAATACTATCTGGAGCTGGGTTCCTCCGGCTCCAGGGTGAAGACGCTGCAGAACCGCCTCATCGAGCTGGGCTGGATGGACGGCAAAGCGGACAGCTCCTTTGGCGCGGCCACCGAATATGCCGTCAAGGCCTTCCAGGCGCGTTATGACAGCCTGTGGGATGATGGCGTGGCCGGCCCCAGCACGCTGCAGGCGCTGTACTCCTCCAATGCGGCCAAGTCCTCCTCCCCTGTGTCCTCCATTGGTGAAACGCTGCAGGAGGGTGATTCCTCCGATGCGGTGAAGGCCATGCAGAAGCGTCTCAAGGAGCTGGGATATCTCTCTGGCTCGGCGGATGGCTCCTTTGGCTCCGCCACCAAGGCGGCAGTTATCGCCTTCCAGACGGCCAACGGCCTCAAGGCGGACGGCAAGGCAGGCACCTCCACGCTCAACACGCTCTATTCCGATGACGCCAAGGGCCCCGATTCCCTGAATGACTCCGAGAACGCGGGCAACGGCGTGTCCATCAACGGCTATGTGACCCTGCGTGAGGGCGATACCGGCGATGCGGTGAAGGCTCTGCAGCGTGCGCTGAAAAATCGCGGCTACTATTCCGGCAGCATCGACGGCACCTACGGCAGCGCCACGGTGGCGGCGGTGACAGCCTTCCAGCAGCGCAATGGTCTGCGCGTGGACGGCACGGCTGGCCCCACGACCCAGACTGCTCTGTACGGCAGCGATGCGGAGGATGCGGATTATGACACCCTGCGTCCTGGCGACACCAGCACCGCCGTGCGCAATCTGCAGTACACCCTCTACGAATTGGGCTACTACGACGGCACGGTGGACGGCGTCTACGGCGATACCACCGAGGATGCCGTGCGGGCGTTCCAGATCCGCAACGACGTGAGCCCTGTGGACGGCATCGCAGGCACCAAGACCCAGCAGGTGCTCTACTCCGAGAACGCCATTGCGGCGGCGGCGCAGAACACGGAATACACGACGCTCCGCAAGGGAGACCGCGGCGACAACGTGGTGCAGATGCAGGACTCCCTGCAGCAGCTGGGCTATCTGAGCGAGGCGACGGGTTACTACGATGACGCGACGGTGGAAGCTGTGAAGAACTTCCAGCGCCGCAACGGCCTCACGGTGGATGGTGCAGCCGGTCAGGATACCCTGCGTGTGCTGTATTCCGACAACCCGAAGACGGCTTACTGATCGATACTTACAGGGGAGAGCGGCCTGCGTGATGCGTGTGTCGCTCTCCCTTTTGACTGTTGTGGAGAGAATGGATGAAACGATTTGCTTTGCTGCTGGTTATGATCCTGCTGGTCTGCCCGGCAGCTGCGCTGGCTGTACCGGACACGCCCTATGCGCAGGAAACGGTGCTGTCCGTGGCAGTGCTGACGGAAACGCAGTCCGCGCTGGTGGATAGCCTCTATGGGCCGCTCATGCAGCATGAGGCCAGCATCACGCTGCCGGAAAGAACCCTCTACGATGATGTGGTAGCAGCGATGACGGCGCTTTTGCAGGACTATCCGGAAATGTTCCATGTACACCGGAATTACAGCATCTCCTATGAGCGAAGCAAGCCGGAGTATGCCCTGACGCTTACGCCCCAGTACCGCATGACGGCGGCGGAGGCGGCCCTTTTGCGCCAGCAGATGTACATCCGGGCGGGACAGATCATCGCAGCGGATGCGGATCCCCTGGCACTGCACGATGCACTGTGCCTTGCGGCACTCTATGGCGGTGATACTGAGATGCGCCACACCGCCCCCGCAGCCCTCCTGGACGGTCTTGCCACCTGCGAGGGCTATGCGCAGGCGCTGTCGCTCCTCTACCGCATGGCAGGCATACCCTGCGGCGTGGTGATCGGCACGGCGAGCAGCAGCCACGGCGAAACCGAGAATCACGCCTGGAACATCGCCCTGCTGGAGGGATATACCCTCATCGACGCCACCTGGAATGATCAGAACGCGCTGGGCTGTATCACGCACTGGTACTACGGCTTGTCCACAACGCAGATGGCGCAGGATCACACCGCAGGCGAAAACCAGCAGGTGCCGGACTGCATCGACGCCTCCAACTGGCACCGCACACAGGGCCTGTATGTCCTTGATATCGCCGATGCCTACAATGCCCTGCGCCTCCTGGCAACAACCGGTGAGGCGGCCAATCTGCGAATCCTGGACAAAGACCTCTACGAACAGATGTCATCGGACATAGGCGGCTTGATCGACGTCTACAACGCCTCCTGCCCCGTCAGCGAGGCCTTCTACGGCGCATACTCCTACACCCTCAACGATGCGCAGCAGTGCATTCTCCTCACCCGAAGTGAGTGAAGAATCTCATTCCAAGATTCAAATCCAAATCACGTCCCAGACGGCGTCTTAGTACATTCATTATCCCGTCGGCCTCCGCAGCAGGTCGCTGCCTCCCACGACAACAAAAGTACAACCAAGTGTCGGGCGACGCGAGATGACCGCAGGGGAGTCGAGCCAAAGCGGTACCAACAAAGCACCACAAGATCTCGTCTCCTCAACAATCACGCGGGTGCAACTCCAACCGAAGGCACTCACCCCCATCGCGAAATGGGTGTCGAGAGGGATGAAAGCCCTTCGCAGGGGGCAGGAACAGCATCCCTGCCGGGGTTCAGGGGCAGTGCCCCTGAACCCGCACGGTTTTACTTGCAACATCCCCTGACTTCATGATATAATAAACTGGTTTATACCATTTTTCTGACAATCACGGCGGCATCCCGGTGGTATGCGGCCCTATGCTGGTTTTATCGGAAAGGAGAACACTTATGCTTGAATGGGTGAAGAAGCTTTTTGGCGGCGGCGCGGATGCTGAAATCAAGAGGCTCACCAAGACCGTGGACGCGATTGAGGCGTTGGAAGCGGATTATATGAAGCTGACGAATGAGCAGCTGCAGGCCAAGACGGAGGAGTTCCGCGCCCGCTTGCAAAAGGGCGAAACGGAGGATGACATTCTGGTGGAAGCCTTCGCCACGGTGCGCGAGGCGTCCCGCCGCATCCTGGGCATGCGTCACTTCCGCGTGCAGCTTATGGGCGGACTGGTTCTGCATCAGGGCCGCATTGCTGAGATGAAGACCGGCGAGGGCAAGACGCTGGTGGCGACGCTGCCGGCCTATCTCAATGCGCTGTCCGGCAAGGGTGTGCATGTGGTGACGGTCAACGACTATCTGGCCAGCTTCCAGAGTGCGTGGATGGGCAAGCTCTACCGCTTCCTGGGCCTGAGCGTGGGTCTGATCGTGCATGACCTTGACTCCGCTCAGCGCCGCGCAGCCTATGCCTGCGATATCACCTACGGCACCAACAACGAGCTGGGTTTTGACTACCTGCGCGACAACATGGTCGTACGCAAGAATGAACTTGTGCAGCGCGGCCATCACTTCGCCATCGTTGACGAGGTGGACTCCATCCTGATTGACGAGGCCCGCACGCCGCTGATCATCTCCGGCCAGGGTGACAAGTCCACCGATTTGTACGAGAAGGCCGACGCGGTGGTCAAGGGACTGAAGCGCGATGAGCACTTCACGGTGGAGGAAAAGAAGAAGGCCATCGTGCTGACCGACGAAGGCGCCCAGCGGGTGGAAAAGGCCTTTGGCGTCGAGAACATCAACGACGCTGAGAACGCCGAGCTGAATCACCACATCCACAGCGCCCTGCGCGCCAACTTCATGATGAAGCGTGATGTGGACTATGTGGTGCAAAACGGCCAGGTCGTGATCGTGGACGAGTTCACGGGCCGCCTGATGATCGGCCGCCGCTACTCCGAGGGTCTGCATCAGGCGATTGAAGCCAAGGAGCATGTGAAGGTCGAGCGCGAAAGCCGGACGCTGGCGACGATCACCTTCCAGAATTATTTCCGCATGTACAAGAAGCTCTCCGGCATGACGGGCACCGCCAAGACCGAGGAGACGGAGTTCCAGGGCATCTACACGCTGGACGTGGTGGAGATCCCCACCAACAAGCCCAATATCCGCAAGGATATGGACGATGTGGTCTATAAGAACAAGAACGCCAAGTTCAGTGCGGTGCTCGCTGCCATCGAGGAGGCCCACAAGAAGGGTCAGCCTGTGCTGGTGGGTACCGTGACGGTGGAGACGAGCGAGATGCTTTCCGCCATGCTGCGCCGCCGGGGCATTGAGCACGAGGTGCTCAACGCCAAGAACCACGCCAAGGAGGCCGAGATCGTGGCTCAGGCGGGTCACTGGGGCGCGGTGACCATCGCTACCAACATGGCAGGCCGCGGTACGGACATCCTGCTGGGCGGCAATCCTGAGTTCCTCGCCCGCCGTGCGATGCGCCAGGAGGGCTACGAGGAGGAGATTATCGAGGCCGCGATGGGGCATTCCGAGGATGTGGCGGAAGAAGTCCTCGCTGCCCGCGAGAAGTACCATGTGCTTCATGCGAAGTTCAAGCAGGAAACCGACAAGGAGCACGAACGCGTGCTTCAAACTGGCGGTCTGCACATCATCGGTACCGAGCGCCATGAGAGCCGCCGCATCGACAATCAGCTGCGCGGCCGCGCAGGCCGTCAGGGTGATCCGGGTTCGACGCAGTTCTTCATCTCCCTGGAGGACGACCTCATGCGTCTGTTCGGCTCCGAGCGCATCGGCCCGATGGTCGAGAAGCTGGGCCTCCGGGATGACGAGCCCCTTACGGCAGGCCTGCTGACCAAGCAGATCGAGAACGCCCAGAAGCGCATTGAGGGCCGTAACTTCGAGATCCGCAAGCACGTGCTTGAGTACGATAATGTCATGAACCGTCACCGCGAGGTGATCTACGGCCAGCGGCACCGGGTGCTCATGGGCGAGAATGTCCGCGAGAACATCATCGGCATGGCGGCCAAGCTGATTGACGCAGCGATGAACCGCTTCTGCACCTCTGAGGACAGCGAAGAGTGGGATATCCCGCAGCTGATGACTTACCTGGAAAACCTGTGCATCCATAAGGGCAAGATCGCCGAACTGGAGCAGCTCATCAAGGACGAGGACAAGGCCGGTCTGCTGGAAGCCCTCAAGGCCGACGCCCGCGCCCTGTACGCGGAGCGTGAGACCCTGCTGGCCGAGATCGGCGTGGATATGCGCGAGTTTGAGCGCGTGATGCTGCTGCGCTCGGTGGACGTGCGCTGGATGGATCACATTGACGCCATGGATCAGCTGCGCGACGGCATCGGCTTCCGTGCCTATTCCGGCAAGAATCCCGTCACCGAGTACCAGATTGAGGCGGGCTACATGTTCGACGAACTGAACCACCTCATTCGCGAGGACACGGTGCGCCGCATCTATCAGGTGCGCATCGAGCGTACGCCTGAACGCATCCAGACCGTGAAGGCCACGCAGGAGGGCAAGGTCGCCAGCACGAAGGGCGCGCCCCAGCAGCCCCGCCGCGTGAAGGCGGCGGACAAGGTTGGCCGCAACGATCCCTGTCCCTGCGGCAGCGGCCTGAAGTACAAGAACTGCTGCGGGAAGAATCAGCCGACGGAGGGGTAAGTGAAAGCGGATGAGGTGGACGAGACATGTTTGCTCAACATGCAGCAATGCACTCTATCGCTTTCCCCCTCATCACCCGCTGAGACGGGAGCTTCCCCTCAAGGGGCAGCCAGGGCTTTGCACGGGCCGTATCTGCCCATCACACGAGAGACTAATCGACTTTAGAATAGAGGTATCACACCATGTCAATGCTTGATTTGCAGCAATACACCCAGGATCTTGCCGCCATCCGCAAGGTTCTTACGGAGGCTGGCGATGCGCTTCACATCGAGAATCTCAAGGAACAGCTTGAAGAGCTGACCGAGGAGATGAACCAGCCTGAATTCTGGAACGACACCGACCGGGCGAACAAGATTAACCAGAAGGTCGGCAACATCCGCAACAAGCTGGAGCACTACCAGTCCCTCGTTGCGGCGGCGGACGATATCGAGGTCGCAATGGAAATGGCTGAGGAGGAGCAGGACGAGGACATGGTAGCGGAGGCTGGCACGATGCTGGCCGATCTGAAGGAAAAGACTGCCGCCCTTGAGCTGGAGACCCTTATGCGCGGCCAGTATGACGGCAATGATGCGGTGCTGTCCCTGCACGCCGGTGCAGGCGGCACCGAGGCGCAGGACTGGACGGGCATGCTCTACCGCATGTACACCCGCTACTGCGAGCAGATGGGCTTCACCGTGAAGGTGCTGGATTATCTGGACGGGGACGAGGCGGGCGTGAAGTCCGTGACCTTCGAGGTCAGCGGCGACCATGCTTACGGCTATCTGCGCGGCGAAAAGGGCGTGCACCGCCTGGTGCGCATCTCCCCCTTTGACTCCCAGGCCCGTCGCCACACCTCCTTCTCCTCTCTGGACGTGGCGCCCATGCTGGACGATGTGGACGAGGATATCGAGATCAACATGAATGAAGTCCGCGTGGACGTGTACCACTCCTCCGGCGCGGGCGGACAGAACGTTAACAAGACCTCCTCCGCCGTGCGTATGACCCACTACCCCACGGGCATTGTCGTGGCCTGCCAGACCGAGCGCGATCAGGTGCAGAACCGCGCGACCTGTATCCGCATGCTGAAATCGAAGCTGCTGGAGCTGCGCATCCGCGCCCGCGAGGAGGAAATGGCCGAGATCAAGGGCGAAATGAAGAAGATTGAGTGGGGCAGCCAGATCCGCTCCTACGTCTTCCAGCCCTACACGATGGTCAAGGATCACCGCACTTCCTTTGAATCCGGCAATATCGACGATGTGATGAACGGCAACATCAAGGGCTTTGTCACGGCGTATCTGAAGATGCAGTAAGCCGGGGAGCCCCGGCGGGACAGCTCGCGATTGAGTTGAGCGCCTTCGGCCATGCAATTTCCGCGTGGGGCTCCGGTTGAAACCTGTTGTAGTGTCCCCTCCCGCTCATCGGGCGGGCTACCGGCTTGCCTGCGGGAGAGCCCTCTCAGACATTCCGTAAGTGGGATGCAGCTCTCCCGGAGGGAGAGCCTTTTGGATTTTGGAGGATCACGTGAAGCATGTGCTTCTGTCTGTTCTGACCGCCCTGCTGCTGAGCCTGTGGGTGCTGGCGAGCACCCTCTGGAACATCACCGATCCCTGGTTGATGTGCAGTCTGATGGAGCACTTTGCTCCGCCGGAAATCACCGGCCTGCCTGCGGAAGAATACGCCCCCGTAACAGAGATGATCTCCGGCTATATTGCCGGTGAGATCGATACCTTCCAGCACGTCTTCACGGCAGACGGCACAGAATACGCCGCCTTCAACCAGAAGGAGCAGCAGCACATGGCAGACGTGCAGGGGTTGTTTAAGCTGTGCAACGGGCAGGCTTGGATGCTCATCCTTGCCATTGCCATCGCGCTGATGGTGGAGTTTCGCCTGTTCAGTGAGGAAAGCCCCCTGCGCACCTTCCGCCGTACGCTCCTCGCCATCCTCGCGGCAGTGACAGCTGTCATCATCCTCGCGGTGATCGACTTCGACAGCCTGTTCGTCCTGTTCCACAAAGTCGCCTTCACCAACGACCTGTGGCTGCTCAACCCGCAAACCGATCTGCTCATCCGCCTGATGCCCATTGAATTCTTCATCAGCTACGCCGCCATCATCGGCGGAATCTGGCTGTTGGGCATGATGGCGATGCTGACAGCTGCATCGGTGCAGCTGCGCAGGCTGCAAAACATCAATGACAAAGGGGAGTGACATCCCATGACGTATACTGAATCCGCGCTTGCCCAGACGAAGGCGCTTCGCCAAAAGGACAGGGTGCGCATCCTGGCCCTGGAGACCTCCTGCGATGAGACCGCTGCGTCCATCGTGGAAAACGGGCGTACCATCGTGTCCAACATTGTGTTCAGCCAGATTGATCTGCATGCCCTTTACGGCGGCGTGGTGCCGGAGATCGCCAGCCGCGCTCATGTGGAGGCCTGCGACCGGGTGGTGGACGAGGCGCTCAGGGCGGCTGGCATGACTTTGCAGGATGTGGACGCCCTTGCCGTGACCCACGGCCCCGGCCTGGTGGGCGCATTGCTGACGGGCGTGAGCTGTATGAAGGGCCTTGCCTATGCGGCAAATAAGCCCCTCATCGCCGTCAACCACATCGAGGGTCATGTGTCGGCCAATTACATCTCCAATCCGGACTTGAAGCCGTCCTTTGTATGTCTGGTGGTGAGCGGCGGTCACAGCCACATTGTGCGTGTGGAGGACTACGGCGTGTACACCCTGCTGGGCCAGACCACGGATGACGCGGCGGGCGAAGCCTTCGACAAGGCGGCCCGGGTGCTGACGCTCCCCTACCCCGGCGGCCCGCGTATCGACGCGCTGGCAGAGGAGGGCAATCCGCATTTTCTGCCCCTGCCCCATCCCCATGTCCCCGGGCGCTATGACTACTCCTTCTCCGGCATGAAGACGGCCTTTCTCAACGCCGCCAACAAGCTGGAAATGAAGGGCGAGCCTCTGCCTAAGGCGGATATGGCGGCGTCCTTCCGGCACGCGGTGGTGTCCTCCCTGGTGGAGAAGGCCATTCTTGCAGCGAAGGAGACCCATGCCCCTGCCCTGGCCATGGCGGGCGGCGTGAGCGCGAACCGCCTGCTGCGTCGCATGATGCAGGAAGAAGCCGACAAGGCAGGCATCCCTCTGTACATGCCGAATCTGAACCTGTGCACCGACAATGCCGCCATGATCGCATCAGCTGCCTACTACCGCCTGATGCGCGGCGAAACGGCGGCGCTGACGCTCAATGCCACGCCCGCGCTGCGGCTGGTGTGATACGAAAGGAGAAATCCCTCATGTGCGTATCTCCTGAGCAGGACAGCATGAATGCCCGAATCCCCGAGGGCCAGCGGATGCTGGTGTACATTGCCCTGACGCTGCTGGCAAAAATACTGCTCTCGCTGCTGACGACCTATCTGTACCGGTTTACCATTGATGAAGGCGCGTTTACAGCATTCATGACAGCCGGGCAAAGCGCTGCTGCCATCAGCTACGGCATGGGATTTGTGGAATGCATCACCCTGACACTGCTGCATCGCCGCGTGGTTTTCCGCAGCCGTCTGCATGTGCTGGCGGTGCTGGGCGCGATGTTCGGCGCGTCGGCGGTATGGTCGCTCCTGCGGAACGGAGCGTTGCTGCTTCTGGGGCTGCAGGGGGCTGAGGTGATGCAAATGAGCAGCTACATACTCACGGCAGCATGGATAATCATCAGCTACTTCTTCCAGCGCTGGGTGCTCTACCGGCGCAGCGTTGATACCCTCTGATACGAAAGGAGAAAGCCCTTATGAACAAGAACCTTCTGCAAGCGATTAAGTTCACCCTGTTCAGCATCTCTGCCGGCATCGTGCAGACGCTGAGCTTCGCGCTGCTGCATGACGTGCTGGGCTGGACAAGCTACTGGACGAGCTACGTGCCGTCGCTGGTGCTGTCCGTGCTGTGGAATTTCACCTTCAACCGCAAGTACACCTTCAAGTCCGACCGCCCCATCGGCCGTCAGATGCTGCTGGTGGCGATGTACTACGTGGTGTTCACCCCTGCCTCCGCCTGGTGGGGGACGCTCCTGGAGAAGGCTGGGATGCATGACTGGCTCATTCAGGTAATCAATATGCTCATCAATTTCGTCACGGAGTTCCTGTACCAGAAATTCGTCGTCTTCCATGATGACAAGGACGCAAAAACGCAGGAAAAGGCCTAAAATGGCCATCTGCAACCGATGGTTGCGGAATTTCCAACACCTGTCGATGGCTTCGCAACCGTTTTTCATGGTATCGTGACATTACCGAAAGGAGGATGTTCATGAAGCTGAACGAGAAGATCTATCATTGCCGGAAGAAGAGTGGCCTCAGCCAGGAGGTGCTGGCGGAGCGCATTGGCGTATCGCGCCAGGCAATCAGCAAATGGGAAACGGGAGTTTCCCATAGTTAAAGGTACGCCCCACAACTCACGCTTACACAGCTTGTTCAAGACAAGAAAAGGAGAACAAGCACATGAAACTGATCACCTGCGAATTCAATATGGATAGAGGCCACATAAAGAATAATTTGTTAATGGGAGAATCATGTATAAAGCATTGAATTGGATTGAGTGGTATAGTGATTCGGAAGAATACAAAAAATTTACAGTGAGCAGATGCATCGTGGCCTGTACATAGCAAATCATGTCAACGAAGTCCATATATATGAAAAGGGGCGTATCCTCGGCTTAGACTGAACCAGTAAAAACGGACAATAGACAAAAAGGCCCCCCTATGTAGGATAATAACTACATAGGGGGTATTGTCATGACCAAAAGAAACTACACACACGTAAAGGAACTATTACCAGCAATTCTGAAGATGGTAGAGCAAGGGAAAACGCAGCGAGAGATAGCAGAACACTACGGCTTAAAGGACAAGATGGTAGTTAAGCGACTTCTGGAACGGGAGCGCAGGAAGGAAAGGAACCAGCGCAAGTCAAGAGGTCGAAAACCGGCGAAAACACTACAAGAGTACAAGTATGAGAATAAGCGGTTGAAGATGGAAGTAGAGCTGCTGCGGGATTATCTTTCGCGCACAGAAGGGATGTGAGAGCGACGATAAAGTACGAAATCATATACAGTCATCGGGAAGAATATCCGATCAGCATAATGTGCAGATACTTTGGCGTATCCAAGAGCGGCTACTACGACTATGTCAAACGGATCGGCCGCATGGAAAAGGATGCGCTGCTGGCAGAGAAAATCAGACAGCATCAGGCGCATTGTTTTCAAACCTACGGCTATCGACGTATGCACATCTGGCTGGAACAACAGGGCATTCATCATAATCCCAAGACGATCCTGCGAGTGATGAAGAAGTATGGCTTGCTGGCAGAAATCCGCAGAAGACGCAAGTGGCAGAACCTGGGCCAGCAGATCCACCGCTATGAAAACCTGCTGAACCGTCAATTCTCCGCAGACAGGCCCAACAGCAAATGGGTCACTGACATTTCTTACATTCAGACCAAGGAAGGCATTTTGTTTCTGTCGATGATCCGTGATTTGTTCGACAACAGCATCGTGGCATACAAGACGGCTGCCAGTCAGACCGTCAACCTCGTGCTGGATACGATTCGCTTGGCGATGCGCAGGGAAAAGAAGAAGGTCGCTGCAGAGCTACAACTCCATAGCGACCAAGGCTTTCAATACACCTCTCAAGCATACTTCAACGCCCGCCTCTATTTCCGTGGCGGCGAGCTGACCCATCACCTTCAGGACAAGGCCGAGCTGCTGACCGACGAGGATATCAAGCAATTCCTGACCTATGTGTTCAGCTTCAGCCGGACGCAAAAGCTGGTCAGTGACATGCTGGCAATTCGGCGCGGTGAGGCCGAGGGTACCGTGGAGGAACTGGTGCAGAGCGCCATGTCCGGGTACGGAAGGGCACCTTTCCGGGGCAACGATGGTCAGACAAGCTGACCCCTCACTTTGTGAGGGCGCAATTATTCGTACGTCCCAAACAAATTGCGCTCTCCGAGGGCCACTGCGTGGTGCCCGAAGTCATCCGGCAAGCCTGATGACTTCAACAGGGAGGCAAGCCTCCCTGCGCCGCCGGTGGCGTCTACCCACTGTTACAGCGCACGGCGCTGAAGGAGGTGACCTATGCCATGTCCCCATTATTCCATCTCCGTCGTCAGCCGGGGCAGCGGTCAGTCCGTCATGGCTGCCGCGTCCTACTGCCTTGGGCAGAAGCTCTATTCAGATCACGACGGCGAATGGAAATATCCCCACAGTAGCCCACAGCGTGTTCGCTACATAGAGGTTATGCTGCCGCCTAACGCTCCGGCAGAGTACGCCGATCGACAGGCTCTGTGGAACGCTGTTGATGAAGCAGAGAAACGTGCTGACGCGCAGACTGCCCGACGGTTTGTCATCACCCTGCCAAAGGAGCTGACTTATGAGCAAAACCTTTCGCTGATCCGTGCCTATTGTCAGGAGCAATTTGTCTCCAAGGGCATGATTTGCGATCTGTATTATCACGATGAGCACGACGGGAATCCCCACGTGCATCTGCTGGTAACCATGCGTGCAATGGACGAGCAAGGTCGCTGGCTACCCAAGACAAGGACGGCTTATGTGCTGGATGAGAACGGTGAGCGTATCCGCGGCACTACTGGCAGATGGCTCCGTGAACGCATCGAGACCGTTGATTGGAATGACCAGAAATACGCCGAGATCTGGCGGCATGAATGGGAAGTTGCGCAGAACAAAGCACTGGAAGACGCTGGACGACCTGAACGAATTGATATGCGATCCTATGAGCGTCAAGGCATCACTGACCTTGAACCGCAGATTCATCTCGGCCCGGAAGCAGCTTCGTTGGAGCGCAAAGGCATCCCCACGACACGCGGTGAGCGCAACCGGGAGTTCAAGCGCGTGAATGTCCTCATCGCCAGTTTGCAGAAGACCATTGCTGCTTTGTGCGAGTGGCTGCAGGGCATTAAGGAAACGCTGTCTCGGCACGAAACCATCTCCAATCCGGACAATTACAACCTTGGTGAAGTGCTTCTCAGCTATCTGTAACTGCGCAAGGCTGACCGGGAGTTCTGGGCACACCGGGCGCAGACAAGAGCCTCGCTGAAGGACTTGCAGGCTGTCAGCAATGCCGTCACCTTCCTGCGTGAAAAGGATATTACCACGGTGCATGAGCTTGGTGCATACCTCACTCGCACCGGCGCGCACATGAATGAATTGCGCAGTGTTGTACGCGGCAAAGAGCAGCACATCCGTGACATCGATGCTTTGCTGGCTGCTGACAAGACGATCCATGACTTGCAGCCTATACATGACGAGTACAGTGCCATCTGTTGGAAGGGTGCTAAGGAACGCTTCACTACCGCCCATGCTGACGAGCTGGAACAGTACAAGAAAGCCCAGCGGCTGCTCCATAAGTTTGGCCTGTCCCATCCGATTGACAGCAAGCTGCTGCGGACAGAGAAGGCACAACTTGAGAACGAAGTTGAAGCACTGCGTCCAGATGTGGATACTGTGCAGGTTGAACTGGATGAACTGAAGACCGTACGCTATTGGGTGCGCAAGGTCGTTCCGGAAGCGCTGCCCAGCCGTACCGAAAGCGGCGCAGTCTCTCTGCGGAACACCATGGAGGAAACTCAGAATACGAATGAGCTGGAAAGTCTGCTGGATCGCACAGCAAAACAAGCTATTTCACCTCAGCAAGAGGAAGGCCATCGAGCAGCATACCACCAGCGCAACAAAACCCTATAACACAGCCCCGTCATCCACATTTGACAGATGGCGGGTCTGCTTTTACCCCGGATTATTGTACCATACATATTGACAGCCAACTCATATTCATCCCGCAGAAAAGGATGTGATGATGTAATCAACAGGAGGAACAAAACATGAATATATACGGATATGCCCGTGTATCCAGCACGGATCAGAACGAGGATCGACAGCTGATCGCCCTGCATCAGGCTGGTGTTGATGACAAATTCATATATATTGACAAGCAGTCCGGCAAGGACTTCAACCGCCCGCAGTATCAGAAGCTGCTGCGAAAACTAAAAGCCGGTGATTTGCTCTATATCAAGAGCATCGACAGACTGGGGCGCAACTATGAGGAAATCCAGGTACAGTGGCGGATTCTGACCAAGGAAAAGGGTGTGGATATCTGTGTGATCGATATGCCGCTGTTGGACACCCGGCGCGGTAAAGATCTGGTGGGCACGTTTCTAAGCGACATTGTGCTGCAGGTGCTGTCCTTTGTAGCGGAGAACGAGCGAAACAACATCCGCCAACGGCAGACAGAGGGCATTGCTGCCGCGCGTGCACGGGAAGTTCATCTGGGCAGACCTGTGAAAGAGGCCCCAGCCAGGACCAATCCTGCTTCTTGCGGGAGATCATGGCGATCTGGCTGGCCAGGAAGAGCTTGTGCATGTTCATCCTGATGCCTTCCTTGTGCTTCATCACCAGATAGGGCTCGGGCCACTCGGCCACCTCGATCATCATGGGGATATAGCCGTCGGGCTGCTGATGGTCGATGAAGTTGCGCACATTGCCCTCTGCGTGGATGAGAATGCGCTCGTTCATTTCCGCGGGGAAGAGCTCCTCCACGCTGAAAAGACCATACACCGACCAGAAGGTATCCCAGTCCCAGACGTTGCCGTCGTAGACGGAGCCGGGGTCGATAAAGGGGATATGAATGAAGCTCCGGGGCTGCTTGAGCAGCGTTTCAACGTGGCTTTGGATGTATTCCTCCAGCGGGCGGCATTCCTGTCGATTCATGTTCACAATCCTCCCGTGTTGCGGTGTTCTCTGCGTAAATGGCCCATGAGAGCATGCGTGCACAAAGCTCCTGCCATCACAGCGGGCTGCCGGTGCCGATGCTTTGAAAAAACAGGCGAATCGCCGGAATGCACCCGCTGATTCGCCTGTTTGCATTATCATTTCTGCCGTCCGGTCACTTGACCTTCACGGAATCGCGCATCACGACGCTCACGCCGATCTCCGTCTTGATGGCGCAGGGCATATCGCTGGCCACCAGGGAGAGCAGGGTGCGGATGACCGTCACGCCCAGATCCTTGCGGAAGACGCGGATCGTGCTCAGCTGCGGGGTGCAGGCCAGGCAGACGGAGGTATCATCCATGCCGATCATGGAGACGTCCTCCGGGATGCGGTAGCCCGCCTCGGTGATGGCGCGCATGCAGCCGATGGCCATCAGGTCATTGCCTGCAAAGAAGGCCTCCGGCATGTAGCCGCGCTCCTGGATCAGCTGCTTCATATCCTCATAGGCGCCGGAGATCGAGGGGCGCACATGCCAGATCTGATCATCCCGCAGCGTCAGGCCGTGCTGGGCGAGGCCGGTGCGCAGGCCGGTCATGCGGTCGGTCATGTTGCTGAAGGCCACGCTGCTGGAGATGTGCTCAATCTGGCGGTGGCCGGCGTTGTAAAGCGCCAGCGCGGCCTGATAGCCGGCCTCCACATTGTTCATGACAACGGCGTGAACCTTTTCGAAGCGGAAGATATTGTCCAGCACCACCAGCGGGGAATGGAAGTTGGCAAACTGACGCAGCTCGCCGGCGTTCATTTCCGTGCCCAGCAGGATGATGCCTGCGCATTCCTCCTTGGCGAAGAAACGGATCTGCTCGGCACAGTCCGCATCCTCCCGGGCATGCAGGTGGCTGATCAGCAGCTCCAGGCCGACCTGCTTGCACTCCATCTGGATGCTTTCGGTCAGCTCGGCAAAAAAGGGCGTATCGTCCACAACCATGCCGTGGGATTTATAGATGATCAGACGCACGTGCTGGCTGGCCTTGCGGGCCTCCTTGCTGGTCTGATAACCCATCTGACGGGCGAGGCTGATGATCTGCTCCTGCACCGCCTTGCTGACGCCGCCGCGTCCGTTGAGCGCATTGCTCACCGTTGCCGGGGACACATTGGCGCGCTTGGCAATATCTCGTATTCTTGGTTTCACGTCTGCTGCCTTCCTTTTCCCTGTTGGAATAAATCTCCAAGCATCTATTATACACGCAAAACTGGATTCGTCAAATGCTTTGCGGCCTTTCGATGCAGATGAAATAACATTTGGTGTTCATTTCCGGCTTATTCGGGGCTGACCTCACAGGCTGCGTCAAACATCGCGCGGATGTTTGCGGCCGGGATATCCGGCAGGATGGCCTCGTGGCTGGGAGAGATGATCAGGCCCGTGGGGAAGAGCCTGCGCAGCTCACGGACGCGCTGGCGGACCTCCTCCGGCGTGCCGTTGACCAGCAGCTGCTGGGTGTCCACGCCGCCGCAGAAGGAAACCTGCCCGGCAAAGCGTGCCTGCAGGGACTCAGCGTCCATGCCGGCGGCCAGTGCCTGGATGGGATGGATGGCGTCCACGCCCGCTTCGATCAGGTCAGGAATGATCGCGTCAATGGAGCCGCAGGAATGGTAGATGACCTTCAGCCCATGGGCGTGGGCCTGATCCACCAGCTCCTTGCAGCCGGGGATGACGAACTTGCGCACCAGCTCGGGCGAGAGCATCAGTCCGCGCTGGCTGCCCATGTCGTTGCCGATGAGCACTGCATGTATCTTGCCCTCGACGGCCTTGTAGAACATTTCGTTGGCTTCCAGATAGAAGTCCAGGATCTTGCGGTTGACCGCCTCGACAATCTCCGGGTTGACCAGCATGTTGATCAGCGCCGTTTCCATGCCGAAGGCCGCACAGGTATCCTGGAAGTGGGCGGACCACATCACGCCGATGACGGCGCTGCCCTCGGGGATATCGTCAAACATGTGCTCGCACTCTTCCAGGTGCATGCCCTTCTTGGGGTCCGGCCACTGGAAGAAATCAAGATCCTCCAGCTCCTCGGCGTCCTTGAAGCAGCCGTCCGCCGTCAGGGTGCGGTTCTGCGCGTCCACATCGCCCTTGCCGTACCAGTCAAAGGCGGCGTAGATGGCTTTGGCCTCCTCGGTGTGATAGGGAGGCTCCACGGCGTAGATATCCTCCTGTACGGCATGCTTGAGCGCGTGCAGGCTCTCTACGCCGTATTCCTTGAACAGCCCCGGCAGGGAGGCCGGATCCGGCATGCCCAGCCAGGTGGCGGGGCGGTCTACTGGCTTGCGCTCGATGGTTGCATAAAAGCGTTCCAGACTATTCATATGTTGATCTCCTTTCGCGATCACCAGGTGAACATGAGCACCCAGTCATTCTGGCCGCAGAGACGGTCGGGGGGCGTGAGGGTGAGCTTTTCCATCCGCTCGACCGGGCCGAAGCAGCTCTTGCCGCCGGATACCGGGTCGAACCACCAGCCAGTGACGCCCTCAGGCAGCAGTGCCGTGTTGACGGAGAGGGGCTTGCCGGTGTAGGTGTACACGCACAGCGCCCTGGAGGTGCGCAGCGCCAGGTTGTAATCGTACTTTTCGCCATCATTGTCCACCAGATAATCCTGCGCGGGCACGCCGGACTGCCAGTCGATGCTCTCCATCAGGGCCCTGGCGTGGGTCACGTGCATGCTGCCGTGATGATGCAGGGCCTCCTGCCAGACCTCCTTGACGCCGTAAGCGCCCTTCTCCACGCCGCGCCAGAACTGCATGATGGAGTTGCTGCCGTAGGTGAAGCCGCAGGCGCCCGCCATCAGGGACCAGTAGGCGTACCGGCGGACGTCGCAGGCCTGCCAGTAGGGCTGGGAGGGATCGTGCAGGCCCTGGGGGATCAGCTCGTAGCTGGGCTCGCCGTCCAGGACGGGCTTGGCGGGCGTCAGCGCCCGGTCGTGCTGGACATACTTGAAGTTGTCCTCGCCGACGAAGGTTTCCGCATCCACCTTGTCGTCCCACTGGTTCAGGCGGAGCTGGTCGTAGCGGCGATGGCCGGACTGGAACATGTTGAAGTCCAGCCACTCTTCCTCATGGAACCACTGGGAGGAGGAGCAGCGCCCGAAGGGATGGTAGCCGATCAGATGGCCGGGGCACTTGGCACGCAGGCAGTTGCCGATGCGCTTGTAATCCTCCGGTGCAGCGGAGCCGCGCTCATCGCCGCCCACCAGCCACAGCACGTTTTCGCAGTCCGCAAAATGTCCGGCCAGGAAATCGGTGTACACATCGATCTTGTCGCCGGCCAGCGCGCCGCCGGACACGAAGTTGCCCCAGCTGGGCAGCAGCGCCATGAAGATACCCCGCTGGGCAGCAGCGTCCACGACGCGGCGGGCCAGGGACCAGAAGGCGTCCGGGGTGGTATCGGGGTTGGGACGGGCGAAATCATCGTCGATCAGTGCGGGGGAGCCGTACCGGTTGGTATAGTGATTCTTGTGGACCAGCGTCATCTGGATCACGTTGAAGCCCTTGGCAGCGCGGTTGTCCAGGTAAACCAGAGCCTCCTCGAAGGTCAGCTTCTCCAGCAGAAGCCATGCCGTATCGCCCAGCCAGAAGAAGGGCTTGCCGTCCAGGCTGAAATGGCGCTTGTTTTCAGAAAGCGTCAGTCTCATCATCGTTCCATCCTTTCTGTGGTCACTTTGTCCAGGGGATATCCCGGGCAACGGTGATGCAGCGGTGCTCCGGTGAATAGGGCGCGGTCGCGTCCGCCTCGGTGGCGGGCCGGCAGCCGCAGTAGAAATGATACAGCGCGCCGTCCGCATAGATCATGCCGGGCTTATGGGCGTGGATCTGATCCACGGACTTACGGGTGCCGATGGTCAGGATCGGGATGGGGAATTTGCGCCAGGTGACCAGATCGTCACTGACGGCCAGGCCCTCGCAGGCGGAGAGATTGCCCAGTCCGTAGTAGAACATGACCCACTGGTTTGCCCGGGTGTCTCGGAACACCGCCGGATCGGAAGCAAAGACGCTGTCCCAGGCGCCGGGGGCGACGGGCAGCACGGGATTCCCCGGATGGCGCGTCCAGGTGCGGAGATCGGTGGAGGTGGCAAAGCCGGTCTGCTCCACCCAGCCCCGTTCGGTTTCGTCGGTTTTGGCGTTGTAGAACATGTAGAAGGTGCCCTCATGCTCCATCAGCCAGCCCTTGTACAGACCGCCGTGTTCCCAGGCGGCGCCGTCCTTCCAGGACAGCACCGGTTCGCCCAGGAAGTGCCAGTCCAGCAGGTTTTCATCCTCCGTCCAGGCCAGGCCGATTTCCGCTGCGCCGGCTTCATAGCCGGTGTTGGGATAGGAATGATACAGCAGCCAGTATTTGCCGAAGGCCTTCTTCAGCCTGCGCTGGCCGAAGAGGTCGTTCTCCATCAGCACGCTGGTGCCGGCCATGCCGACCTTGTCCCAGTCCATATTGCTGCCGCGGCGCAGGATGATGCCCAGCTTCTCCCAGTTCACCAGGTCATCGGAGACGGCCAGGCCGGTCTGATAGCCCGTGCCGTCAAAGCCGACGAAGAGCATGTAGTACCGTCCGTTGTGCCAGAAGGGGGTGGGGCAGTCCACCGCGTTGCGGTCGAAGCGGCCTTCGACGCCGGTGCCTGCAATGACGGGCTTGCCGTACTTATAGGGCGTCAGCAGATGCTCGATGTTCATCAGCAGTCCTCCATCCATTCAATCGGCGAGAGAATGCCGCTGGGACGCGTCAGGTAGCAGTCCGTCCATTCGTCGCCGGTGGTGCGGTAGGCCTCGGGGCCGTACCACTTGTAGTTGGGGTTGGCGTTGTGCAGCGTGCCGAAGCCATTGTAGCGGCTGCCGTAGGCGGTGACCTCAAGGTGATGGACGCCCTGCTTCATCGCGGGCAGCGGCAGGCGGTAGGGGGACCAGCCGATATGGCCCAGCTCCTCACCGTCCAGCCTGACGGAGGCCACCGGCGCTGCCATATGGGGGATGTGGAGATAGGTCCGGGGCCGGTCGGCCTCGCAGGTCAGATCAAAATGATAGGTGACGTTGCCCGTATAGAAGGGGAGGCCCTGACGGGTCAGATCGTCCAGCACGATACGGCGGGGCGCATCGGTCAGCAGGAGCTGCTGTCCGGCAACCTCCACGCCGAAGTCGCCCAGAACATAGAGGCATTCCAGATTGGTGCGGCGGGTCAGAGGAACATCCAGGGTCAGGATGTTCTCGCCGGGCTGCACCGGCGGCAGAGTCAGCGTCCGGATGGCCTCGTCCACATAATAACCCACGGGGGTGGTATCCACCTTCGTGCCGTTGAGGCGGATGACGGCGTTCTCCGGCTGCTCCACTGCCAGCAGCAGCCCCTTGAATTCCTGATCGGCCTGGAAGCGGCAGCGCAGATGCGCCGTATGTGCCGCAGGCTCCTCAGGGGTCATCCAGGGCTGCACCTGGTCGCCGTTGCGGATGGGCAGGCCGGCCTTGACGCGCATCGCGTTGTCTGCGCGCAGCACATCGTCTGCGAGCTGCCAGGGCTCGTCATCCAGCGCGTATTCAAAGCGATCCAGCAGCAGCGCGTTGGACTCATCCAGCTCAAAGGAGGCGGGTTCTGCCAGCTTCATGAAGGTGCGGGGCCTGGCGGGCATGGGAGCGGGCTTGCAGCAGGCGCCGGGCGTGAGCCGCAGCAGCAGGCTGTCCTGCGCCTCGCAGGGCCAGAGGAATGTCGTCCAGCCCTGTTCCTGCGTGCCGCCCAGGGGCTCGATGGAGCCGTCCAGGGCATTCAGGCGCTCCAGCTGCCACAGGCCCCGAAGCTTGACGCGGTACACGCGGGGGCGGGAAGGGATCTCATCCCGCACATGGCAGATGAAGATCGTTTTGGCCTCGCCGTCCTGGCGGAGCTGGTAGAACAGATTGTCCGCCAGCCGGCCGGTCTGATGATTACGGATTTCCAGATCCCGCTGATCCTGCAGGGCGGTGAGCAGGTCGTAGCGCTCCATCGGCAGCCGGAGGGAAGCTTCTGCCAGGCGCGCGGGCTCGCCAGAGGGCATGCCGTCCATCAGCACGGGCGCATCGCCCAGGAAGATCAGCTTGCCGCCGGCTTGACGGAAGGCTTCCAGGCGCTGAAGGGTGCTCTCCCGCAGGGTGATCATCGGCGGGACGATCACTGCGTCGTAGGCGCACTGGCCCACCCGGAGGGGACAGCTGCCGGCTTCGCACAGCCCGGGCAGCATGGATTCGGACAGATAATCGAAGTCAATGCCGCCGTAGAGCAGCCACTGGGCCAGCATCTCGAACTGCTCATCCAGCTGTTCGCGGCGCATCTGCGTCTGGTCGTTGGGGCCGAAGCAGAGCCAGAAGGATTCAATGGGGTGCACCACAGCGACCCGGGTGACGGGCTTGCCCCGCGTCAGAACCGTGTTCAGGCGGGAGAAATAGTCCTCCAGCCAGGAATACTGCTCCCACCAGGGGGATTGCCAGCCGATGGCTGCGGGCCAGTCGCGCTTGGCCTCGCCGCCCATGGACATGTAGGCCAGGTGATGCACGCGGGTGGTGACGCCCAGCGCAGCCAGCCAGTCGCCCTGCAGCTTGTGGTCGCGGAAGGACACGTCCCATTCCAGCACGCCGTACAGCTCGCAGACCAGACCCTCCCGGCCCATCTGCCTGCGGACGCTTTCGGCCTGCTTGGCGGTGGTCAGCTCCAGCTGGCTGCAGAGGATGTCGATGCCCGGCAGCTGCTGGGCCCGGTAGTGGCGCATGGTTTCTCCCAGCGCCAGCGTCTGGGAGAACAGGGTGCGCTCGGACAGGAAATGGCCGGTATAGGCAAGGTTGTGCTTTTCGCACCAGGTGCCGATGCGGTCGCCGTAGGCTGCGGCGAAGCGCTCCGTCACATGCTCATGATAATGGTAGCGATGGATGCTGTAGCCCTGGGGCAGCTCCCAGATCAGCTCCGGCAGGATGTCCAGCAGGCTCACGCCGTAGGCCGCGCGGAAACTGTCATCCATGTCGTCTGTATAGGCAAGGGTGGCATTCGTACCACCGGCTGCATTGGGAAGGGTGTGCTTGCCCTTCATATGGGGCTCGTCGGTGAAGATGGCGGGAACGGACTGGCCGATATGCTCGCCCAGCGCAGCGGCGTATCTGGCGTGGGTGACCTCCAGGAAGCGGTCCACCGCCTCGGGGTTGAACACATCCAGATAGGTCGCGCCGTTGAACCAGGGGCTTTCCGCCATCAGCTCCACATAGGCGTGCCACTGGCCGCCGCTCTCCCTGCGCGCATAGCGGGCAAGGCGCCCGTCCTCCAGGTCGATGTCATAGCTGCACAGGTAGTAGCCGGCGGGCTTGAGCCCCTGCTCCACCTGCGCGCAGAACTCCGCATGGCTGCGGCAGAAGTGATCCCTGCGGCTCTGTGTCAGCACGATGTAGCGCGCACGGTAGCGCACGTCGCGGGTGACGATGCCGCCCGCAGGGCCGGAGGGGAAGCGCTCCTCATCGTAGAGCCAGCAGCTCATATTGTTCAGCCGGAGGGTTTCCTCGGCGCAGTTGACCAGATCCATGTAAGCCTCGGAGAGGTACTCCGTGTCCAGGCCGGTGCGGGGGTGGATCATCGCGCCGCCCATGCCCATCCTGTGGAAGCAGCCGATCTGGGAGACGATCTGCTCCCAGGTCACGGCGCAATTCCACGACCAGAAGGGGACGCCGCGGTAGACCGTGGGCGGGTTGGTGAATACGCTTGAATCAAAGGGCTTTTTGTTCAGCGGATACAGCATGACCGATTCCTCCGTTGCTGGTATTTATTAAGGGAAGAAGTGAAAAAATCAGTAAAACGAATGCTCAGCTGACCTGATAATAATAGAATACCATATAAACGCTGTTTTTGCAATCACAAAATCACTTGTTTGCTTACGAAAATTCTGTTTAGTTTAGTAAATTTTCATCTAAATTTAGAAGAAAATTTTCCGTAATTGAGTGAACGGGTAAAAATTTTGCCAGATTATCTATGTTACAGATGGAACTTTTGTGCTATAATGGCATTGAAACACAGAACACGAGTAGAAAACGTTTAGCATTCGTCAAGCTGTCTGCACAAGAAAGGATGAAAAGTATGAGCAAGACTGTTCCCTATCGCAGGTCGAGGTTCCAGAAGTTCCTCCGGCTTCTGTGGCGGCAGCGCGCACTGATTCTGCTTTGTGTCATCCCGGTGGCACTGGTGATTCTGTTCCAGTACGTGCCGATGTACGGCGTCCTGATCGCCTTCAAGAAGTTCAAGGCGAGCAAGGGCGTGTGGGGAAGCCCCTGGCTGGACCCCTGGTACAAGAACTACCTTGAGTTCTTCAACAACGTCAACTGCAGCAAGATCATTACCCAGACGCTGAAGGTCGGCGTCTTCTCACTGATCTTTACCTACCCGATGCCCATCATCCTCGCGCTGATGCTCAACGAGGTGAAGAACAAGGCCTTCAAGCGCACGGTGCAGAGCATTTCCTACCTGCCCCACTTCATTTCCGTGGTGGTTATCTGCTCCATGCTGAACACCTTCGGTTCGCTGGACGGTCTGTTCAACAACATCCGCGAATTCTTCGGCATGACGCGCGTCAACATGAACGCAGGCTCAAGCTACTTCATGCCCATGTATATCGGTTCAGCCATCTGGCAGGGCATGGGCTGGGGCTCGATCATCTACCTGTCAGCCCTGGCCAATGTGGATACCTCCCTGTATGACGTGGCCAACATCGACGGTGCGAACCGCTTCCAGAAGATCCAGCACGTGGCGCTGCCGGCCATCCTGCCCACCACCACAGTGGTGCTGATCCTCAACGCCGGCAACATCCTCACCCAGGACTACACCAAGATCCTGCTGATGATGAACGCCACCAACAAGACTGACCTGAACGTCATCAGTACCTATGTGTACGAGATGGGCATCCAGCAGGGCCGCTTCAACTACGCCACGGCCGTCAACCTGCTGGTTTCCGTGATCAGTCTGATTCTGGTCGTCGGTACCAACACCATCGTCCGTAAGATCGATCCCGAACAGGGTCTGTGGTAAGGGGGTGTCAAAATGAGTCAGCACGTTCTGTCCAATAACAAGCGCAAGAACAAAATCCGGATCGGCAACATCACTTTTGACGTCATCCTGATCGCTCTGCTGCTGCTCTTCTGCGTGATCATTCTGTACCCCTTCCTGAACGTTGTGGCCATCTCCCTGAGCTCCAGCGGCGCCATCACCCGCGGCGATGTGAGCCTGCTCCCTGTGGAGCCGACGTTCAAGGGCTATGAAATCGTCTTTGGCCAGGAAACCATCTACACCTCCTACGCCTGGACGCTGTGGTACGCAGTCCTCAACACTGTGCTGAGCGTTTCGCTCACTGCCTGCCTGGGCTACTCCCTGTCCGTGCCCGGCTTTGTGCTGAACAAGCCCCTGAGCGTGATGCTGCTGGTGACCATGTTCTTCAGCGGCGGCACGGTTCCGGCTTACCTGAACATCAAGAACCTCGGCCTGATGGATACCACCTGGGCGCTGGTGCTGCCCGGCTGCGTCTCCGCATGGAACGTGTTCATGTACCGCTCCTTCTTCAAGGGCATCTCCCACGAGATCCGTGAGGCGGCCCTGATCGACGGCGCGGGCGAGATGCGCATCCTGATCAGCATCATCCTGCCCCTGTCCAAGGCGCTGATCGCGACCTTCTCCCTGTTTGCAGTGGTCGGCATGTGGAACAGCTACTTCTCCGCCCTGCTGTACATCAAGGATCAGGCTCGCATGCCCATCCAGATGATCCTGCGCTCCATCATCTTCAGCAACAGCCTGACTGCTTCCTTCGGCGGCGATACGGCCAACATGATCACCGACGGCAGCCTCAACCCGCTGAACGTGCAGTACGCCTGTCTGATGGCCACCATCGCTCCCCTGCTGCTGATTTATCCCTTCATCCAGAAGTATTTCGAGCAGGGCATGCAGGTTGGCGCCGTCAAGGGGTAAGCCGGGGAGCCCCCGGCGGGGCAACTCGCGTCGGAGTTGACGTTTACCCTGTACGACCTGTTGCGTGTTGATCCCATGAAGCCTCAGCCGACACACCGCGCTCGCAATCGCGCGGGCGGCCGGGCAGCCGCGTCCCACGGTTAAAACGGGACAATGCAATCTTGGATTTGTGACGGAGGCATCCGTCATGATCATAAATTTAATAGGAGGTACTCCCATGAAGAAGATCCTGTCTCTTGTGCTGGCTCTGGTCATGATGCTGGGCGTCGTTGCGTCTGCCGAAGGCACCATGAATAAGGAAGGCCTGAACTTCCCCGAGCTGCCCAACAACACCCTGACCCTGACCGTTTCTACCGCCAACTTCGGCTCTGATGCTCTGAACACCAAGATGCAGAAGCTGTGGCAGGAAAAGATGGAAGAATACCTGGGCTGCAAGCTGGACATCACCTGGCAGACCATGCCCTGGAATGACTTCCGCGCCAACGAGTCCGTGATGCTGGAAGCCGGCGATATTGCGGACATCAACACCTACTCTCAGGGCACCCTGGTCAACGAGTACGGCGCTGACGGCGACGTGCTGGACATCAACAAGTACGCTGACTACCTGGTCTACTACCCCGAGTTCGTTGCTGGCACTCTGGGCGGCCAGGAGGGCATCAACAACCCTGACGGTTCCTCCTACGTGTTCTGGGACGGCTATGAGAACGACCTGAACCTGGCCGGCGCTCAGTCCTTCGCTGCTTACGGCTACCGCTTCGACGTGCTGAAGGAGCATGGCCTGCAGCCCGCTACCACCTGGGGCGAGTTCGTTGACCTGTGCGCCAAGCTGAAGGCCCTGATCGACGAGGGCAAGGTTGACGCCAAGTACGTCATGTCCAATGGCGCGAGCTGGATGAACTTCTACCGCGGCTTCGTGGGCACCTTCCACACCTGGGATACCACCTACTGGAACGGCGAGAAGTGGGCTTACGGTCCCATCGAAGACAACTTCCGCACCATGCTGATCGAGCTGAACAAGCTCTACGCTGCTGGTTACATCGATCCTGAGTACGCTACCGACGCTTCCTGCGACGCCAAGTGCTCCAACGGCAACCTGCTGATCGTGCCCACCAACTGGGCTGGCTCCGTTGCTACCTGGAACACCGCCGCTGCCAAGGAAGGCATGGAGTGGGGCCTGGCTTACCTGCCCGCTCACGAGACCTTCGGCACTGCCTGGAAGTGGGGCTCTAAGCTGACCGGCAAGAACCTGGGCACCACCCGCACCATGGGCATCATCATCGACGCTGACGTTGAGTATCCCGAGTGGGTCGTCCGCATGATCGACTACCAGTACTCCGAGGACATCTACAAGATGCTGAACTGGGGCGTTGAAGGCGAAGACTTCATCACCAAGGAAGACGGCACCCGCACCTACGTTGATTCTCTGATCAAGAACGACAACCCCGGCCAGGCTCTGGCTGACCTGGGCATCATGGCCTCCGGCGGCGCCCGTACCGGCATCCCCTTCGTTCCCCAGATCTTCTCCACCATCCTGTCCTACTCCGCTGAGGAGCCCTGGTGGTCCGCTGAGCAGGGCTACTACATGGGCAAGTACTGGATCGACACCGCTGTCAACGGCGGCCCCGAATCCGTCTCTCCCTATGACCGCGCTCCCATCGTGAACCTGACCGAGGAAGAGTCCACCTTCAAGTCCACCCTGTCCTCCGCTTGCGAATCCTACGCCAAGGTTGAAGCCAACAAGTTCATCACCGGCGAGCTGGATCCCAACAACGACGAGCAGTGGGCCGCTTATGTGGCTGGCGTGAAGAGCCAGGTTTACGGCTTCGACGAGTTCTTCGAGACCATGAACGAGAAGACCGATCTGGAGTCCCTGAAGGATTACAACTAATCTATGTTTGTCCTTGCGGTTCGGGAGGCTCCTCCCGAACCGCATTTCCAAATCACGGCATGGGTACAGCCTCCGGGCTGTGCTCATCCTCAGCAGCTGCTGCAGGGCGGCTGCTGAGGATGGGTTCACATGATTCGTTATCATAGGGCGTGTCAGCCGGGCTGCACGCCTGTTCATGGAGGAAATACAGATGTTCTTCGGTGTGAGGATTACCCAGGGTCCCTCGGACTGGCAGGTGCTGCAGCGCCGCAACGGCTGCGCACAGGTTTACCTCAAGGGTGACTGGCAGCTGGAAAAGGGTGCGATCAAGGCCGGCGTCCGCTCGGTGACGCCGGTGGTGCGCGTCGTGAACGAAATGGACCAGAGCCTTCTGATCCCGTGGACGGCCTGCGACCGGCAGACCGGCGAGATCTCCGGCGAATGGGAGACCACCCTGACCCTGCCCCAGGGCGGCCCCTACCGCATTGACACATCCCTGGATGCGGTCTCCGCGGCCAGCGGGGATCACTGGATGTTCCACGGGGACATCCGCGTGCATATCGGCGTGGGCGATCTGTTCTGCATGGCGGGCCAGTCCAACGCCGCGGGCTATGCCAAGGGCGTTGCCTTTGATCCGCCGGATGTGCGCGTTCATCTCCTGCGCAACAGCGGCCACTGGGATATGGCGGCGCACCCCATGAACGACGCCACCGACGCTGCCGACTGCGTCAACGCTCCCATGGGCATTACCGGCACCTCGCCTTTCCTGTCCTTCGGCAGGCGCTATGCGGATTATGCCGGCGTGCCCGTCGGTCTGATCCAGGCGGCCCAGGGCGGCTCCCCCATGAAGCGCTGGGATGACACACGGGACGGCGATCTCCTCCGGGGCATGCTGGACAAGCTGGAAGCTTGTGGCGGCGTGCGCGCTGTGATCTGGTACCAGGGCTGCGCTGACGCCAATGAGAATGATGCCCCCGTTTATGCGGACAGCTTCGCCCATATGGTGGAGGTGGTGCGCCAGGCCACCGGCGAATGCACGCCCTTCTTTACCCTGCAGCTCAATAAGTTCACCCTGCAGGAGGATGGTGCATCCTGGGCGGCCATCAAGGAGGCGCAGCGCCAGGCCGCAGAGAAGCTGGAGGCCGTCTGGCTGCTGCCCACCACCACGCTCCCCATGTCCGATGAGGTGCACAACTCCGCCGCGGGCAATGTGATGCTGGGCGAGATGCTGGCTAAGCAGGTGCACGGCGCCTTGAATAGTGGTCGGCCTTACTTCGCGCCCAGCCTGGAGAAGGCTGTGCTGGAGGAGCAGGGCATCCGCCTGACCTTCCGCACCTCCGGCCCGCTGATGCGCCTGAATACCCGTGTGGACAAGGAGGACTTCTGTATCGAGGATGAAACCGGCGTTATCCCCGTGGAAACGCTGACCCTCCGGGACAATGAGCTCCTGCTCACCCCCGCTGCACCCCTCCGGGGCCGGGTGGTTGTTTCCTACGGCTGCGACCCCATCAGACCCATGGGCCCCATCATTGATCAGCACACCTATTTGCCTGTGATCTCTTTCAATAAAGTGGAGGTAAGCGTATGAACTGGACAATGGACTGGAAGCAGATGAATCATCCCACGCCGCAGTGGCTCAAGGACGGTAAGTTCGGCCTGTTCTTCCACTGGGGCCCCTACAGCGTGCCAGCCTGCGAGAATGAGTGGTATTCCCGCAATATGTACCTCAAGGGCTCCCGGCAGAACCTGGAGCATGAGCGCCGCTTCGGCAAGGTGAGCGAGTTCGGCTACAAGGACTTTATCCCCATGTTCAAGGCGGAAAACTTTGACGCGAAGGCCTGGGCCGATCTGGTTGTTGCCAGCGGCGCGAAGTACGCCGGCCCGGTCAGCGAGCATGCGGACAATTTCTCTATGTGGGACAGCGACGTCAATCCCGTCAACTCCGTCAAGATGGGCCCCCACCGGGACGTTATGGGCGAGTGCGCCGAGGCCTTCCGGGAGAAGGGCATCCACTTCATCGCGACGCTCCATCACCAGTGGCTGTGGGGCTGGTTCATGTCCACCGACAACGAGGCGGACGTCTACGATCCCGCCAATGAGGTCTTCTACGGCCCGGCGCTTCCCCTGGAAACCAATCGCTATCTGCCCTACCGCATGCCGGACAAGCAGTTCAACGATGTGTGGCTGGAAAAGATCCGCGAGGTCAGCGTGAAGTATAAGCCGGAAATGCTCTACTTCGACAGCCGCCTGCTGATCATCCCCGAGGAATACCTGCATGAGGCCGCCCGTATTTACTACGAGGCGGTGCCGGACGGCATTATTTCCTACAAGCAGTCCGACTTCCCGGACGGGCTGGGCCTGGTGGACGTGGAGCGCGGCCGCTTTGCCCAGATTCAGGACTTCTTCTGGCAGACCGACGACCGCCTGGAGGACAACATCACCTGGTGCATCGTGCAGAATCCCAAGTACCTCTCTGCGGGGAAGATCGTCCAGCAGCTGGCGGATGTGGTCTCCAAGAACGGCAGCCTGCTGCTCAATGTCGGCCCCTGTGCGGACGGTACCTTCCATCCGGAGGCTGTGAAGCAGCTGCACCGCGTCGGCGACTGGCTCAAGGTCAATGGCGAGGCCATTTACAGCACCGTTCCCTTTGCCGTCTCCGGCGAGGGTGATACCGTCATGGAGGACGAGGACTACAATATCGAGCGCGTCAAGCAGCAGATGAAGGACGGCATCGAGATGGAAAGCGGCATGTACAACCTCACCGGTAATGACGTGCGCTTCACCCAGACGGACAAGGCTGTCTACATCATCGGTTTCGGCAAGCCGGCGGACAATATCCTCCGCCTGCGCACGCTGCGCCAGGGCGGCCCGCTGGGGGAGATCACCTCTGCTCAGATGCTCGGCGCGGAGGCCGATATCCCCTTCACCCGGAACGAAAAGGGCATGATGCTGACCCTGCCTGAGGAGCATCCCTTCCAGGAGGGCTTCGTCATCCGGCTGAACAAGGCATAATCCACCATCATACAGGACGGAGGGAGCAACATTGAAAAGAATCAGCTTCAATGACGGCTGGAGCTACCGCATCTGGGGTGTACCCGGCGGAGGAACCTCCGTCCTGATTCCTCATGATTACAGCGTTCAGCTGCTGCGCAGCGCCGGGGCCAAATCCGGCAATGCAGGCGGATTCTTCGAGAATGACAACGTGATTTATGACAAGGAGCTGCACGTCACCCCGGAGATGCTGGAGGAGCGCGTCATCCTTGAATTTGAGGGCATCATGGCCAACGCCCAGGTGTATCTGGACGATGTGCTGGTGGCCAAGCAGTATAACGGCTACACGACCTTCCATGCGGATCTGACGCCCTTCCTGCGGGAGGGCACGCAGAAGCTGCGCATCAATACGGCCAACGACGCCCAGCCTGCCTCCCGCTGGTATACGGGCTGCGGCATGTACCGCCCGGTCTGGCTGCTGCGTGGCCCCAAGGCCTGCATCGAGCCCTGGGGGCTGTTTGTCACCACCCGGCAGGAGGGGCAAAACTGGCTGGCCCAGGCGGAAGTCTCGCTGTCTGAGGAAGCGCGTCAGGCAGGCGCTGCCCTGCGCTGCCGCATCACCGACGTAAATGGGCGCTGCATCGCGGAAGCTGCCGCCCCTGCGGGCGGTACGGCGGTGACGCTGCCCGTTTCTGGTGTGACGGCCTGGACGCCCGATACCCCTGCCCTTTACCGCTGCACGGCGGAATTGATGCTCCATGGTGAAGTGATCGACAGCGACACGGTGACCTTCGGCTTCCGCACGGTGGCTCTGGACATCGAAAAGGGGCTCCTGCTCAACGGTCAGCCGATCAAGCTGCGCGGCGGCTGTGTCCACCATGACAATGGTCTGATCGGCGCGGCCAGCCATCCCGATGCGGAGCGCCGCAAGGCACAGCTGCTCAAGGAGAACGGCTTCAACGCCGCCCGCTGCGCCCATAATCCGCCGGCGCCCGCCTTCCTGGACGCCTGCGACGAGCTGGGCCTGCTGGTGCTGGACGAATTCACCGATGTGTGGAATATCGGCAAGAATCCCTACGATTATCACCTGTATTTCCGGGAGTGCTGGCAGAGCGACCTGCGGACGATGATCCTGCGGGACCGGAATCACCCCAGCATCATCCTCTGGTCCATCGGCAACGAGATCCCCGAGCGGGATGGCTCCGGCCAGGGCTACCGCCTCAGCCGGGAAATGGCAGACGCCATCCGGGCGCTGGATGATACCCGCCTCATCACCGCCGGCCTGAACAATATCGGCAAGCGGCGCCTGGAGATGCTGGACGCCAACGTGCAGTCCGCCGGCGAGGATGAGATCGACTATTTCGGCGAACTGAGCCGCCGTTTCCTGGAGCCGCTGGATGTGGCGGGCTACAACTACCTGGGCCGCCGCTATGAGGAGGACATGGAGAAGTTCCCCCAGCGCTATTTCTGCGGCACGGAAAGCGTGGTCAAGGAGGCCTGGCCCTACTGGAAGCTGGTGCAGGCGCATCCCCGCGTGATCGGTGATTTCGCCTGGACGGCCATTGACTATCTGGGCGAGAGCGGCATCGGCCATGTGTGGTATACCCCCGAGGACGGCCAGGGCTACTTCGAGCGCTACCCCTGGCGGCAGGCCAACTGCGCTGACATTGATCTGTGCGGCCGCAAGCGCCCCTGCTCCTACTACAGGGATGCGGTCTGGGGCTGCCAGAAGGAGCTGTGCATCGCCGTACAGCATCCCCGGCATTATCATGACGACGGCGACGTCTCCTACTGGGGCTGGCCGGAGCGCTTCCTCGCCTGGGACTACCCGGCCTATGAGGGCAAGCCCATCCAGGCGGATGTGTACAGCGCCGCGCAGCGCGTCACGCTGCTGCTCAATGGCCGGGAAATCGGCAGCGCCCCCTGCCATGAGGGCATTGCGTCCTTTGATCTGACCTACACCCCCGGCATCCTGGAGGCAGTGGACTCCGACGGCCGCCGCGGTCAGCTGCGCACCCCCGGCAGCGACCGCTGCCTGTCCCTGACGGCGGACCGCAGCGAATATGACGGCGCGGGCCGGCTGATTTATCTGACCGCGCTGATCACCGACGGCAGCGGAACGGTCTGCAGCTTTGACGCGCGCGAGGTGCGCTTTGCCGTCGAGGGCGGAAGGCTCCTGGGCGTGGGCAGCGCAGATCCTTCGTCCGAAGAAAGCTTTGCGGCGGACGGCTCCCGGGCCTGGAACGGCTGCGTGATGGCTGTCATCCGCACGGAGGACGCGGCGGAGGTCAGCGTGACCGTCACCGCGCAGGGTCTGCCTCCCCGGCAGATCACCTTCCGCCGGACGGTGTGATCCTGCAAAAATAAACCCTGAAAGAAACCATGTCACAACGGGCTGCAGGCTGCGGCGTCGATGCTGAGGCGGGCGGTGAACGTCCGCCTTCGCGGCGCTTTCCAAGCATCGGCAGCAACTGAAATCTCAAGCGAGCATATGGAGGAACGGCAAGATGAAACAGGCGGACCGGATCTATTATGGCGGCGACTATAACCCCGACCAGTGGGATGAAGCGACCATCGCGGAGGACATGCGGCTGTTCAAGAAGGCGGGCATCAACCTGCTGACGCTGCCGGTGTTCGCCTGGTCCAAGCTGGAGCCGGACGAGGGTGTGTACGATTTTGAGTGGCTGGATAAGATCATCGACCAGATCTGGGCCAACGGCATCTATGTCTGCCTCGCCACGCCCACGACGGCGCAGCCCGCCTGGCTGTCCACCCGCTACCCCGAGGTGCTGCCGGTGGATATCCAGGGACGCAAGCGCACCCATGGCATGCGCGTGTTCTTCTGCGTCAACAGCCTGAAGTACCGTGAGCGCGCCGCTGCCATCGCGGAGGAGTTCGCCAAGCGCTATGCCCACCATCCTGCGCTGGCGATGTGGCATGTTGCCAATGAATACGGCACCTACTGCTACTGCCCGAATTGCCAGGCGAAGTTCCGCCTGTGGCTGCGCAGGCGCTACGGCAGCGTGCAGGAGCTGAACAACCGCTGGCACACCACCTTCTGGGGCCGCATCGTGACCTCCTTTGAAGAGGTGACCCTGCCCACCGAACTGAACGACGATTACCGCTTCAATCCTGCCATCCAGCTGGATTATATGCGCTTTGTGACGGACTCCACAGCGGAGTGCTTCCTGAACGAATACAACGTGTTGAAGAAGTACAACCCCGAGATTCCGATCCAGACCAACATGTCCGGCTTTATCAAGAAGCTGGATCAGTTCACCCTGACCAAGTATCTGGACGTGGTCGGCTGGGACAACTACCCCTGGCCCCATCATCCGCCGTATTTCATCGCCATGAAGCATGACATCATGCGCGGACTGAAGGGCGGACAGTCCTTTGTGCTGACGGAGCAGTCCCCCAACCAGCAGAACTGGCAGCCCTACAACAAGCTCAAGCGCCCCGGCGAGGTGCGCCTGCTGAGCTATCAGGCGCTGGCCCATGGCGCGGATACGGTGCTGTTCTTCCAGATGCGTCAGTCCATTGCCGGTCAGGAGAAGTTCCACGGCGCGATCATCAGCCACGCTGGACACGAGAACACCCGCGTGTTCCGTGAATCCGAGGTGCTGGGCCATGAGCTGGAGAAGCTGGGCGATGTGTTCCTGCAGGGCCGCAGCCCCGCCAAGGTCGCCATCCTCATGGACTGGAACAGCTGGTGGGCGCTGGAGCTGACCAGCGGCCCCAACAAGGATATGGACTACCTCAACACCCTTTCCCGCTACTACAAGCCCTTCCATGACCGCAACATCCCGGTGGATATCGTCAATCCCGCCGCGGATACGGACTATTCCGGCTATGACCTGGTGGTCGCGCCGATGCTCTACATGACCAAGGAGGGCGTGGGCGAAAAGCTGACGGAGTATGTGCGCGAGGGCGGTACGCTGGTGACGACGGTCATGTCCGGCCTGGTGGATGAGAACGACCGCTGCATCTTTGGCGAATACCCCGGCAAGCTCCGGGATGTGCTGGGCATCTGGGTGGAGGAGGTGGACGCGCTCAAGCCTGAGGAGCGCAACCACATCGTCATGAACGGCGCGATCGCCCTGCCCCGGGAGAGCTACGAGTGCTCCTTCCTGTGCGATCTGCTGCATACCCGCACCGCTCGCGCACTGGCGACCTACGAGAGCGACTTCTATGTCGGCATGCCCTGCGTGACGGAGAATACCTTCGGCAAGGGTAAGGCGTATTACATCGCCACCGAGCCGGAGGATGCATTCCTGACCGACCTGATGGCGCACATCTGCCGCGAGGCGGGCGTCGAGGGCCTGTTCAGCGCCGCGGCGGGCGTGGAGATCACCCGCCGCGTCAGCGACAAGGGCACGACCATCTTTGTCATCAACAACAACCAGGCGGAGGCCTCGGTGGACTTCGGCAGCAGCCGGCTGACGAACCTGCTCAGTGGTGAGGAAGTCACCGGCAGGCAGTCCATCGCCGGGCGCGACGTGATGATCTTCAAGCTGCACGACTGAATCAAAGATAGCGGAGGTCCGCGATGATTGCTGTAAAAACGATCCTGATGGATTACCTGGAGCGTCCCCTGGGCGTGGAGGAGATGCCTTCCTTCTGCTGGGTGATGGAGAGCGATGGCTGCAATGTGGTGCAGACGGCCTATCAGCTTCAGCTGGCGCTGGATGCTGACTTTGCCCAGCTCATCCACGACAGCGGCCGGGTCATGAGCGATGAGTCTGCCCATGTGCAGGCGGAGGGCGTTGAACTGCGCCCCTGCACGACGTACTTTGTCCGTGTGCGGGTGTGGACGCAGGAGGAAGAAAGCGCCTGGTCCGCCCCCACGTCCTTTGTGACGGCGATGATCGGGCAGGGCTGGCAGGCGCGCTTCATCTCCGCAGAGACGGCGGATGACTGGCGCAACTCCAAGGGCACCTATCTGCGCAGGGCATGGCAGATCGTCAAGCCCGTGAAGGAGGCCTATGTCTGCGCGACGGCCCTGGGCATCTATCATCTGTACCTGAACGGCCGGAAGGTCGGTGAAGATCAGATGGCGCCCGGATGGACGAGCTATCATCATCATCTCTGCTACCAGACACATGACATCACCCAGCTGCTGCGTGAGGGGGAGAATGTCATCGGTGCCCATGTCGGCGCAGGCTGGTACAAGGGCATGATGGGCTTCATCCTGGAGCGCAACAACTACGGCGATCAGACAGCTCTGCTGGCCCAGCTGACCATCCGCTATGAGGATGGCACGGAGGACTGCATCGTCACCGACGGGAGCTGGCTGGGCTGCAATTCGCCCGTGACCTTCTCGGAAATCTACGACGGCGAGCGCTACGACGCCCGCCTGGAGCAGCCCGGCTGGAATGCCCCCGGCTTTGTCCCGGTGACGGGCCAGCCGCTGGAGCTGCAGTATCCCAAGCCTGACCGCGATCCCAAGACCCAGCCCCTTTCCGACGAGGAAAAGGCGGCGCAGCGTCAGACGGCCCAGGAATGGCTGCCGGAGGACACCTGCTGGCGGCCCGTCAGCGTGATCGACAAGCCGTTGAGTATCCTGACGGCCCAGCCCGGCAGCCGGGTGGAGATCACCCAGGAGCTGCCCGTCCGCCAGATTCTGATCACCCCCAGGGGCGAGACTGTGCTGGACTTCGGCCAGAACCTGACCGGCTGGATCCGCTTCCGCGTGCAGGGAGAACCGGGCGCGCTGGTGCACATCCGCTGCTTTGAAACGCTGGACGCCCAGGGCAATGCTTACTTTGACAATCTGCGCACGGCCAAGGCAGAGATCCGCTACATCTGCCGCGGCGGCGAGGCGACCTTCCAGGAGAGCTTCTCCTTCCAGGGCTTCCGCTACGCCAAGCTGGAAACCTGGCCGGGCGAGGTGAATGCGGCGGACTTCACGGCCTGCGTCGTGCATTCCCGGATGCGCAGAACCGGCGATTTCAGCTGCTCCAATCCGCTGATCAATCAGCTGCAGAGCAATATCGGCTGGAGCCTACGGGGCAATTTCCTGGACATCCCCACCGACTGCCCCCAGCGCGACGAGCGCGTGGGCTGGACGGGCGATGCGCAGATCTTCTGCCGTACGGCGACCTTCCTGCGCAATACCTACCCCTTCTTCAAGAAGTGGCTGAAGGACGTGGCTCTCGACCAGACGGAGGAGGGCGGCGTGCCTCACATCGTGCCCAACTCCCTGCAGTTCCACCACATCAGCGACTGGCTGCTGGGGCAGGGAACACATTCCGCTGCCGCCTGGGCGGATGTGGCGGTCATCAACCCCTGGACGCTCTACCAGTCCTACGGTGACAAGCGCATCCTGCGGGATCAGTTCCAAAGCATGAAGAAGTGGATCGACTTCATGCGGGATCACTCGGTGGATCACATCTGGAACTACAAGCTCCAGTTTGGCGACTGGGTCGCCCTGGACGCTGAAGAGGGCAGCTACTACGGCGCAACGCCCAACGACCTGACCTGCACGGCCTATTATGCGTATTCGACCTCGCTGTTTATCAAGAGCTGCCGCGCTCTGGGCATGACGGAGCTGGAGGAGGAATACCAGCGGCTTTATGCACAGATTGTGGATAAGTTCCGCCGCACCTTCCTGGACGAGCACGGCGTGATGACTGTGCAGACCCAGACGGCGCACATTGTCGCGCTGTACTTCGGGCTCATCCCCGAGGAAGGAAAGAAGGGGACGGTCGAGGGCCTCAGGCGCCTGCTGGAGAAGGAAAACGGCCACCTGGTCACCGGCTTTGTCGGTACGCCTTACTTCTGCCATGCGCTGAGCCAGAACGGCTGCAAGGACGAGGCCTATGCGCTGCTGCTCAAGGAGGATTTCCCCTCCTGGCTGTATGAGGTCAAGGCCGGCGCGACCACCATCTGGGAGCACTGGGACGGCCTCAAGCCCGACGGCACCATGTGGAGCCCGGATATGAATTCCTTCAACCATTATGCCTACGGCGCCATCGGCGAGTGGCTGTACCGCGTGGTGGCAGGCCTGGAGATCGACGAGGAGTGCCCCGGCTACAAGCATGCGGTGATTTCGCCCATGACCGGCGGAAGCCTCGATTATGCGCAGGGCAGCTACGAGAGCGTCTACGGCACCGTGGCCTCCCGCTGGGAGCGTCAGGGCGACCGCATCACCCTGACGGTGCAGGTGCCCGTGAACGCCGAAGCCTCCATCATCCTGGAGGATGGCGCGGAGGCTGTGGAAAGCGGATTGCCCTTTATGCGCAATAACGAAGGCCGCTGGACGGCCCGCATCGGCTCCGGCCATTGGCAGGTTTCTTATCGGATGTAATGTGTTTCAGCACTGACAGATAAAGCAAGGAGGACATCAACATGGCAACCATCAAGCTCGGTTTCGCTCCCACCAGAAGAAGTATTTTCAGCGCTCCCGCTGCCATTGAGTATGCCGGCTATACCCGTGACAAGCTCAATGAGCTGAAGGTGGAGTTTGTCGACATCGACGACATCAACAAGGAAGGCCTGCTCTACGACGACAACGACCTGCCGGCCATCATCGCCAAGTTCAAGGCCGCGGGCGTGGACGGTCTGTTCCTGCCCCACTGCAACTTCGGCACCGAATATGTCTGTGCCCGTCTGGCCAAGGCGCTGAACGTGCCCGTGCTGCTCTGGGGCCCCCGTGACGAGCGCCCCGACAAGAACGGCATCCGCCTGCGCGACAGCCAGTGCGGCCTCTTCGCCACCGGCAAGGTGCTGCGCCGTTTCGGCGTGCCCTTCACCTACCTGACCAACTGCAACCTGGATGATCCGGAATTCGCCAACGGCGTGCGCAACTTCCAGGCCATCTGCAATGTGGTGAAGGTCTTCCGCCGTACCCGCATCCTGCAGATCGGCCCCCGCCCCTTTGACTTCTGGTCCACCATGTGCAACGAGGGCGAGCTGCTGGAGAAGTTCAATATCCAGCTATCTCCCGTGCCGCTGCCCGAGCTGTACGCGGAGATGAAGAAGCAGCGCGCGGACAAGGAAGCCATCGCCGCAGTGATGGACTACTGCCACGAGCGGATGACCTGCAACATCAGCGATGATTTCCTGGAGAGCGTCGCCGCCCTGAAGCTGGCCATGCAGAGCCTGGCGAAGAAGTACGGCTGCAACGCCATCGCCCTGCAGTGCTGGAACGCCCTGCAGGATGAGATCGGCATCATGCCCTGCGCCGCCAACTCCCTGCTGAATGAGGAAGGCATCCCCGTGGTGTGTGAAACCGATATCCACGGTGCGATCACCGCCCTGATGGCGGAGGCTGCCGGCATGGACGAAGCCCGCACCTTCTTTGCCGACTGGACTGTCCGTCACCCTGACAATGAGAACGGCGAGCTGCTCCAGCACTGCGGTCCCTGGCCCATCTCCGTGGCCCGCGAGAAGCCCACCATCTGCGTGCCGGTGGCCTTCCCCCAGAACGGCGCTGTGTCTGCTGAGGCCAAGCACGGAGAAATGACCCTGTGCCGCTTTGACGGCGACAACGGCGAATATTCCCTGCTGCTGGGCCATGCTAAGGGCATCGACGGCCCCTGGACCAAGGGCACCTACGTCTGGGTCGAGGTGGAGGACTGGAAACGCCTGGAGAACAAGATCGTCACCGGCCCCTACATCCACCACTGCGTCGGCATCCACAAGGACGTGGTGCCGGTGCTCTATGAGGCCTGCAAGTACCTGGGCGTGAAGCCTGATCTGTACGATCCCATTGAGGATCAGGTACAGGCAGCCATCTACAACCCGCAGAAGTGAGGTCAGCCATGGAGAATTTGACTGCGAAAGCCTATCGCCTGCGCCAGCATGTGCTGGATATCATCATGGCGGGCAAGGGGGGCCATATCGGCGGCGATATGAGCGTGATTGACATCCTCGTTACGCTCTACTTTGACCAGATGAATATCTCCCCGGAGAACATGAATGATCCTGACCGTGATCTCTTCGTGCTCAGCAAGGGCCATTCGGTGGAGGCCTATTATGCCGTGCTGGCGGAGAAGGGCTTCTTCCCCTATGAAGAGGTGCTGGAGAAGTTCTCCAAGTTTGCTTCCCCCTACATCGGCCATCCCAACAACAAGCTGCCGGGCATCGAGATGAATTCCGGCTCCCTGGGGCATGGCCTGCCGGTGTGCATCGGCATGGCGCTGGCCAGCCGCATGGACGGCCGCCCCACCCGCGTCTATACCGTCATGGGCGACGGCGAGCTGGCGGAGGGCTCCGTCTGGGAGGGCGCAATGGCTGCCGGCCACTACAAGCTGGATAACCTCTGCGCCGTGGTGGACCGCAACCGGCTGCAGATTTCCGGCTGCACGGAGGACGTGATGGCCCACGATTCCCAGGAGGAACGCTGGGCGAGCTTCGGCTGGCATGTCATTTCCGTCAACGGCAACAGCATCCCCGAGCTGCAGGCTGCCTTTGAGGAAGCCAAAGCGACCAAGTGCAAGCCCACCGTCATCATTGCCAATACGGTCAAGGGCTGCGGCTCTCCGCTGATGGAGAACAAGGCAGCCTGGCACCACAAGGTGCCCACCGCGGAAGAATACGCCGTCATCAAGGCCGATCTGGCCGCCAGAAGGGAGGATGCACTGCATGAATAAGATCCCGAACCGTCAAGCCATCTGTGAGGTGCTGATGGAGAAGGCTGCCTCTGACCGCGATATTGTGGTGTTGTGCAGTGACTCCCGCGGCAGCGCGTCTCTCGCGCCCTTTGCCCAGGCCTTCCCCCGGCAGTTTGTGGAGACCGGCATCGCCGAGCAGAACCTTGTCAGCATCTCTGCCGGCATGGCCAAGTGCGGCAAGAAGGCCTTTGCGGCCTCTCCCGCCTGCTTCCTGTCCACCCGCAGCTATGAGCAGTGCAAGGTGGACTGCGCTTATTCCAACACCAATGTCAAGCTCATCGGCATTTCCGGCGGCGTGAGCTACGGCGCGCTGGGCATGAGCCATCATTCTGCCCAGGATATCGCCGCCATGTCCGCCATTCCCAACATGCGTGTGTACCTGCCCAGCGACCGTCACCAGACCCGCAAGCTGGTGGAGGCGCTGCTGGAGGATCAGAAGCCGGCCTACATCCGCGTGGGCCGCAACCCTGTGGAGGATATCTACTCCGAGGACGACACCCCCTTTGAGATGGATCATGCCACCGTCCTGCGGGAAGGCACGGATGCGGTCATCATCGCCTGCGGCGAGATGGTGCGCCCGGCCAGGCTGGCTGCCGAAAAGCTGGCCCAGGAGGGCATTTCTGCTGCGGTGTTGGATATGTACTGCGTCAAGCCCCTGGATACGGCTGCGGTCATCAAGGCTGCGGAGAACGCAAAGGTGGTCGTTACCGTGGAGGAGCACGCGCCCTTCGGCGGTCTGGGCGCTGCGGTGGCGCAGGTCGTCGGCATGCATTGCCCCCGGCGCGTGTGCTGCATGGCGCTGCCGGATGCGCCCGTCATCACCGGCACATCCCAGGAGGTCTTCGATCATTATGGCCTCAACGCCGAGGGCATCGCCCGCCAGGTGAAGGATTGCCTTGCAAAGTGAGGAAATACCATGGCTGAGTATATTATCGGAATTGACCAGAGCACCCAGGGCACCAAGGCCATGCTGTTTGATGCAGCTGGCCGCATGGTGCTGCGGGTGGACAAGGCCCATGCGCAGCTGATCGACGAGCGCGGCTATGTGGAGCATGACCCGGAGGAGATCTATGCCAACCTGATCGCACTGATCAGGGAGCTGCTGGAGAAATCCGGGGTTTCCCCCAGCGAGCTGCGGGCGGTGGGCATCAGCAACCAGCGTGAAACGGCGCTGGCCTGGTACCGCAGCGGCAAGCCGGTCTACAATGCCGTCGTCTGGCAGTGCGCCCGGGGCGCGGCGATCTGCGAGCGGATCGCTGACCGGGCGGAGATGATCCGCGCCCATACGGGCCTGCAGCTTTCCCCCTACTTCTCCGCGGCCAAGCTGGCCTGGATCATGGAGAATGTTCCCGGGGTGAAGGAGGCTGCCCTTCGCGGCGAGGTGCTCTGCGGCACGGTGGATAGCTACCTGGTGTACCGGCTGACGGGCGGCAGGGAGTTCCGCACGGATTATTCCAACGCCTCCCGGACGCAGCTGTTCAATATCTCCAGCCTTTCCTGGGATGAGGATATCCTGTCCCTGTTCGGCATTCCTGCCTGCTGCATGGCGCAGCTGACGGATTCCGACGGCCTCTTCGGCTATACGGACTTTGAGGGCGTGCTGCCCGAAAAGATACCGATCCACGGCGTGATGGGCGACTCCCACGGCGCGCTGTTCGGCCAGGGCTGCCTGGAGCGCGGCATGATGAAGTCCACCTACGGCACCGGCTCCTCGATCATGATGAACATCGGCGGGCAGCCGATTTTCTCTGATCTGGGCGTCGTGACCTCCCTGGCCTGGAAGACCCGCGGCCAGGTGCAGTATGTGCTGGAGGGCAATATCAACTACACCGGCGCGGTGATCTCCTGGCTGAAGAACGATATCGGTCTGCTTCAGAGCGCGGGGGAATCCGAAGCGCTGGCCAAGGCGGCCAATCCCCAGGATAAGACCTACCTGGTGCCTGCCTTTTCCGGGCTGGGCGCACCCTACTGGCGCAGCGATGTATCCGCCGCCTTTGTGGGCATGAACCGCACCACCGGCCGGGCCGAGCTGGTCAAGGCCGGCCTGGAATCCATTGCGTATCAGATCACCGATGTGGTGAAGCTGATGCAGCAGGAGGCAGCCATCGACCGCGTGGAGCTGCGCGTTGACGGCGGCCCCACCCGCAACCGGTGGCTCATGCAGTTCCAGAGCGATATGCTGGACTGCCCTGTGATGGTTCCCGCAACGGAGGAGCTGTCCGGTATGGGCGCCGCCTATGCAGCGGGCCTGGGCGTGGGGCTCTATACAGACGCGGTGTTCAGCCAGAACTGCTATACCCGCTTTGAGCCGGAGATGGAGGCAGCCCTGCGCACGCAGAAATACGACGGCTGGAAGGCTGCCGTTCAGACGATCCTGTAAGCGAGGTGCATGAAGATGTCCTATGTCAGCGCGTCCGCCATGGCGAAGGCCGCAAAGGCCGGACATTATGCCGTTGGCCAGTTCAATATCAACAACCTTGAATCCATCCGGGTGATCATGGCTGCGGCGGAGGAGGTCCGCGCGCCTGTGATGCTGGGCGTGTCGATGGGCATTGCCAGGCAGCTGGGCGGCTACAAAACCATCGCAGACACCGTGCGCAATGTTCTGGAATACGACGGTGTGACCGTGCCGGTCTGCCTGCATGCGGATCACAGCACCTATGACGCAGCCCTGGAGGCGCTGCGCTGCGGCTTCAGCTCTGTCATGTTCGACGGCAGCCGTCTGGAAATTGAAGAAAACCTGCGCCTGACCCGGCAGCTTGCGGCGCTTTGCCATGCGCAGGGCGTCTCGCTGGAGGTGGAGGTCGGGCCTGTCGCCGGCAAGGAAGACGGCGGCGCTGCGGAGGGCGAGCTTGCTGACCCTGTCGAATGCGCGGCCATGTCAGCCCTCGGCGTGGATCTGCTGGCGGCCAGCATCGGCAACATGCACGGTGCATATCCGCCGGACTGGAAGGGCTTGAATTTCCCGCTGCTGCATGCCGTGCGCGAGGCGGCGGGGGAGGTTCCCCTGGTGCTGCACGGCGGCTCCGGCATTCCTGAAGAAAGTATCTGCCGGGCTATTGAGCTGGGCGTATGCAAGATCAATGTCAACTCCGAGTGCCGGGAAGCCTTCTCGGAGGCAACGCGGCGCTTCTTCCTGGATGGGCTGGATCAGAAGGATTCCGCCCACATGCAGCTGATCACCCTCCGGCCCGGCCTGGAGGCAGTGAAGGCGGTCTGCATCGAAAAAATGCGGCTCTTCGGCTGCGCTGGCAAAGCCTGATACAGCGAAAACATGTCTGCTGGCAGTGTCCGGCGATCTTGAAAGGAGATAATGCATATGAAAACGGCATTGGTTTATACGAGCACGACCCCTGAGCTGATCGAGCTGGTGGAGCGCGAGGTGCGCGCCAATCTGGGCGACGGGGTGGAAATCATCAGTCTGCAGGATCCCAGCATTCTCGCGGAGGTGCGCCAGGCCGGCTATGTCACCCCCACCGCTGCGGCCCGCCTGATGGGCATGTACACCGCTGCGGTGGCCCAGGGCGCGGATGCGATCATGAACATCTGCTCCTCCGTGGGCGAGGTGGCGGATGCGTTCCAGAGCGCGGCGGCTTATATCGGCGTGCCGGTGGTGCGCGTGGATGAGGATATGTGCCGCGAGGCTGTCCGCACGGGCCTGCGCATCGGCGTGCTGGCAACGCTGCCCACTACCCTGGAGCCCACCAAGGGCACCATCCGCCGCGTTGCCCGCGCCATGGGCAAGCATGTGGAGCTGGTGGATGGCCTGATTGATGCCTTCGGTCTGGATCAGGCGCAGTTCCGTCAGCTGCTGATCGGCGCGGCAAAGAAGATCTGCGATCAGGTGGATGTGATCGTCCTGGCTCAGGGCTCCATGGCTTATGTGGAAAAGGACATCCAGGCGGCCTGCGGTACGCCCACCCTGTCCAGCCCGCGCTTTGGTGCAATCGCCCTCAAGAACGCCCTTCAGGAGAAAGGATGCCTCGCATGATTACGGATACTTCCCGTTCCCCCTACGCGCGGGTTGCCGGCGTTCCCTTCCGGGACGTTGCGTGGACCGGCGGATTGTACAAGGAGCGCTTTGACACGGTGGCCGCAGTGACGGTGCCCCACCTCCAGCACATGTTTGAGGAAAAGGACATCAGCCATGTGGTTGAAAACTTCCGCATCGCAGCGGGCGAGGCGGAGGGCGGCTTTGACGGCACGGTCTTTGGCGACGGCGATTTCTACAAGTGGTTTGAGTCCGCGGTGTATACGGCCGTCCGCACGGACAACCGGCAGCTGCTGGATCAGCTGGAGGAGTACATTGCGCTCTTCGGCCGCGCCCAGCTGGAGGACGGCTACCTGTCCACCAAGCAGATCATCGGCGAGAAGCAGGGCAACGGCGTCCAGCGCCAGGGCGACATCAACGACTTTGAGGTGTATAACATGGGCCACATGTTCACCTCCGCCTGCCTGTATTACCGCCTGACGGGGAAGGACAGCTTCCTGCAGGTGGCGGAGCGCGCCGCCGGCTATCTGAAGAACCTCTACGAGGAGGCTGCGCGCACGGGCGAGGTCAAGACCGCTGTGTGCCCCTCCCATTACATGGGCCTGATCGAGCTGTACCGCACGACGGGCAAGAAGGATTATCTTGACCTGGCCCGCCTGTCCGTGGAGCTGCGCGATTCTGTGCAGAACGGCCTGGACGACAATCAGGACCGCCTGCCGCTGAAGCAGCACAGGAAGATCGTCGGCCATGCGGTGCGCGCCAACTACCTCTACGCCGGCGTTGCCGACCTCTATATGGAGGCGGGCGATCCCGAATACCGCACCGTGCTGGAGAGCGTCTGGAATCACCTCGTCTCCCAGAAGATGTACATCACCGGCGGCTGCGGCGCGCTGTACAACGGCGCATCCCCCTACGGTAATTTCTTCGATCATCAGCTGGTGCACCAGGCATATGGCTATGAGTACCAGCTGCCCAACGTGACGGCCTATAACGAGACCTGCGCCTCTCTGGGCGGCGTGTTCTGGGCATGGCGCATGTTCCTGATGGATCCCAGGGCGGAGTACATGGACATGCTGGAGCGGATGATGCTCAACGTCAACATGGCCGGCGTGAGCCTGGATGGCCGGAAGTTCTTCTATGAGAACATGCTCCAGCGCGCCAGGAAGCTGTCCTACGAGCTGGTGTGGGGCCAGACCCGCACGGAGTACATCATGAGCTACTGCTGCCCGCCCAACCTGGCGCGCACCCTGGCCCAGACCTCCGAGTACGCCTATGCGGCGGACGAAAACGGCGTGTGGACCGGCCTGTACGGCGCCAATGAGGCCCACTTTGAGCTGAAGAACGGCGCATCCTTCGCCCTCGCCCAGCAGACGGAGTATCCCTTTGACGGGCGCATCACCTTCGCGGTCAGCCAGAGCAACGGCGCGGCATTCAAGCTCCACCTGCGCGTTCCTGCCTGGGCGCAGCAGGCGACGCTGACCGTGGGCGACGTCCGGCAGGCGCTGATCGCCGGTACCTATGCGGAGATCGACGTCAGCCAGCCCGAGGGCTTCACCTGCGTGCTGGATCTGCACATGGAGCCCCGCCTGACCGTGGGCCATGGGCTGATCGAGGAGGATCGCAACCAGGCCTGCGTCGAATTCGGCCCGCTGGTCTACTGCGTGGAGACCCCCGATGCGCCGGATGCGGCCAGCCTGCATGACCTGCTGCTGCCGCTGAATGTGCAGTTCTGCAAGGCGGAGGCAGACCTGGATGGTCATGCCATTCCCTCGCTGGAAGCGACGCTGCTGTGCCAGAAGATGGACGAGAATGAGCGCGAGCAGCTCTATCGCTCCTTCCGGGCACCGCAGCTCCAGCCCTGCAAGGTGCGGCTGATCCCCTATTTCGCCTGGGACAACCGCGGCATGGGCGAGATGCTTGTGTGGCTGCCGCTGGCCTGGCGCAAGCTTTGATCGGAGGCCGACATGGAAGAAAAATTGATGCGCCTTGACGCAGAGGCAGCCTTCGCGGGCTGCGAGCGGCTCTGGCAGGACGGTGCCTCCCGGGAAAACATCCGCCGGATGTTTGAGGAAGCCTATGCCGGCTTCGGCGCCCGGGTGATGGTTCTGGACGACGATCCCACGGGCGTGCAGACGGTTCATGACATCAGCGTCGTGACCTCCTGGGATGAGGAGACACTGGCCCGGGTGCTTGCCACCGGGGAGAGGCTCTTCTTCGTGCTGACCAACTCCCGCAGCTTCTCCGCGGAAAAGACGGTCGAGGTACACCGGGAGATCGCCTGCAACGCGATGGCGGCTGCCCGCCGGGCGGGGGTGCAGCTGATGATCATCTCCCGGGGCGATTCGACCCTGCGCGGCCATTATCCCCTGGAAACCCAGGTGCTGCGCGACACCCTCGAAGGCGAGGGCATGCCCGCCTTTGCAGGCGAGGTGCTCTGCCCCTTCTTCAAGGAGGGCGGCCGCTTTACCATCGGCGGCGTGCATTATGTCCGGGAGGGGGACAAGCTGACCCCCGCGGCCCAGACGGAATTTGCAAAGGACAAAACCTTCGGCTACAGCCATTCCACGCTGAAGGAATACATTCAGGAAAAATCTGCGGGCGCTGCGGCGGCTGAGCAGATCGTTACCATCACCCTGGAGGAGCTGCGCAGCCTGGATTTTGCTGCCATTGAGCAGAAGCTCCTGGGGATGACCGGCTACCACTATGTTGCGGCGGACGCCATCGAGGAGGCCGACGTGCAGGCCCTGGCCACCGTGCTGATGCGCCTGGCTGCCCGGGGCAGGAATTATCTGATCCGCAGTGCAGCCGCCGTACCCAAGGTATTCGGCAATGTGCCGGATCGTCCGCTGCTCAGCCGGGAGGAAATGATCAGCCCGGACAGCCAGGTCGGCGGAATGGTGCTGGTGGGCTCCCATGTCAAAAAGACCACGGATCAGCTGAATTGCCTCCGGGAATCCGGAGTGCCGCTGACCTTCATTGAGTTCCGCGTGGACGGCTGGCAGACGCCGGGCGGTCTGGCGGAAGAGACCCGCAGAACCGTTGCCCTGGCTGAGGAAGCCATGCGGGCGGGCCGGACGGCGGTGGTGTATACCAGCCGCCAGCTGGTGCTGCCCAGGGACGCTTCTCCCGAGGAGCTGCTGGCGATCTCCGTGCGCATCTCCGAGGCGGTGACGAACGTGGTCGGCTGCCTGTCCTTCCGCCCCCGCTTCCTGATTGCCAAAGGCGGCATCACCTCCAGCGATGTGGGCACCAAGGCCCTGCGGGTGAAGCAGGCCCGCGTGCTCGGGCAGGCCCAGCCTGGCATTCCTGTCTGGCAGACTGGCGGGGAGAGCCTCTTCCCGGGTCTGAGCTACATCATTTTCCCCGGTAATGTGGGCAGCGAAACCACCCTGCGGACCATCGTGGAGGCGCTGGCCTGATCGAATATAAGGATGTGATCGTATGGCAAGAAAGGTCATCATTTCCCTTGCGCCGGTCGCGGCGGGAACGCCGGTTGACAAGATCGCCCTGGCGGAGGACGTCCGCCTGAGCGTGGAAAAGGGCGCCGGCATGTGCCATCTACACTGCCGCATGCCCGACGGCTCCCTGACGCCGGATACGACGGATTTCATCGCCACCTTTGAGGAAATCCTTGCCCGGACGGATGTGCTGGTGCAGGCTTCCACCGGCGGCGTATCCAGCATGTCCATCCAGGAGCGCTGCAATCCGCTGGATTACTGGCGCGTGGAGAGCGCCTCCCTCAACGGCGGCAGCACCAACCTCAACGGCGCCGTATACATCAACACCGACGCGGATATCGACTACTGCGCCATGCGTTCCTATGAGCGCGGCATCATCCCGGAGGTCGAGGTATTCGACATCGGCATGATCTACAATGTTGAGCGCAGCGCGCAGAAGCAGCCCTACCGCCGGCCGATTTTCTACAATCTCGTCTTCGGCCACAAGGGCGGCATGCAGCCGGACATCACCTGCCTGCAGGCCTTCCGCAGCGCCGTGCCCCAGGACGCCAGGTGGGGTGTGACCCACTATGGCCGCGACAACTGGGAATTCCTTGCGGCGGCCATTGCCATGGGCGCGAGCGTGGTTCGCATCGGCTTTGAGGACAGCGCTTACCTGGCCGACGGCGTGAAGGCTCAGTATAATCATCAGCTGGTGGAACGGCTTGTGACGCTGATCCGCGCCATGGGTCTGGAGCCCGCCACGCCCGATGAAGCCCGCCGGATGATGGGCACCCTCCCCAGAACGAAATAAAGCAGCAGCTCCCCCGGCCTTGACTTACAAGACCGGGGGAGCTCTTTATGATTCGCTTGCTGCCGTAAAGGTCAGCAGGCTGATTTTTGTCAGGGGAGAGGGCTCCTCGGAATGGGGGAGTACCTGCTCCTTCCGGCCGTATTTGCCGACGGTATTGAGATCGGCATAGGGGATCTGCTGCATTTCCTTTGTGGCAATGCTCACTCGGGAGATGCTCTCCACGCTGGCGCTGAAGGCGTGGCGGCTTTCCCGGCCCTCATGACGCAGGGTGAAGGTGCTCCGATAACAATCAAAGGCAATGCGCAGGGTATATTCCCTGCCGGGAGTATAGGGGCTGAAGCGCTCCGTCCGCCCGCCCTGACGGACATACATCCACCCGTCTGCGCGGAAGGCGATCAGCACCGGCACGCGGCCGGAGTCATCCTGAAGCTCAATGGCTGCGGAGCCGCTTTCGCTGACCTGATCGACCCGGAGCTGCAATGTGATTTCCCCCCGTTCTTCCGGGCGGATCATCCGTTCCGCCTGGGCGCGGTCACAGGGCTCTGTGTCGCAGAGCTGCAGCGCGCCCCCGCTCATCCGCACCTTCGCCCAGAGGGGAGAGTAGATATTCCACCGCTGCGGCAGGGAGGTCATGCAGCGGAAGTCCTCCTGCACGGGGCCTGTTTCGCTGCTGCCGACGGGCACCGGGATCCGGCTGATCCAGATATCCTCCTTGTTGTTGCTGTAGGTGAGCCAGACGTCGCCGTCGGGGGACTGGGGGTTGCGCTCGCAGATGCCCCGCATATACTGGGGGCCTAGGTTCTTGTCCGTTCCGCCGTAGCGCAGCGGCCCCATATAGCCGGTCACGGCCCGCATGTGATCATAAACATGCCCGTCGTCGCCCGTCACGATGGCGATGGGCCACCGGTGCTGCCCATCGGTGGTGGGATTGTACATCAGGGCAAAGCGGCCGTCCGAGGTGCGCTGGCCCCATACCTTCCCGGTGGAGGTGCGGAGGGTTGGATTGGCGGTGAGGCTGCTCCAGGTTCTGCCGTTGTCGCGGGAGACGGCGGTGAGGCCATGCTTATGCACGCCGATGATCTCCTGCGCCCCAGTGGTGTAGAAGGAGAGGGCCTTGCCTCCCTTGTCCGGGAAGAGCGATGCATCGAAGCGCTGCTCCTCGTACATCTGGCGTACAACGGCCCCGTCCTGCAGGAGTGCGTCGCAGGCGGCGATCAGCTCCGCGTCGCTGCTTTCCTGATAATAGGGGAAATTCGGCGTGTTCTCCCGGGTGTATCCGGCGGGCGTATTGTAGAGGAGGAAATGGATGTCCCCCCATGAGCCGTCCGGGAAAATCCGGCGGACGGCGCGGCCCACGCCCCAGCCGTCGCAGGGCATGCTCCGGCGGCGGTCATGGACAATGCCGTAGAAGGACAGGGCCAGCAGCACGCCGTTGGGCGCACAGTAGAACCCCATGCGCTGATGGGGCACCGTGAGGATGGGGTCTGTCAGCAGGGGCGTGCGGGGGCCCTTGTATTGCGAGGTGGGCACCTCAATCGTGGGGAAAATCACCTGGGGGAAGCTCCAGTCCATACCATTTTCGCTGGTGGTCAGCAGCGAATGTCCCGGCACCTCATGCTCGTCCACAGGATTGGACAGATATTCCAGATAGAACCTGCCGTGATACCAGGCCAGCATGGGTGCGTGGTTGTAGGTCCAGCCGGAGCCGTCCGCCCATTCCGGGTGGGCGCGGTTGGCTCGAAGCACCTGGAAGCTCTTCACGCCCATGGCATGGGGCAGTCCGCCGTCCTGAAAGCGGATATCCGCGTGCCGGCGGTCCTTCACCAGGATCTGATCGGCCATGGTTCGGCCTCCTTTCGCCTTCTGTTCTGATGTTCAGTATACCATGCCGGCGGGAGCCCTGCAAGGATTTTCCTCGTGGAGGCGGCGGAGCTATGATAAAATGGGAACAACAAATCAAGCGAGGGTATCATAGGGCTTGCCGATGTCTGCTGTGCCGGTGCGGAGTATCTGCTCGATGATCGAATCGTCGATCTTCACGCCGAAGCTGTCCATGACGGCGTTCCGCGCGACGATGACGCGCTGGTTTACACCCTGCTTCTCCGTCCAACTGCGGGTACACGGTGCAGCCGACGAAATGGACACGATATTCCTTGTCGGCGAAGCGGTAATGAATGTCCGTCTTGCGCATGAGATAAACGCGGAAGCTCTCGCGTTGGCTGCGCACCCAGGTCATGGGCAGACTGATGACAAGGTGCACATCGGCACGGGTGAGACCGACAAGGCTCAGTTCACGGGCGACGGCCATGAGGGTCAGGATGTAGAAAACTTAACAAATAGATAAATTCACCCTTGACAAATCTCTTCCCCGGAAGCCAATTTGCTTCCGGGGATGCTCGTGCATATCCAATGTTGTAGTACCCTTACAGCTTGCCGTACAGCGGGCCGTAGTGCTTGCAGGCAGCGTAATCCGCAGCCTGGGTGTCCTGGGTGCCAAAGGCCGCCCAGGAGTGAGGACGGTACACCTTGTCCGCCGGGATGTTGTGCATCGTTACCGGGATGCGCAGCATGGACGCCAGGGTAATCAGATCCGCGCCGACATGGCCATAGACCGTCACGCCGTGGTTGGCGCCCCAGTTGGCCATCACGGAGTACACATCCTTGAAGGCGCCTTCACCGGTGAGGTTGGGCACGAACCAGGTGGTGGGCCAGGTGGGGTCGGTGCGCAGGTCGAGGGGCGCATGGACTTCATCGGGCAGCGTAGCGGTGGTGCCCTCGGCGATCTGCAGGCAGGGGCCCACGCCCTCCACGATGTTCAGGCGCAGCATGGTAACGGGCATTTCCGCCTGGGTCTTGAAGTGGCTGGAGAATCCGCCGCCGCGGAAGTACTGGTAGTTCGCGCGGCACCAGTCGGTGGCCTTCAGGCAGGCGTCGATGTTCTCCTGGGTCATCTCCCAGAAGGGCTTCATCTTGCCGTCGGCAGCGCCGGTGCAGTCCAGAGCCGTCGCGCCGGAGTTGATCAGGTGGATGAAGCCGTCCTTGGATACACCTTCGGGCTTCCAGCCCGTGACGCGTTCGACCGCCTCGGGGCTCCAGTAGGTGCGCACGTCGTGGAAGCAAGGCGCGGTGTTGGTCACCAGCGTACCCAGCAGCATGGACAGGCCGTTGAGCGTATCGTTCTCGGTGGCAAAGGCGGTGGGCTGACGGGCACCGTTCCAGTCGAAGGTGGAGGCCATGATCGCCTCGGTGAAGTCGCCGTTGGGCAGCCAGTCCGTCCACTGACGCTGTCCCTGGAAGCCGCCGACCACCGCATTGCGGCCCAGCGCCTCCTCATGCCAGCCCATTTCGTCCAGCTTGGGATTGCCGAACATCAGGTCACGGACGATGACGGAGAACTTGGCGATGAACTCCCAGTCCTTGTCGGGGTCAATCACCTTCGACTTGGTGATGATCTCAATGAAATCCTTGCCGGCGTTGCAGTCGAAGCCTTCCTGGCAGTTCTGCTTGATCCAGGCGAGCGCCTTCTCATATTCTTCCTTGTCATAGATTGCGAGGGTCATGCGGCGCAGGATCTCGGTCATGTCCACCCACTCGGCACGCAGACCGAAGTACTTCTGCATGACCTGCGTATCGCAGAACGCACCCATAATGCCCATCGATACGCCACCGATATTCAGGTAAGCCTTGTTCTTCATCCAGCCAACAGCAATCGCGCCCTTGGCAAAGCGCAGGATCTTCTCCGCCACGTCAGCAGGGATGGTGCGATCGCCCATGTCCTGCACGTCATGGCCGTAGATGGAGAACGCCGGCAGCCCCTTCTGGGCGTAGGCAGCCAGCACCGCCGCCAGATACACCGCGCCGGGACGCTCGGTGCCGTTGAAACCCCACACAGCCTTGATGGTCGTGGGGTTCATATCGAAGGTCTCCATGCCGTAGCACCAGCAGGGGGTGACGGTCAGCGTCGCCACCACGTTCTGGGTGGAGAAGAACTCCTCGCACTTGGCGGCTTCCGCGCCGCCGCCGATGGTGCAGGGGCTGATGACGACCTGCACAGGTGTGCCGTCAGGGTAGCGCAGGGTTTCCATCAGAGCCTTGGCCGCGTGGGCCAGACCCATGGTCTGTTCTTCGAGGCCTTCGCGGATGCCGCCCCAGCGGCCGTCAATGGTGGGTCGGATGCCAATCTTGGGATAAAGCATGGTTTATTCCTCCTCCGAATATTTCTTGTAGCCGGGATGCTTGCCGGTGACATGGTAGTAATTCTCCCGCAGGTCGAGCAGCTTGTCAATTTGCGGCTTGGGGATCTCCTGTGCGCCGCCCAGCAGATGGGCGGTCAGGCTGATTTTCGCGAACAGCTCCAGCGTCTCCATGCGGTAATAAGCGGTGATCAGGTCGCAGCCCACGGTCAACGCGCCGTGATTCTGCAGCAGCAGCACGTCATGCTCCTTGAGGTAGGGCGCGATGGCTTCCGGCACCTCGTACGTGGAGGGCGTGCCATAGGGCGTCACCGGGATGGAGCCGATCATGATGACCGTCTCGATCATGCTGTACTGATCCAGCGGTTTGTTGGCCACGGCATAGCCCGTCGCCGTCGGCGGATGGGCATGCACCACAGCGCCTACATCATCCCGCTCCTCGTAGCAGCGCATGTGCATCTTCATTTCGCTGCTGGGCTTGTAACCGGCGGGGCCCTCGACCACGTTCATGTCCTTGTCCACGCGGATGAGCTTATCCGGCGTGATGAAGGATTTGCTGATGCCGCTGGGGGTGATCCACCAGGTGCCGTCGTCCATTTTGACGGAGACATTGCCGTCGTTGGCGGCGACCCAGCCAAGCTGCCACATCTTGTGGCATACATCGCAGATTTGTTCCTTCACCTGCTGTGTATCCATCGTCATAACCTCCTGTGTGCAGTTGTCGATCATTTCAATGATACCATTATATCCCTTGCAGAGCTGCCTGTCTTGTGCTATCATGGCAATATATAGCACGATATTCACCCATTCCCTCGGAAAGGTTGATCTTGTGAAGCTATTGCGATATCATGAATCCAAACAACGCGGATCAATGGATTTTCCGTTGGATTATCATTACCTGGACGAAAGTCACCCGCGATATCAGATGCCCTACCACTGGCACGAGGAGTATGAATTGCTCCATGTGCTCAGCGGCGAATTTGAATTGATCCTGGATGATGAGGCGCTTGTCCTGCGCCCGGGAGATGTGGCATTCATTGCTGCGGAACAACTACACGGCGGATTCCCCCGCAATTGCATTTACGAGTGCATTGTGTTTGACATGCGGCTTCTGCTCAAATGCAATGATCATTGCAAGCGGCAGATCAGCAGCATCCGTCATCACCATATCAGCCTCCAGTCCCGCTATGCAGCGGATGATTCATCCATTCGCCATACCATTCCGCCCATGTTCCGTGCTCTGCATGATCAGTGCCCGGGATATGAGCTGATCACGCTGGGCTGCCTGTTTCAGTTCCTGGGTGAGATTTACAAGCATGGCGCGTATCAGGCCGCCGAACCAACGGATGACGGCCGAAAAGTACTGCGGCTCAAGCAGGTGTTTGAGTTGATTGAAACAAATTACGCCTCTCCGCTGACCCTCACGGATATGGCAGCGGCTGTCCACATGAGCCCGAAGTATTTTTGCCGTTTCTTTCGGGCGACCACCCACCGTACGCCGGTGGACTACCTCAACTATTACCGCATCGAAGCCGCCTGCAACGAAATCGCGGCCACGGACAGGAATCTCACTGAAATCGCTCTGGACTCGGGTTTTTCCAGCCTGAATTACTTTATCCGCCAGTTCAAAAAATACAAGGGTATCACACCCGGGCAGTATCAGGAGATTCTGCGCCGCGCAAAATAAAGGAGGCTATCCCATGCTGAAAGGTGTACCTGCGATCCTTCCCCCGGAATTGCTGAAAATCCTGTGCGAAATGGGCCATGGAGATGAAATCACCATCGGTGATGCGAACTTTCCCGGGACATCGCTATGCCCGCGCGTTGTCCGAATGGACGGACACGGCGTCCCGGAAATCCTGGATGCCATTCTCACGCTGATCCCGCTGGATCAGTATGTGGAGCATCCTGCTGCATTGATGCAGGTCGTTCCCGGAGATCCGACAGAGACGCCCATTTGGGAAACCTATAAAGAGATCACCGCACGTCATGAAGCAAGAGGCGCTTCCTGCTTCGAAGAGGTTGAACGGTTTACCTTCTATGACCGGGTGAAGGAAAAAAGCTACGCTGTCATCATGAGCGGTGAAACAGCCACTTACGCCAATGTAATCCTGAAAAAAGGCGTGATTTAACTCTATCCACGAAAAGTATCATAACAATGAATGGAAATCTCTCTCGGATTCGTTATATCAATGCAACCGATTTTTCGTCCCAATTCAGTACGGGAGGTGATTGAGCGCACGATACTATGACCAGAGAGGTAACCCATGAACCGACTTGACTTTTCCTCCGTTATGGCGGTGATCCGCTATTACATCAGCCCCGACCACGGCATGAACCAGGTTGAGCTGCTGGATGAGTTATTTTATAGCCTCCATGCAGAAAGTAAAGAACCCATTATCTTTGACGGTGCATCCGTCAATCGCTGGCTGAAGGGCACCGAGCGTGTCAGCCCAATCATCAGCCGGTATTATCTGAAAAGGCGCAACCGCGAGAAGCTTGCCAATGATATTGCACAATATATCCTGTCCCTGATGTACGACAGTGATATGGCTGTACAGGAACTATATCGACTGACCGTGCAAGATGCAACAATCTCTGACAGGCAGAGGAAAAAGCTGCTGAAAGCTTATCCCTGTGATACTGAGCATACATCAGCCCAGCTTATTGCCACCCTGCTGTGCTTTGCTCTGGAACGCACCTTTGTCCGTCGCACAGCAGCGAACACGGCACTTATGGCGACTGGCTCGTTATCACCCGCTTCAGCGGATTTCATCCTGAGCAACCCTGTTCCTGTACCCTGCCGCCATTTTTGCGGACGAGATGCAGAATTGTCCATCCTACATGATCTACTGAACGAGCACAGCAAGGTGTTCATCGGCGGCATCCCCGGCATTGGTAAAAGTGAGCTGGCCAAGGCCTATGCCAAGCAGCACAAGGCTGACTACACCAACATCATGCACCTGTACTATACTGGCAGCCTGCGTGAGGACATCACCCGCATGGCCTTTGTGGATGACCTGCCTGACGATACAGCAGGTGCTCGCTATGAGCGTCACGCCCGCTTCCTGCGGACGCTGAAAGAGGATACGCTGCTGATCGTGGACAACTTCAATGTCACCGCCGAGGAAGATGATCTACTGGCGGAAGTCACGGCATATCGCTGCAAAGTGTTGTTCACAACCCGTTGCCGGTTTGATGAGTATCTTATGCTGGAGTTACACGAGATCAACGACAAGCAAACACTCCTGTACCTCATGGGTTGTTTCTATTCGGAGGCAGTACAGCATCAGGGCACGCTCCTGCAAATCATTGACGCCGTTCACAGTCATACACTGGCCGTTGAGCTGGCTGCACGCCTGCTGGAAACAGGAATGCTGGAACCTCGCGCCCTGCTGGAAAAGCTGCAAGTAGAAAAAGCTGCCTTTGATGATCCTGACACCGTTTCAATCCACAAGGACGGTCACAGCATCAAAGCAACCTACTACCGACATATCCACACGCTGTTCTCCCTGTACCAACTGACAGCAGCCGAACAGGATGTTATGCGCAGCTTGTGCTTCACACCTCCGGGTGTCATTTCTGCCCGGCTGCTGGCAAAGTGGTTGCAGCAGGACGATCTCAACACCATCAACGGACTTATTGAGATGGGTTTCATCCAAGCCCAGCCGGGGCGCATCGTCGCTCTGCATCCGCTTGTGCAGGAGATCGCTTTGGAGGAGCTGAAACCCTCCATTGCAAACTGCCGTCCTCTGATGGATAGCCTACAGGAAACATGCCTGCGCCACGGAGAAGAATCGCCCCATGCACAAGCAGCCATACATACCATTGAAGACATCGTCACTCATGCAATCAAGAACGATTCCGCTTGCTACCTCCGCTTTGTTGAAGATGCCATTCCCTTTGCGGAGAAATACCGCTGTCAGCGCGGTGTCGTTGCGCTGGTGCATGAGATGGAATCCCTACTGGCAGACAGCATATTAGGCACGCAGGATGACCTCACATTGTTGCTCAGTTATCAGGCGCTGTGTGCCAACAGTCCTGTTGCAGCTATTCACTTACAGGAGCAAGCCCTCATGCTACTTACAAACATCACTACAGATAACGCCCTGCTGGCTTCCAACATCCATGCTAACCTCGGCGGAATGTACCGCGAGTCCGGCAACTACATCAAAGCAAAGGAGCACATGGAGGCAGCCATCACCTTGCTGCGACAGTACGATCTGCTCGCCTGTCATGACAGCATCCCGCAGGTGGTGAATTACGCCATGCTACTGTCTGAAATGGGTCAGCCGGACAAGGCAATCGCCGTGTTGGAGCAGGTAGAAAAGGTTGTACAGGAACATAACTCTGCCGTGTGCATGGACAACGCTGCCATCCATGAAGCAATGGGCAACACCTACCTCATGACAGGCAATATGGAACAAGCAGCTATCCAACATCGGAAATGCCTTGCCATCTATACTGAATTGTTCCCCGACCAGCCCAACATGCTGTCATCAAAGCAATCCGATCTACGTATGCTCTATGAGCAGGTCGGTACATACATCGCCCCATCAATCCCTCGAATCGCATAATCACTATAACCAACACAGGATGCAGTCCACCACGGCTGCATCCTTTTCTTTATGCCATCATCCAGTTTTGCCAAATCCCTCAATTTGCGCTCAATCCGGGCTCAATGCGCTTTTCTGTCCTCCGAATTAGAATGAAATTGCCCCGAAAGCAGCACCACCCACTGCCAAGGAAAAATCATCCAAAGGAGGACGATAAATGTCCAACATCACCCGGGAGGTGCAGCCCGAATGAGAAACCTGCACAACATCCGCATCATCGCGGTGGATCACGGCTATGGCAACGTGAAAACCGCGAACACCATCACCCCCACCGGCATCAAGGCCTACCCCACCAAGCCCATCTTTGGCGGGGACATCCTTGAATATGCCGGCACCTACTACCTGATCGGCGAGGGCCACAAGGAGTTCAGTGCCGACAAGTCCATGGATGAGGATTACTACATCCTGACCCTCATGGCCGTCGCCCGTGAACTGAACATCGCCGGGCTCACCCATGCCGATGTGCACCTCGTTGTCGGCCTGCCCATGACCTGGGTACGCGGCCAACGCGAGAGCTTCCGCGCTTACCTCATGCGCAAGGCCGACGTGCAGTACAGCTACGGCGGCAAGTCCTATCGCATCCATTTTGTCGGCTGCACTGTGTACCCGCAGGGCTACCCGGCGCTGTACAGCCGCCTCGGTGAAATGAAGGGCACAACCATGCTGGCCGACATCGGCAACGGCACGATGAACATCCTCTACCTTGCCAACGGCCAGCCCTCCGAATCGCGCAGCTGGACGGAGAAACAGGGCGTGAACCAGTGCGTCATCGCCGCGCGGAACGCCGTCATGGACAGCTTCGGCGTGAAGATCGACGATTCGATTATCGAGCAGGTGCTCCGTACTGGCACAGCAGACATCGGCAAGCCCTATCTGGACTGCATCACCGCTGTCGCCCGGCAGTATGTGGCTGACCTGTTCGCCACGCTCCGCCGATACGAGTACAACCCCGACCTCATGCGGCTGTACATCGTCGGCGGAGGCGGCTGTCTGGTGAAGCATTTCGGCGATTATCCCAAGGAGCGCGTGACGATCATCAGCGACCTCTGCGCGACAGCCAAGGGGTATGAATTCCTCTGCTTCGCACAGCTCCAGCGGAAGGAGCGGGCATGACGAACATCCGCAACACCAACCTCCGTTTCAACCTGAACAAGGAGAAGCACCGCAGGGCGTGGGAGCACCTGCAGCACATGGACAAGCGCATCTTCAAATCCCACAGCAACGCAGCCATCGACGCCCTGAACGACTTCTTCGACCGTTACTACAAAGCGCAGGATGAACCTTATCTGGAAACCCGCGAACGCGAGGAACAGTTTGTCGAGCGAATCGTAGCCGCCGTTGAAGCCAGCCTTGACCGGACGCTTCCGACTTATTGGAGCGAACACATTCCTCAAACAACACCAACAACTGAAAACAAGCACCAATCCAACCCGGAAGCAGCACCAGAATCCAACGTAGACTGGGACTTCCTCGGTGGCTGACGGTGCGAGAAAGAAATGAACATGAAGCGAAATATGACCACCATGACACCCGAAGAGAAGAAGCTCGTGCAGGCACAGCACCGGCTTGAGGCAGCCCAGGCACGGGAACGAGACCGGGAACGCAGGCAGCGGACGCACAGGCTCATTCAGACCGGAGCGATCCTGGAGAAGCTGATCCCGGAGATCCGTACGATGGAGTTGGACGACATCGAACTGGAGCTCGAACGAAGGCTGGGCACGACGGAGTCCGAGAATACCGGGGCAACGCAGGCACCAGGGCTCCCGTAAGGGCGCATGTACTCGCCACCCATAGGGCGGCGGTATCCCTTCGGGCAAACATGCGCGATTCGCCCTCGAAACCCGCAGGCGTCTTCCGAGGGTACAGGCCATTCAATGCAAGTATTGAACAGCCTTAGTCAGCCCGACAGGCTGACCTCACCGGGGGAATTTCGCATCTGCGGATGCGACAGGGTGTGCTGCAAGCCATCACACCCTGCGCCTTGGCTCCTGCCACTGGCAGCAGGACCACGGCATGACGCAACCTGTCACTGGCAGCTTGCGGGTACGACGAGGCAGACACGACGAAGAAACGGAGGTGATCGCCCGTAGCGATCTTCTATATCCAGGCCAAGGTTGTCACGCGAGGCACGGGGCGGTCCGCCGTTGCCGCAGCAGCTTACATGAGCTGCTCCAATATCCTCAACGACTACGACGGTGTACGACACAACTACACGCGAAAAGGCGGACTTGTCTGGCAGGAGGTGTTCCTGCCGGACAATGCTCCGGCGGAGTGGGCAGACCGTTCCGTGCTCTGGAACGCCGTAGAGGCTGCTGAGACCACCAAGGAGAGCCGCCTCGCCCGGATGTTCGTCGTGGCACTCCCGATGGAGCTGAACCACGAACAGCAGACCGCCCTGCTGACAGAATACATCCGGCAGCAATTCGTGGCAGACGGTATGTGCGCTGACGTCGCCCTGCACGATCCCAACCCACCCGGTCACAATCCCCACGCTCACATTTTACTGACGATGCGCCCGTTGGACGAACACGGTGACTGGCAGTACAAGACCGAGAAGGAGTATCTGTGCGTCCGGGGTGACGAGGAGCGCGGCTTCACCGCCGATGAGTTTTCCCAAGCCAAACTGGACGGCTGGGAGAAGCAGTACCCCTACAAGGTCGGGCGCAAGAAGGTGTACATGGCACCGTCTATCGCGGAGGCGCAAGGACTGGTACGAGCCAGCAAGCATCCGAAGAACACACGGTACGGACGGCAGAATCCGATCACGGAGCGATGGAACAGCGAGAGCCAGCTGCTCACATGGCGAGCCTCCTGGGCAGAAACCTGCAACCGCCATCTGGAAATGGCGGCCTCTGAAGCCCGTATCGACCACCGCAGCAACGCAGAGCGAGGCATTGACGAGCAACCCACCGTGCATGAAGGCGTCGCTGCCCGCATGATCGAGAAGCGCGGCGGCACATCAGTGCTGTGCGAGATGAACCGGCAGATCCGCGCAGACAATGCTTTGTTCCGTGCCTTGAAGGAGCAGGTGAAGGAGCTACTGGTTGCCGTGAAAGCAGGCGTACCTGCCCTGTTGGAAGCCTTCCGGGATGCGATGGTGCTGGTGCAGTACCAACTACTGTTCAACGATGGGCAGCAAGCATCCCTGTCCGAGCGGCTACAAGCCATACGGAACTTGACAACCGAATACAAAACCATTCAGACCGAGATAAAGGATAAGACCAGACAGCGCAAAGCACTGCTTGCAGAACAGGCTGAACTCAGCCCGCTGCAATTCATCCGTTCCAGCCAGATCAGCCAGGAGGTCGCGGCTCTGACCGAGGACATCGAGGAGCTGCGCTTCCGCAAGGAACAGCTGCTGGCATCTATTCCTGACGACGACATGAAGAGCATGGCACGTCAGGAGAAGGACTTAACTACCAGCATGACCCGGCTGGTTGATCAACACGAACAACTCTCTGCACAGAAGGAGGGTATCCGGGCTGACTACGATGCAGAGCTTGCAGAAGTCGCCGCTGAAGCTCTGCACGACATACAGGTAGAGCGTGCTGCCATTCGTGCTGAGCACCGGGAAAGCATTACCCAACGCTTGAAGGAAACCTATAGCAAGCATTATCATCCTGAGCTGCTGCGAAAAGCAGAACGCATCATTGACACCGAGCTGGGTGATCAGCCCACAGCCGAAGCGCGACGCTCTCTCCGCGAACAACTGAATACACACAAGCAAACACAGGAGCATCATCCTGACAAGAAAGAACACGATCACGCCCGAGGGAGGTGATTTACCATGACAACCATTTATGATATTTGGAGGAACCATGACCCAGGTTATCAACGACGATACCCGCGCCGGAACGAATCCCGGCACCACCGTCACCGACGATGACGGTACGCAGTATTTTATGATCCGCAACTGCCGGATCAAGATCTCTGAACACTTCGCCCCGCAGGGAAAGCCCTTCGATCTGCTGATGGAAGACGTGATCCACCGCGCCGGGATGGCAACATAAAAAGAACTACCAAAACACCCGCGCTTATGCTATACTTGAATTGCAAGTATTGTGTAAGCGTGGGTTGTTTCAAGATCGAGAGGAGGATTTCCTTGAAGCAACTGATATACAATACAGCACTCTATTTACGACTCAGCCGTGACGATGAGCTGTCCGGCGAATCCGGCAGCATCAGCACGCAGAGAATGATGCTCCTCCAATACGCGCAGGAGCATGGTCTGAACGTGGTGGACGAATATATCGACGATGGCTGGTCGGGCACGAATTTTGACCGTCCAGCTTTCCAGCGGATGATCGACGACATTGAGGATGGAAAGATCAACTGCGTCATCACAAAAGACTTGTCCCGACTCGGACGCAACTACGTCATGACCGGCCAGTACACGGACTTCTACTTTCCCAGCAAAGGTGTGCGTTACATTGCCATCAACGACAATGTGGACACGCTCAATGGCGAAAGCGAGCTGGCTCCGTTCCTGAACATTCTGAACGAGATGCACGCCCGCCAGACCAGCAAGAAGGTAAAGGCTGCGCTGCATACCAAGTTTACGAATGGATTGCACGGTGGTGCGTATGCGCCGCTCGGGTACATGCGTGACCCGGAACAGAAAGGTCATCTGATCATTGACCCGGACACCCGATGGATCGTGGAGAAGATCTTCGACCTGGCTGTCCATGGATCTGGCGCATCAAAAATCACTCGCATCCTTCTAAATGAGAAGGTTCCTTCACCGGGCTGGCTCAACTACCACCGGTATGGCACTTTTGCCCATATCTATGCCGGTCAGCACGAAGACAAGGCCTATGTCTGGACGATAGCGCAGGTCAAAAAACTTCTCAAAGATGAGGTGTACATCGGGCATAGCATCCACAACCGACAGAGCAATATCTCCTTCAAGAACAAGAAGAAGGTTCGAAAACCACGGGATGAATGGTTCAAGGTTGAAAACACCCATGAAGCCATTATCTCTGAAGAGGACTTCCAGCGTGTGCAGGAGATGATCGATACTCGTCGACGCTCACAGAAGAATGGGGAGCTGCAGCTCTTCGCTGGACTGATCAAGTGCGCGGACTGTGGTTGGTCTTTGGGGCATGGTCGCCGCAAGACCAAGCATGGCTATGATGGTTACTACCATTGCAGCAAGAATGGCCAGGGACTCCGCCAATGCTCCATGCATTACATCCGCGAGGATGTGCTGTGTGCCTATGTTCTGTCACGATTACAGTACTGGTCGCAGCAGGCCCAGCAGAATGAGGAAAAACTGCTGAAGCGCCTGATGGGCGCGACTGATCGTGAACGCAACGCAGCAAAGAAAAAGCAGGCCGCTGAGCTCCGCAAGGCCGAAAAGCGCAAGGCAGAGATCGACAGCCTGTTTATGAAGATGTATGAGGACTGGTCGGCTGGACGCATCACGGAGTACAACTTCAACATGCTGTCTGAGAAGTATCAGACGGAGCAGCAAGAGCTGGATGCAAAGATTCAGCAGCTGCGTTCCAGCATGGAGGCCGACCAGCAGTCCGTACAGGATGCGGAAAAGTGGATCGAGCTAATTCGCAGGTATACCAATATCGCGGAACTGTCTGCTGACCTGCTGAACGCGCTGATCGAGAAGGTCGTCGTCCATGAGGCCACCAAGGATACTGATGGCAGCCGAGTGCAGGAAGTGGAGATTTACTACCGATTCATCGGCAAGATTGAATGATTGATACCTGTATCTTTAAGTATGGGAAACCGGCGAGGCGTCGCCGGAGATCAGCAAGCTGCCCCTGTTGGCCAAGACCTTCGGGGTCACGGCGGACTGGCTGCTGGACGAAAGCGCCGAGCCTGCTGTGGAGCCCGCGCCTGAACCCGTGGACGCCCCCGATCCCGACTCTGTCCAGCGCCCCCTCCATCCCTACGCCGACGAGACGGAGAGCACCCGCGATGACAACTGGGTCGAATCCATCCCCGGCGTGGTGGGCTGGCTTGTGCGCAAGTTCGGCTGGCTGGTCGGCGTGCGCATGGCGATTGCAGGAGCATTGTTCACCGCGATGGGCTTTGTGGCCAAGGCCATGTTTGGTTCCATGATCAGCATGAGCAATCAGACCTTCGATTCCCTTGGCGGCAGCATGTTCGGCGGCGGGAGTGTGACCTTCTACGACAATGCGGGCAATGTGGTCGATCCGTCGCAGTGGGGCCTGGACGTGAGTCAATTCGGCGTGACCACGGGCAATGCGTTCGGATATACCGCCTCCAACCCCTTTGACATCATGTGTACCTTTATCATCGTGCTGGGCGTGGCGATGCTTATCGGCGGCATTGTGCTGGCCGTATGGCTCAAAGGCAAGCAGCAGGAGCATGCATAAGAAGAAGCCCACCGGTTCCTTGTTGGAGCCGGTGGGCTTGCTGTTGCCAGGGCGTGGAGAAAGGAGAAATTTTCGCTGTGGACAAGGATTGGCAATCATGGTATAATGATCCAAGCAGCAGACGAAGGTCTGCGACCTGACATGTAAAGGAAATATCATCACATAAGGAGGCCATACCCCATGAATATCGAAGCGATCGCCAATATCATCAGCGCTGGCAAGGCGGTGCTGGGCATTGAGCTGGGCTCGACCCGCATCAAGGCCGTGCTGATCGGCGAAGACCATGCGCCTATCGCATCCGGCGACCATACTTGGGAGAACCGCCTGGAGAACGGCGTGTGGACCTATCATCTGGAGGATGTGTGGACGGGCATTCAGGACGCCTATGCCAATCTGGTCAAGGATGTGCAGGCGAAGTACGGCGTGGAGCTGACCCGGCTGGCCGCCTTTGGTGTGTCCGCGATGATGCACGGCTACCTGCCCTTTGATAAGGATGGCAAGCAGCTGGCGGAGTTCCGCACCTGGCGCAACACCATGACTGCCGAGGCCGCCGCCGAGCTGACCGATCTGCTGGGCTTCAACATTCCCCAGCGCTGGTCCATCGCCCATTTGTATCAGGCGATGCTCAAGGGTGAGGACCATGTGGGCGCTATCGATCACCTGACCACCCTGGCGGGCTATGTGCACTGGCAGCTGTCCGGCAAGAAGGTGCTGGGCGTGGGCGAAGCCAGCGGCATGTTCCCCATCGACAGCGAGAAGTGCGACTATGATCAGAAGATGATCGACCTGGTGGATTCCCTCGCCGCCGTGAAGGGCTACGAGTGGAAGCTGCGCGGCATCCTGCCTGAGGTGCAGTGCGCGGGCGATGACGCCGGCGTGATGACCGCCGAGGGCGCGAAGCTCCTTGATCCCACCGGCAAGCTGGAGGCCGGTGCGCTGATGGCTCCCCCCGAGGGCGATGCGGGCACCGGTATGGCCGCCACTAACGCGGTTGCCGTCCGCACGGGCAATGTCTCCGCCGGTACTTCTGTGTTCGCGATGATCGTGCTGGAGAAGATGCTGTCGAAGGTCTATCCCGAAATCGACATGGTCACCACCCCCACCGGCAAGCCCGTGGCCATGGTGCACTGCAACAACTGCACCAGCGACATCAACGCCTGGGCGGGTATGCTCAAGGGCTTCGTGGATGCCTGCGGCCTGAATATCTCCATGAATGATATCTACGTCAACCTGTTCAATGCCGCCCTGAATGGCGACAAGGACTGCGGCGGCGTGGTGAATATCCCCCTGTTCTCCGGCGAGCCCGTGGTCGGCCTGGACGAGGGCCGCCCCATGATGGTACGCATGCCCGACGCCAAGCTGACCTTCGCCAACTTCGCCCGCAGCCTCGTCGCCGGCGCGATGACCAGCCTCAAGATCGGCATGGACATCCTGGTGGACGAGAATGTGCAGATCGACTCCCTGCTGGGCCATGGCGGCTACTTCAAGACCCCCGGCGTGGGCCAGAAGATTCTGGCCGCTGCCCTGAAGACCCCTATCTCCGTCATGGAGACCGCGGGCGAGGGCGGCCCCTGGGGCATGGCGCTGCTGGCGGCCTACCGCGTCAACGGCAAGCGCGGCGAAACCCTTGAACAATATCTGAATGAGCACGTCTTCGCGGGTGCAGCGGGCTCCACCATCGCACCTGATGAGGCGGATGCAGCTGGCCTGGATGCCTACACCGCCAAGTTCCAGCAGGCGCTGGCCGCGGAAGAGGCCGCTGTGGCGGAGATGAAGTAAGGCTCTTAGGCTCCCCTATAAAGGGGTGGCTTTTGGCGGAGGGGGAGGCTTGAATGGTGCTTTGCAAGTAGTCAGTACAGCAGCCCCCGCGTTCTCCCTCAGTCGCCTGCGGGCGACAGCTCCCTCCGGGAGGGAGCTATTCTCGAGCTTGCTCGATGACTGAGGGAGAACGCGCAGCTAACACATTCAACCAATGAACAAAATGGAGGTAATCCCCCATGCTGAAAAAGCTCAAGCAGGCCGTTTATGAGGCTAATATGGAATTGCCCAAGCGCAACCTCGTCACTTATACCTGGGGCAATGTGTCCGGCATCGACCGGGAGAAGGGCCTCATCGTCATCAAGCCCTCCGGCGTGGATTATGAGGATCTCACCCCGGATATGATGGTCGTGCTCGACCTGGAGGGCAATGTGGTGGAGGGCAAGCTGAATCCCTCCTCCGATACCAAGACCCACATCGAGCTGTACAAGCAGTACCCGGAGATCGGCGGCATCGTCCACACCCATAGCCCCTATGCCGTGGGCTGGGCCCAGGCCTGCGAGGATATCCCCTGCTACGGCACCACCCATGCGGACTATTTCTACGGCCCCGTGCCCTGCGCCCGTCACCTCACCACCGAGGAGATCGACGAGGACTACGAGAAGAACACCGGCAAGGTTATCATCGAGGAACTGACCAACCGCGGCATCGAGCCCCTGCATACGCCGGGCATCGTCTGCGCATCCCATGGCCCCTTCACCTGGGGTAAGAATCCTGCCCAGGCGGTGTACCACGCCGTCGTGCTGGAGGAAGTCTCCAAGATGGCGGTCTACACCCGTCAGATCAAGGGGGACGCTAATCCCGCGCCCCAGAATATCCAGGATAAGCACTTCCTGCGCAAGCATGGCCCCAATGCCTACTATGGCCAGCCTGGTCAGCAGCACTGACAAGGAGAAAGCCATGGCAACCATTCGCTATGCCCATGTGGAGGACGAATCGACCCTGCAGCGGGTGATTGACCTGTGCAGCGGCGTTCTTGGTGAGCATGTGTGCCAGCGCGAACCCTACCGTTGGGAGGACTGGCGTGCCCGGCTGACTGCGTGTCCCGAGTTGCTGCTGTATGCGGCAGACGGTGAACGTATCGTATCTGCCGTGCTGGGCCGTCCGGAGAGCACGGAAAGTCTCGTCTGCGGCTTTGTGTCCTGCGATGCGGAATATCGCCGTCAGGGCATCACTCGCTGCCTGATGGGGATGCTTGCAGACAAGGCGCGGCAGAAGGGCTTCAGCTATATCACCCTCGGCTCCGAAGCGGATGGATTCTACGAGAAGTGCGGCTACAAGCCCATTTTCAAAATCCACGGGCAGACCATCTATCAACTCATTCTTTGATAACGACTTCGCCCCTTTCCTCACCGGGAAGGGGCGTTTTTATGTCCGGAAAATAATTTTGCATACCCTATTGACAAATGTATCGGAGTCCGATACAATGTATATCGACGACCGATATAACGGAAGACGAAGAGGAGGACGAAGATGGGAGCCAATAACGGCGCACTGACAGAGGCGGTCTACTACATCCTGTTGTCCCTGCTGCAGCCGATGCACGGCTACGGCATCATGCAGAATGTGGAGCGCCTCTCCGCAGGCAGGGTTCATCTGGCGGCGGGCACGCTGTACGGCGCGATCAGCACCATGCTGGAAAGGGGCTGGATCACTGCCCTGGATGGCGGCAGCGACAGCCGCAAGAAGGAATACGTCATGACGGATACAGGCCGCGGGATGCTCCGTGCTGAGTATGTGCGCCTTCGGGAACTGGTGGAAAATGGCCGAGCGCTGCTGGAGGAGGAAGAGCAATGAGGACGACGATTCGCAAGTGGTTCTGGGCGTGGGAGTATGACAAGGAAGAAAAATGGCTGGACGACATGGCTGCCAAAGGCAAAGCGCTGGTGAGCGCCCGCTACCTCACCTATGAGTTTGAAGACAGCGAGCCCGGCGAATATGCCATCCGGTTGGAGATGCTGGAGCATATGCCCGACAGCGAGGAGGGCAGGCAGTACATTGCCTTTGTCGAGGAGACCGGCGCAGAGTACGTCGGTAAGGTGATGAAGTGGGTGTACTTCCGCAAGAAAAAGGAACTGGGCGCGTTTGAGCTGCACGGCGACAACGCCACCCGCCTGAAGCACCTCAAAGGGATCATCGCGCTGCTTACGTCGCTGGGTGTGGTAAACGCGTGCGCAGGGCTGTATAACCTGATTATCGGCATTCAGGTTCATTCTCCGGTGAATGTGGCGTGCGCCGGTTTGTCTGCGGCGGTGACGGTGCTGCTGATCGGCGGTCTGGCCAGGCTGAATGAGAAGAAAAAGCAGCTGGAGAAGGAAAGTCAGCTGTTTGAGTGAGGAGCGTTTGGGATGAAGTATGTTTGGATGGGTATTCGCCTGATACTGCCGGTGGCAGCGATTGTACTGCTGGGGTGTTATCTCGCGGGTGTAGGGACAAACCCGAAGCTGCTGCTGACCAGCGGTCTGCTCTGCTCGACGCTGGGCGTCTGGCTGAACGTGATATCTCAGCGAAAGGAAAGAAAAAAGAACAATGAGTGATTTTTGGCGGCTGCCCTGCCGTGGATCGTCATGGGCATAGCAATTGCGGTTGTTATGGCGTGCAGCCATAGGAAATAAGAAAAGAGTGGCCGTGCGGTCACTCTTTTCATTTGGTTCAGGCTTCAGTTTTCTGCACAACGGTGATTGCCACGCCCAGCTCTTCAATCTTCGTCAGTTCGTCCTCCACGCAGTCCCAATCGGTGATAAGGGTGTGAAACTCTGCCGCATCGCAGACTTTCACGAAGGCGTCCGTGCCGGGGCCGATCTTGCCGCTGGGCATGAGCAGCACGCGCCTGCGGCTGTTGCGGATCACCTGGCGTTGGAGGCTGGCGGTCTCGTTCGTGCCGTTGGACAGGCCGAAATCCGCCGTCAGCCCGCCGCCGGTGATGAAGCACAGGTCGAAGTGCAGGCGGGACATGAACTCCCGCGCCATGCTGTCCACGATGGAGCCGGATTGCCGCATGCGTCCGCCAGCCACGTAAATGTCGATGTTGTCGAAGGAGCGCAGGCGGCTGGCAATGTCAGCGTTGTTGACCACCAGCGTGTAGCGCATGTCGCGGGGCAAATGGCGCAGCATCAGGAAGCCGAAGCTGCCGCCGGTGAGGTACACCATATCCCCGGCCTTGATGAGGGAGGCAGCGGCTTTGGCAATCAGGTCGTAGTTGTCAAAGATGGGCATCTCATCGAAATTGCGGTCACGGGGCGGGAGGACGCTGACCTGCTGCAGGCGGATGGCGCCGCCGTGGGTGCGCTTGCACAGCCCCTGCTGCTCCAGCAGGCGCAGGTCGCGCCGCGCGGATTCGCCGGAGATGCCGAACTGCTTCACGATATCTGCGATGGACACCTTGCCCTGCTCGCTGATCAGGGCGGCGATCTGCTGCTGACGTTCTTCCATGAACATGAGGTTTTCCCTCCTTGGATGACGTTTTGTGTGGGATTGCTTGTGATCACAGGAACAATATACCACGCAAATGGTCGCTTGTCAAGCATAAAATCAAAATAAAACCACACAAAGCAAAATGAAAAAGCTTTGTGTGGTGAGGGATTGTGTTGAATTACGCCTGCTTCTTGCGGTACATGATGACATGGGCGCCGCGCTCCAGGGCGGGGATGACCATCTCGTGGAGATAATTGGTGTCCGTCGCGTCGCGCACGACTACGCCGGTGATGTTCTTTTCATCAAAGAGAGCCATGGTCAGCGTCTTGGAGAAGGGGGCGGTCATGGCGATGATGTTCTCCTGGGGGAAGCCCATCTTCAGGCAGGCGTCGACGGCCTCGGGCGTGGGAACCACGCGCGGGTAGAGCCTGGGCATTTCAGTGCGAATACCGCAGTCCATCAGCGGATCGCGTCCGATGCCCAGGAGGACATTGCCCGGTTCACGCCGCAGGGCATAGACGACCTCCTCCGGCGAGGAGACCCACTCCACCGCATCGCGCCAGGCGTCATCAAGATTGTGGAATTGCACGCGCTCGCAAGGGATGCCCAGGACCTGCGTGCACTGGAGGATGTTCTGGCTGGCCACCACGGCATAGGGATGGGTTGCATCCACCACCCTGTCCGGGGCGACTTCGCGGATGTATTGCAGCATGGCGTCCGCGTCCAGCCGGCCCACATGGCACAGAGTACCCGGCGGCAGGAGGCTGCGGGCATATTCGGTGGTGACGCTGATGATGACCTGCTTGCCGCGGCGGCGCAGCATACGGGCTGTTTCGCGGCTTTCAGGGGTTCCGCCGAAGATCAGATATCGTTCCATGGAAGATCACTCCGTTTGGCTGACATAGCAGGATAAGCCCAGTTGTCCACTGGGCGGGGAATCCTGTGCAATTTTGCGTTAACATTATTATAGGCCTTGTCGGCGCACTTGTCAAGCGCCGCGAAAGGGTGCTACAATAGAAGCATTCTACGGAGGAGGGAGAGTTATGCCCATGCAGGCTCTGTTTTTTGATTTGGATGGAACGCTCCTGACGAGCGCCAAGACCATTCAGGCATCAACTCGCGATGCGCTGATGGCATGCCGCAATCGCGGCGTGAAGGTCTTCTTTGCCACGGCCAGGTCGCCGAGGCTGGATAAGATGCTGGGCTGGACGGCGCAGGACTTTGCCCTTTTCGACGGCGGCATCTACTGCAATGGCGCCTGCGAGCAGTGCGGGGACGAAACGCGCTATGCCTTCATCGAACCGGAGGCCGTGCGCGCCTGCCTGCAGGAAACGGCACGGTTTGAAGGCGTGCACCTGTCGCTGCACATGGCCCGGGAGGTGCATGCATTCAATTTCAAACTGCCGGATGATATGCTGGCGCCCTGGGGGCTCAAGCGGGAGGAAATCGCCGTGATCGACGAAAAGGCGATTCAATCGGCAACAAAGATCCTCATTTTCTACCAGAGTCTGGTGGACAATACACGCCCGCTGCCGGAGGTGCTGCTGGAGCGCATCAAAGCCCGCTGCGGCGATCTGGCGAAGGTCTACCTGACTGATCAGGGCTGCACCATTCAGGTGGTGAGCCGCGAGGCCGGAAAAGCCATCGCCATCGAGCGTGTGCGGGAGCGCATGGGGCTCAGCGCGGCGCAGGTTGCGGTGTTCGGCGATGATGTGAACGACGTGGAGATGCTTTCTCTCTATCCCAGCAGCGTTGCCATGGGCAACGGTGCGCCCGAGGCAAAGGCTGCGGCGGCCTATATCACCCGCTCCAACGACGAGGACGGCATAGCATTTGCCCTGAGAGAGCTTTTGCACATTCTGTGATCAGGGCCTGAAGTCATCTTCGTGCTCGCGGAAGAAATCGTAATAGGCGCGCACGGCAGGAAGCTCTGTCCACCGTCTGCGGCAAACGGGATCAGCGTCCAGATCGTAGATGCGTGCGCCCCGCATGGCCAGCAGGAAAGGCGAATGGGTCGCGATGATGAACTGGCAGCCGAAGAAGCGCGCGGATTCCTCCAGGAACTGCAGCAGCTCCTGCTGGCGCTGGGGCGAGAGGCTGTTTTCCGGCTCGTCCAGGAGATAAAGGGCGTTTTCCTGAATGCGGCTGGTGAAGTAGAACATGGCGCTCTCGCCGTTGGACTGCTCGCGGATGTTGCTGTTCATCCGCTTGCGGACGTAGGCGGACTGGGTGGAGCGCCGCGCGAGGTTGACGCGCTTCAAACGGTCATAGTCCTCCATCGTGCGGTAGCGGAAGACGTTGGTCGGGTCAGTGTCGGCGCGATACTCCTCAAAGAGCTCCTCCCGGCGCTCATCCACGCCCTCGTTCAGCGCACGGAGGTTGAGCATGTAGTCAAACACATCATCGCTGGTGATGACGCGGCTGCCGGAGGGGATCGCGCCTCGGGTCTCATAGGAGCACAGATGGACATAATCCTCATAAAAGGAGGAGCGGTTGAAGCGCGTGTCGCGTGTGAGCGACAGGGTTTCGGCGATGACGTTGAGTGCCGTCGTCTTGCCTGAGCCGTTGCCGCCATAGAGGATGGTTACCGGCTCAAACTCAAGGCTGGTCAGCTCCCGCTGGGACAGAACACCGAAGGGATAGTAGGTGTTGTAGCAGGTGCGCTTGACGTTGTTGATGAAAAAGGAAGACTCGCGCTCTGCATCCGGGAAGGTGAAGTGAGTCAGGTACAGCATGGGCGAACCTCCTTGGGTGATGCTGCTTTCATTATGACCCATGGCGCTTGTGCTGTCAAGTGCTGTATGCTATACTGGATATCGAGAACGCGCATGGAGGAAACCTTGATGGAATTGCGCAACATTGGCATATTTGCCCACGTGGATGCAGGCAAGACGACGCTGTCGGAGCAGCTGCTGATGCATGCGGGGGCCATTCGCCGGGCCGGAAGCGTCGATGAGGGTACGGCGCACACGGACAATCTCCCGGTGGAGCAGCGGCGCGGCATATCGGTGAAGGCCACCTGCGTCCGCCTGACATGGCGCGGGACGGACGTGAACCTCATCGATACCCCCGGCCACGTGGATTTTTCCGCTGAGGTGGAGCGCTCGCTGTGGGCGCTGGATGCGGCGGTGCTGGTGGTCTGCGCGGTGGAGGGAGTGCAGCCTCATACAGAGACCCTCTTTCAGGCCATGCGGGAGCAGGGCATACCGGTGTTGTTCTTCCTGAACAAAACCGACCGCGAGGGTGCGGATGTGCAGCGTGTACTGGGACAGATCAGGCGCCTGCTCTCGCCTGATGCGGTGCTGATGACGGACATGGAAGCGCAGACGGAGCTGGTCTGCGCACAGGATGACACGCTGCTGGAGCGCTATTTATCCGGAGAAACCTTTGATGAGGCGTTTGTTCGGGAGCGCCTGGCTGATATGAGCCGCCGGGCGATGGCCTACCCCGTGTTGAGCGGTTCTGCCTTGCGGGACGAGGGTGTGGAGCCTCTGCTGGACGCGATGGTGGACTGCCTGCCCGGCCCCGCTCAGGAGGCGCAGACGGGCTTGTGCGGCGTGGTATTTGCTGCTGCGCAGGATCGCGTGCTGGGGCGCGGCGTGTGGGTGCGTCTCTATGCCGGGCGGCTCGAAAATCGCGCGCCGGTGACGCTTCCGGCGGGCGTGGATCCGCTTACGGGCGAGGAACGCCTTGTTCAGCGCAAGATCACGCAGATCCGCCGGGTGGATGGAACGGATGCGGGCAGCCTCGCTGCGGGAGAAATCGGCGTGGTATATGGCCTTGGCGATGTGGGCGTGGGTTTTGTGCTGGGTGACAGCGCCCTGCTGCCCCGCCGCGTGGAGCCGGGACGGCTGCGCACGCCGCTGATCACCGTGCAGGTGCTTCCGGAGAAGGCGGAGGACATGCAGGCGCTGCGCACTGCCTGTGAGGCGCTTTCCGCCGAGGATCCGCTGCTGCAGGTGCACTATGCCAAGGCGCTCAACGAGCTGCAGCTGCATGTGATGGGTACCATTCAGCTGGAGATATTGTCCGAGCTGCTGGAAACCCGCTTCGGTATGAAGGTAACCTTCTCCAAGCCGGCGGTCATTTACAGGGAGACGATTTCAAAGGCTTCCTTCGGCTTTGCAGCCTACACGATGCCCAAGCCCTGCTGGGCGATTCTGCGCTTTGACATTGAGCCTGCCCCGCGCGGCAGCGGCGTGACCTTCCGCTCGACGGTTCCGGTGCGGGATATCATGGCGCGTTATCAGCATCAGGTGGAGCAGGCGCTGCCCCTGGCACTCCATCAGGGCCGCCTTGGCTGGCAGGTGACGGATGTGAACATCACGCTGTCGGAGGGCAATCATCATCTTATCCACACCCATCCGCTGGATTTCATTGTGGCGACGCCCTGGGCTATTCAGGATGGCCTCCAGCGGGGCGGTTCAACGCTGCTGGAGCCCATCCTCGAGGTGCGCTTTCTGCTGCCGCCGGACTGTGTGGGCAGGGTGATGAGCGATGTGGCCCTGATGCGGGGCGAGGTCACCCACACAGACACGGACAGCGATCGCGTGCTGATGACGGCCCTGGTGCCCGTGGCGACGAGCGTTGATTACGCCTCGACCCTCGCCAGCGTGACCAGCGGCCGGGGCAGCATGAGTGTGAAGCTCCACGGATACCGCGATTGCCCGCTGGAACTTGGGGCAACGGCAAAACGCCGCAGTGTTGATCCGCTGGATACAAGCAAGTACATCCTTGCTGCGCGCAGTGCGCTGGAGGGCGGCATCTTCAATCTGGATTAAACAAAAAGGCGCTGCACCATACATGCGGGTGCAGCGTCTTTGATATGCGGTCAGAAGTCTTCCTGAATGGTTTTATTCAATTCATCAAAGGCCGCATCAATGACCTCCTGAGCCGTCTGCTCACCGGTCCATACGGGCTTGAGCGTCTCGCACAGCGCCTCCATGAACAGGTTGGTGTTGGGAGTGTAGTACCAGCCAGCGGATACGGCGCAGGAAAGCGTGTAGTCCACCAGAACGCTGCGGGCGACGGTGTAGTCATCCTTCAGGGCAAAGTCAGGATCCTGCAGCCACTGGTTGATGTAGTCCTCGTTGGTGTAGTACTTTTGCAGCAAGGGCATCCAGATACCGCTTTCAATCAGTGGCCAGCAGTTTTCCTCCTTGGTGTACCAGCGGATGAAGTCAAAGGCGGCGTCCATCTGCTTGCTGCGGGAGAAGATCACCTGCGGGCCGGAGGTGGCGATGGTTGCGGCGTTGGTCATCTTCGGCAGAACCGCGATGCCGTAATTGATGTCGGCGCTGCCAAGGCAGGTACCGATGTTCCAGGTGCCGCCGGTAGCCATGGCGACATTGCCGTTCAGGAAGGAGTCCTGCAGGCCGTTGGCGCTGGTGCCGTCCGAGAAGGGCTGCACATGCTCCTTCAGCGTCAAATCGGCGATACGTTGAATGGCCTCGATGGCCTCCGGCCTGTTGATGACGCAGCCGGAACCATCCTCGGCAAACCAGCGTCCGCCGTTGGCGTGGGCCCAGACTTCCAGCTGCCAGGTGAAGTGATCCACCGCGCAGCCATATTGCACGATATGCTCCGGATCAAAGCCCTCATCACCGGGATGGAGGCCGTTCTGATCAAGGGTAAGCTGGCGGGCAACCTCAATGAATTCCTCCCATGTCCAGGCACTTTCAGCCGTGGTAGGCGGATAGGCGACGCCCGCTGCGTCAAAAATATCGCGGTTGTAATACAGGATGAGGGTGCCGGTGCTGCTGGAATAGGCCACGGGTGTGCCGCCGCGCTTGAAGGTCACGCAGTCCATGGGAGCAGAACCCGCCTCGGCATACATGGCTGATACATCCGCCAGCAGCCCATTGGCGGCAAAGCCCAGCACGCCGGACTCCTGCATGATGCCGCAGTCGGGCATATTGGCCTCAATGCCCATGGTATTCAGGGCGTTGCGGCGCTGGAGTTCGGAGGTGTAGCTTTCATTGGGGATGAGCATCAGCTCCACATAGACCTCGTCCTGGGAGGCGTTGTAGGCATCCAGGCTGGCCTGGGTGGATTTGGCTTCATCCGCGGTGCCCCAATAGGAATAAACAAGGCGCGTGCGGCCGTCCGTCTCTGCCAGGGCAGGGGCAGTCAGCAGCATCATAGCCATCAGGAGGGCAAGGATTCGTTTCATCATATCGGCCGTCCTTTCGGTGCCGTGAAAATGGTTACATGTCGTGTTACTATGATAGCGTGAAACAGGAAAATAGTCAAGCGGGAACATGAAAAATTGATCGAAAAAACGCGATCAATGGGGCACGGTTCCAGCAAAACCCGTCTGATGCAAAAAAAGGAGCTCCCCAAGGGGCGTTCCAGTAAGACAGGTTTACAACTGATTTGAGACCAGGGTAGATATCTGTCATACAGGATTGTTAAACTCAAGCCAGCTTTTTATCCTAACGGATAGAGAGCTGGTCTTTTCTATTGGTGTTCTTCAACTTACAAGTATGAGAAAATACGAAGAAAAAACCACTGCACCTTGCTTCGAGTTGTTGTCAAGGGTGTTTGTCTTTCTTTTCTTCTTCCGGTCCTGCACAGCAGAGCTATGCGCAACAGGAGGTTTCCATAATCACTAAGCTTTCGTAGGATGAGGAGTGGAAAATCCTGCTGCAAACGCAAGCATATTACCAAGCAATAGATGTCATCAGCGAGGGCAATTACTACTGCTTTCCATTCAGACAGAATAATCAGTCCTGCCACTGTCATCAGGCGATGACCAGGGACAAGCGACGGTACTATGCCATCCTATCGCAAAGCAGGGTTGGTTAGATAGTCAATATTCCGTTGGCAAGGCATTCAACATTGATCATATTGTAAGAAAGAGAGCGTTCCTTTTCGATCTGATTGACGCCTGACGAGTCTCATCTGCTCGTCAGGCGTTTTGCATCCTGTTTTCGATTGCCCGAATGCAACGACACGTCAATATAGTGGAAACCGAATCAATCTGCAAGTAGAATCCACGTGACAGAACATGCTATAATGAGCCCAGATGCGGAGTTTACCTTTTCACGTTACAACAGACGAGCAACGGATCAAGGAGGCTTATGATGAATCTGAACGAGATGAATATTCTGGACTATCAGCGGCAAGGCAGCGAAGTTGTGTTCACAACCGCAGAGGCTGCCTGCATCCATTTGACCTTTGTTACCCCGAAGACCGCGCGGCTGTATGTGGATTTTACGGGTGAGGGCGCACCGGAACCCTCCTATGCTATCGAAGGCGATATTCCTGCCATCGAGGATATTCGGATCGCCGAGGATGAGGGCAGCATCACCGTGTCCACCGGCGAGATGGCCGTCCGCCTGACGAAGCAGAACATTCGCGTGGATTACCTGCGCGGCAGCAAGCTCCTGACATCTTCCATCGCAATGGGGTGTGAGGACAGCGGCGCGATCTTCTGCCGCCACGTTATGGGCGAGCATGAGCACTTCTATGGCCTGGGTGAGGATAACGACGGATACCTCGGCAGCATGGATCGCCGGGGCATCACCCGCGATATGGTCACTGGTCAGCGCATTCATATCGGCCATGTAACGGCTGATATCCCTGTAACCTTCTTTATGAGTACGGGTGAAGGCGCGCCCTACGGCACGTTCGTGGACAACAGCTACCGCATGCGCTTTGACATGGGCAAGACCGATGCCTCCGCTTACAGTTGGCGGGCGGAGGGCGGCAGCTTTGTGCAGTATGTCTTTGCCGGTGACAGCTTTGCGGACAT
>JAFUOR010000021.1 GCA_017481825.1 Clostridia bacterium
AAGCCGAACATAGACACGCTGTTCATGGGCTTCACCGAGTCGGAGGCCGTGAAGCTCTTTGCCAACACCTATCTGGCGCTGCGTGTCAGCTATTTCAATGAGCTGGACACCTATGCAGAGATGAAGGGCTTGGACACCAAGCAGATCATCGAGGGTGTATGCCTGGATCCCCGCATCGGCAGTCACTATAACAATCCGTCCTTCGGCTACGGCGGTTACTGCCTGCCCAAGGACACCAAGCAGCTGCTGGCCAACTATCAGGATGTGCCGCAGAACATGATGACGGCCATCGTTGATGCCAATCGGACTCGGAAAGATTTTATAGCGCAGCGTGTGTTAGAAATCGCTGGTGCGTATGAAATGAGCGATGAGTGGGGTTCGGAGAAGGAACGCGAGGTTGTTGTGGGTGTGTATCGCCTAACGATGAAGAGCAACTCCGACAACTTCCGCCAGTCCTCCATCCAGGGCGTGATGAAGCGCATCAAGTCCAAGGGCGCGACGGTGATCATTTACGAGCCAACGCTGCCCGATGGCAGCACCTTCTTCGGTAGCAAGGTGGTCAATGATTTGACCGCCTTCAAGGCACAGGCGGGGGCGATCATTGCCAATCGCTATGATGCCTGCCTGGACGATGTGCAGGACAAGGTGTATACCCGCGATCTGTTCCGCAGAGACTAACGCGGTTGATTGAAAAAAGTAAGAAGCAGGGTGATGCAGCATGGATCAAGTGACAGTGATTTCGATCTTCGTGCTGTTGGTTGCCCGGCTTCTGCCTGTTTTGGTAATGTCATGCGGCGGCATCCGCGGTGGTTTGCTGCGGCGAAGTATGTTATTCTGAGTGTGTATAGTATTGCAAATCTATATGAAACGATCCTGTTCCGCACAGTTAGGGCTAATTACAAGGCCGAGTGGGAGCTTTTGTGGTCATATCGGGAATCGCTGGCGTTTCCGGATGGGCTGATGAGCTTGATCAATGGTACGGTGGAGGTTACTCGTCCCGCCCTGTTGGAAGAGATCATTCTAAACATTCTGCTGTATGTTCCGTTGGGATATCTGCTGCCGTTCATTTTTGAGAAATTGAAGCCGTGGCAGGTGGTGGCGATTGCTTTCTGTTGCAGCGCATTGACGGAGGTTACTCAGCTTGTTTGCAAGATCGGTTTATTTGAGTTTGATGATATGCTCAACAATACGATGGGGTGTGTCATTGGGCTGCTGATCTACAAGTGTATTATTCGGCGAAGGGTAAGGAAAAGTTATGGAATCATAAAATACCTACAGTTGTCAGGCATGGCAGGATGCTTGCCTGACAACTGTGGGTATTGTTCATTATCTGTTGTTCTTTTACACCTCTATCCCCACCTTCACCTGATACTCCACCTTCTGCTCAAACTGATTCCTCAGCCCATTCCTCGAAAATCTGATCGGTGGCAGCTGGTAGTAGGCGCAGAGGCGTTCTGCTGGTTGCATCAGGTTCACCATGTAGCCACCGATATAGCCCGCCTGGCGGGAGGGCAGGTCGCCGTTGTAGCCGTGCTTGAGGTTGATGCCCAGCTCGCCGGCGATCTCGTACTTCATGTTGTCCAGAGCCTGACGGGCTTCGGGCACCATGGAGCCCTGCTGGTTGGAATTGTTGGAGTTGTTGTTGGTGTTGATGGGAGCCTGCTGCTGATTGTTGTTGTTCATATACATCGGAAAACTCCTCCTTCATTTTGGTCGTGATCCCGCAGATTCGACCATTGGCCGTTCTGAGGATTTCCTGTTCCTGATTCGTTCCCGCAATCATCATGCGTGCACGATGTTAACCGATGGCGCATGGGAAGGCTTGCGGAAAGGAGCCAGGGGTGAAATCCTTGCGCGGGTGCAGGGACAGCGCCCTTGCTTACTTGCTCATCTGGCGCTCGGCCTGCTCGATCAGACGCTTGACCATGTAGCCGCCGACGTAGCCGTTCTCGCGGCTGGAGAGGTCGCCGTTGTAGCCCTGCTTGAGGTTTACGCCCAGCTCGCGGGCGATCTCGAACTTCATGTTGTTCAGGGCCTCGCGGGCTTCGGGAACCATCTGGGAGTTCGACTTCTGATTGCTCATTCTGCTCACCTCCTGTTCCGTTTCTCGGTAGGTATTGTGCGCAGATACGGGGGCAATACACTGGGAAAGCCTTGTAGGGCTGGAAATGGTCAGTGAGGCATAAAATCCGGCATCATGCCGCCAATGCCGGGGAAGAGACCTCTCTTTTCCACAATGGAGTCGCATGGCGCAGCGGCACGGCGCAGCATCCTTCCAGCAGCCGGACGGCATGGAGCCGGGCAGAGAGGAGCATGGGCAACGCAGTGCGGCGGAGCCTGTTTCATCCGAAAAAACTGCCGCGTCCGAAAAACGGACGCAGCATCGGGTCTGCGGATTAGATTATGCCTGTGCCGGATGAATTATGCGTTGCTGCCGTTGATCTGTTGGATGATGCGGTCAACGTCAGCTTGCAGGGCTGTCATATCGGACATGGTGTTCAGGCTTTCGCCCAGCCGCTCGATGGCGTCCATGATGCCCTCGTCTGATGTGATGGCGATGGTCGAGATGCCGCTGATCACGCTGCCGATGCGGTCGCTGACGATGCCGCGCAGGCGGTCGTCAATACCACCGCGGTACTGATCGTCAAACTCCAGGGCCACGGCGGCTTTGTTGCCGCTGAGGATCACCTGCGCGTCATCGACCTCGGAAAGGCGCTCCAGCTCATCTTCGATCTGCTCCACCACGCGGCGTGCTTTGTCCATGGAGGTCACGCCGGTGGCGTCGGGCGTCTGGGTGGCAAGGCCATTGCCGTCCATCATGTTGTCCATCGCGTCACCTGCGTCCTCCAGCGCGTTGCCGGCATCATCCATCACGCCGTCAATGATGCCTTCGGGCGCGACATTGGTCACCTCCGGCGAGGGAGAGACGTAGGTCGTGCTGGTGGGCTCGTTGGTGGCGGTGGTCATGTCGGTCGTAGCGGTGCAGGCCGTCATGGTGGCGGCGCAGGCCAGCATGCCAAGGGTCATAAGAGTCTTTTTCACAGTCTTCACCTCCTCGCAGCGTAGTTTGGACGGAGGACATGCGCGGTAGTCATGAAAATTTTGTTTTGCGCAAGTTCGGCGCGTCGCGCAAAAATTTACACCTTCCGCCCTTGCACATCGCGCTATTTGCGATATAATAGAAGCTGAGAGAATATTGACAGGGAGGGGATCATATGGCGACTGTGCTGGAACAGCTGCTGGCGCTGGCGGCAGCAGGCACGATGCTGATCTCATCATCCTTAACGGCAGCGGCGCCCCAGAATGATGTGGATGGATTGCTGTTTTTGCAAAACCGTCAATGGCGGGTGAGCAAGTATTACGAACCGAAGACCATCAAGGCGGCTGTCCCCGGGCAGCTGCAGGACATGCGTGCAGACGCCGCGGCGGCGCTGGAGGAGATGTTCGCAGCCTGCAAGGAAGATATCGGCGTGACCCTCAAGGCCGTTAGCGGCTACCGCAGCTATCAGCGGCAATCTACCATTTACAGCAACAAGGTGGATCGCGTGGGCTCGAAGGAAAAGGCGGATGAATACGTCGCGCGTCCCGGGGCGAGCGAGCATCAGCTGGGTCTTGCCATGGACGTGGGCCAAAAGAGCGACGATGTGAACCTGACCTCCTCCTTTGGAAAGACCAAGGGCGGAAAGTGGGTGGCCGAGCATTGCTGGGAATACGGCTTTATCCTGCGCTACAAGGAAGGCTGGGAGGACGTTACCGGCTACAGCTACGAGCCCTGGCATGTGCGCTATGTCGGCAAGGAATATGCTGCGATGATTCATGAAAACGAGATGCCTCTGGAGCACTTCCTGCTGCTCATCCGTCAGGATGCGCTGATGGAGATCGTTCTGGGGTCGAACGAGGAGGTGGCGGCGCCATGAAGAAGGTTCTGGCGCTGATGATGGCGCTTTTGTGCCTGAGCGGAATGGCTGCTGCTGAGGAATGGAATCCGGATGAGGATTATTCCTTTGAGGATGTGTCCGGCATTTCCTGGGAGACCATCACCTACGAGAATGTGCCGTGGAATTTCCCCATTGATATCATGGAGCTGGATCCGGAGCTTATTCAGCTGGCCAACAAGCACATGTTCCTGTCCAAGAACTACGTACCCGATGATCTGGTAACAATGAAGAAGCTCAAGCTGGATGACGAGGGCAACAATACCTCCGGCGGCGTGCGTTTGGTGAATAGTGACATGCAGCTCCAGCGTGAGTGCGCCGAAGCCCTTGTGGCGCTTTGCGACGCGGCACGTGCCGAAGGTCATGAACTGTACCTCAAAAGCGCCTATCGCAGCTACAAAACGCAGGATTATATGTATTACAACCGTCTTGAAGCCAACGACGGCTATGATGACGGCTGGGTGACCAAGCCTGGCGCGAGCGATCATCAGACGGGTCTGGGCTGCGACGTTGTGCCGGGGAACTGGACGGATCGCGGCATGAACGAGGACATGGCCGAGGAAGAGGAGTGCCAGTGGATGGCTGAACACTGCGCGGAGTTCGGCTTTGTTATCCGCTACCCTGCGGACAAGGAAGAGATCACGGAGATCAACTATGAGCCCTGGCATCTGCGCTATGTGGGCGTTGATGCGGCGACATACATCATGGAAAACGGTCTGTGCCTGGAGGAATTCCATGAGATGCTGAATCAGGCGATTGATGAGTTTGTGGCAGCCGGCGGGCCGGAGTTCCTTGTGGAGGACTTCCGCCAGGTATCGGCGGAGGATAAATACGACTGAGGCAGAATGAGCAGGGGCGTATGTGTACGCTCCTGCTTTTTGCTGCGGAGGCTGAGAATCCCCTCAATATTTCCCATGCAGGACATTGCAATTTTCGCCAACATGTGCTATGATAATTCCCGGTTTCGGGGACATTCAGCATCCCCGGTATTTTACATGCCTGTACAGCCGCCTTTCCGACTGCAACAGGCGGAGAGGAAAGGGAATATGTTCAATATCAAGAGTCAGAACAAGTGGGTTCGCGGCGCGATTCCTGCACTGCTGCTGCACTGCAGCATCGGCACGGTGTACTGCTGGTCTACCTTCAGCCAGCAGATCGCTGACTACATGGGCCATGCCAAGAGCGATGTGGAATGGGCGTTCAGCCTGGCCATCTTCTTCCTGGGCATGTCCGCTGCCTTCCTGGGCAGCGTGGTGGAAAAGAATATCCATCGTTCTTCCCTGATTGCGTCCATCTGCTTTGGTACCGGTATGGTCGGCAGCGGCCTGTTCATGATGTTCGGCCACGCCAATCCCGGTAATCCGGTGGCGCTGATCGGCATCCTGGTGTGCTATGGCTTCATCATGGGTATCGGCCTGGGTACTGGTTACCTGTCTCCCGTCAAGACCCTGATGCTGTGGTTCAAGTCTACGCCCGGTCTGGCCACCGGCCTTGCGGTTGCCGGCTTCGGCGCGGCAAAGGCCATTGCTACCCCCATCATGGAGGCCATGATGAAGTCCATGACCGTGGATAAGATGTTCATGATCCTGGGCGTGGTGTACTTTGCGCTGATGTTCATCGGCCACATCCTGCTGGCCAAGCCTGCTGACTGGCATGAGCCCGCCAAGCAGGAGAAGGGCGCCCGCGCGATCGACGTGATCAAGCAGAAGCCCCTGGTGTTCGCCGGCATCTGGCTGATGTTCTACCTCAACATCACCTGTGGCCTGGCGCTGATCTCCCAGGAGAAGATGATCTTCAAGGCGATCGGCCTGGCGGATATGGTTGCGGTGCTGGGCATCGTGACGGCGGTGTTCAACGCCGGCGGCCGTTTCTTCCTGTCTGCTGCGGCTGACAAGATGAAGGATCGCAACTCCATGTACAAGATCATCTTTGCAGCTTCTATCATCTGCACCGCGTTGGTCGTTGTGACCAACGGTATCGTGGGCGCTTCCGCCGGCAGCAGCCTGCTGATGGTGCTGGTGCTGATCCTGCTGTTTGTGGTCAATGCCGGTTACGGCGGCGGCTTCTCCAACGTGCCCACCCTGCTGAGTGATCACTATGGCATGGGCAACATTTCCGCCATCCACGGTATCACCCTGTCTGCCTGGGCCATCGCTGGCCTGACCGGCAACCAGATGGCCAACTGGATCGTCAGCCACTTTGGCGAGGCGGTGGAGATTGCGGGCAACACCGTCAATCCCACTGGCTATCAGACCGTGCTTTACGTCACGCTGGTGCTCTACATCATCGCCATGCTGTGCAGCGTGTTCCTGGTGCGTTCCAAGAAGACCAAGTAAGCAAGCCTATCAGGGAGCGGATGCATTGTCCGCTCCCTTTTTGCATGAAAGGAGAAGAAACCATGCGAATTCTTGTGACCGGAGGCACTGTGTTTGTCAGCCTGAATACCGCTGCCTATTTTGCCGGGCGCGGTCATCAGGTGACGGTGCTCAATCGCGGAAGTCGTCCGCAGATGGAGGGCGTTGAGCACATCTGTCAGGATCGCCTGGATGAGGGCCTGACCCTGCCCGCCTTCGATGCGATTCTGGATGTGACGCCCTATACGCAGGAGGACATCGACGCTCTGCTCAATGCGCTGCCCGATGCACCCTGCTACATCATGGTTTCTTCCTCTGCGGTGTATCCCGAAACGAACGTGCAGCCCTTCCATGAGGCGCAGCCCGTCGGCCCCAACGCTTACTGGGGCGCTTACGGAACAAACAAAATTGCGGCGGAGCAGTGCCTGCTGGAACGGGTGCCCCATGCCTATATCGTGCGTCCGCCGTACCTGTATGGCCCTTGGAATGTGCTGCATCGCGAGGCCTTTGCGTTTGAGTGCGCTGAGAAGGATCGCCCCTTCTATCTGCCGGGAGATGGCAGCATGCCCCTGCAGTTTTTCCACGTGCGCGACCTGTGCCGCCTGATGGAGCGCATCCTGCTGGAGCAGCCTGAGCAGCATATCTTCAACACGGGCAATCCTGAGAGCGTGACCATCCGCGAATGGGTGACGCTGTGCTATGCAGCAGCCGGAAAGGAGCCTCGCTTTGTGGAGGTTGATCCTTCCGTCCCCCAACGCAGCTATTTCCCGTTCCATGCTTACGCCTATCAGCTGGATGTGACGCGCCAGCAAGCGCTTTTGCCGGAACTCACGCCGCTGGCAGAGGGACTTGGTGAGTCCTACGAGTGGTATCGCGAGCACCGCGACCTCGTGTGCCGCAAGCCCATGCTGGAATTCATCGACCAATCCCTCTGATTATCAGCAAACCAACAAAAAACTACAATATAGAACATTCGCTATCCCGCCGACCTCCGCAGGAGGGCTTTGACCCGTTCCAATGCCGCCTCTGGCGACCCAAACGGGAAAGACAAGTGTGAGCGACGCAAGGACTCCGTGAACTTGTTCACGAATCTGAGCCAAAGCGTGATCTACAAGGTACATGTAGCTTTCGCACCTCAATAAACACGCGCGCAACTTCAATTGAAGGAAATCAACTGCATCGCGAGAAGGGTGTCCAGAAGGTCGAAGCCCCTTTGGCAGGGTACAGAGCAGCGCCCTGCCTGTTCATTAGTCAATGATGTGAGACCAAGAAAAAGAACGAAAGAGCAAGGGGAAGGGAGGGCGAAGTGCAGGCGGGAGGGCGTAGCCCGAGCGGCTTCACTTCGCGACGGCGCCGAGGAGGCTGCGCATCTGGACAGGAGAATGCCAACCGAGGACAGCCATGGGGATGCGATTGGCGCGATAGAGATAGCGTTTCATCTGAATCAGCAGATCGTCGTAAGAATAGA
>JAFUOR010000080.1 GCA_017481825.1 Clostridia bacterium
TACTGCTGTCCGCATAGTCGCCGCCCAGCAGCACCAGATCAGCATTGCAGGCATTGATGCGGCTGATCAGATCCTTCACGCGGCTTTGGGTGAAGGTGCCGCCTGCGTGGATGTCGCTGACGTACACCACCCGCAGCTGGCCGATGGCGGAGGGAAAATCGTCCGCGGTGAGGGAAACAGTCTCGGTTTCCAGCAGGTAGGGCTCAATGAAGGGATAGGCCAGCAGGCAGACCACGGCCAGGATGATGAGGATGGTGATGATCCGCCCCCGGTGGCCGGAGCGGGGGTTATACGCGCCTGCGTGACGGCCCTGACGGGAAGCATCTCCGGGAAAAAGCATGGCTGTGACCTCCCTTTATACCAGCATAAGCATCAGCGGAACGGTGATCATCGACAGCGCGGTGGACAGCGCCACGCCGCGGGACGCCAGCTCCTTATCGCAGTTGAAGACCTCGCTCTGCATGGCGGTGAGGGCCGCGCAGGGCATGGCCGTGCACAGGTAGACGCTGCTGACCACCATCTCCGGCAGGGGCGTGAGACGCAGCAGCAGGATCATTGCCGGGAAAACCAGCAGGCGCAGCGCGCACACCAGCAGGAGCTTCACGTCCCTGAGGTGCTCCAGGCGCAGGCTGATCAGGCGCGCACCGATGACGAACATCGCCAGCGGCGTTGTGGTGCCGCCCATCATGTTCAGGGCGTCGTTGATGAACCCTGGCAGCCGCCAGCCGGTGAAGAAGAGCAGCAACCCGCCCGCCACAGCGATGAGGGAGGGATTGGTGAGCAGCTTTTGCGGCTGCATGGCCGTGGGTCCGCCGTAATAGTATGCGCCCAGCGTCCAGCACATGAGGTTGAAGGCCGCGACGAACACCACCGCGTAGATCAGCGCGCCCTCGCCCATGGTGGCGATGATCACCGGATACCCCATGTAGCCGCAGTTGGAGACCATCGAAAGGTTGGTCAGCACCGCGCGGCGCTGGGCAGGCTCTCTGGCAAAGAGGCGGAAGGCAATCACACCCGCAATGGCGATAGTCACGCAGGTGAGGACGAACACCCATATCAACTCGATGATCAGCTCCTGGCTGGCAGGGGTCTGCAGCTTGTGGAGGATCATCGCGGGCTGCGCGAAGTACAAAACGATGGTGTTGAGCCCCTTGAGCCCCCGATCGTCCAGCACGCGGAACTTCACCGCGCCAAGGCCTGCGATCATCAGCAGAAAGAGCGTCATCACCTGCAAGAGCACCGTCATAGGGGCTGCCTCCCATCAAAACAAGTTGACTTTCGTTCGACCATATTGTACACTATTTTCAAATGAGATACAAGAACGGAGCGCGATCTGCCATGAATAACTTCCGTACTTTTGATCCGAGCAACCTGCTTTGCCCTGTCCCGGCGGTGATGGTCTCCTGCGCCAGCGAAACGGCCAGACCCAATATCATCACCATTGCCTGGGCCGGCACCGTCTGCTCCGACCCGCCCATGGTGTCCGTCAGCGTCCGCAAGAATCGTCACAGCCACGCCATCATCAGGGAGAGCGGTGAATTCGTGGTGAATCTCGTGGATGAAAAGAACTGCAAGGCTCTTGACTTCTGCGGCATGCGCAGCGGCAAGGATGTGGACAAGTGGCAGGCCTGCGGCCTCACACCCATGCCCGCCCTGAACCTTGACCATGCTCCTGCCATTGCTGAGTGCCCTGCCTATCTGGCCTGCAAGGTGCGCCAGGTGCTGGAACTGGGCAGCCATGACATGTTCATCGGCGAGATCGTGGGCGTGCAGGTGAGGGAAGACCTCTTTGAGGGCAAGGACCTCCATCTGGAGAGCGCAGGTCTGGTGGCCTACAACCACGGCGTGTATCAGCGCACGGCGGAGGTGCTGGGGTTCTTCGGCTATTCCGTGGCGCGTCCCGAGGTGCTGGAGCGCCGGATGAAGCAGTACAAAAAGTAAACAGGAACGCCTTCCGGTATCTGTCATGCCGGAAGGCCGTTTTTATGTGCTCCTGTGCTGCTTCTCCCAATCAGCCCTGGTGATGGCCCACAGTGATACATCCCGGAACTGTCCCCGGTGGAAGATCCGCTGGCGCAGCGTCCCCTCCAGGGTCATGCCGCATTTGAGCATGACGCGTCCGCTGGCGGGGTTGTCGGTGAAGTGCTGGGCCTCGGCGCGGTTGATGTGCAGCACCTCGAAGGTCTCCTGCAATACGGCCTGGAGCGCCTCGGTCATATAGCCCTGATTCCACCTGTCCCGGGCCAGGCTGTAGCCCAGCTCCACGGTGCTGTTTTCGCCGGAATACCACATGTATCCGATGGTGCCGATGAGGCGTCCTGTGCCCTTCTCCTCAATGCCCCAGCTGGAGGGCTGGCCGCTGCGGTACTGCCGGAGGATAAAGCGCAGGTACGCCCGGGAGTCCCAGATGGAGGCATGGGCGTCCCACAGCACATGGCGTGCCACCTCCGGGTCCTTCGAGTAGGCGTAGATATCCGGCGCATCCTGCATCCTCATGCGGCGAAGGGTCAGGCGCGGCGTGTCAATCACGGGCAGCCGGGCGAAGAAATCCTCCGGCGATGCGGGCAGGGAAGCCGGACGCAGCAGGCTCTCCAGCCAGCTGAAGCGCTCAGCCATAAAGCATCCCTGCCATCCATGCAAATTTATTCCCGCCCGGCAGCCGGATTATCGGGCCGTTGGTCGCGCTGCCGTAGATCATCAGCGCCACGCCGCAGACGGCGATGAGCACCATCAGCAGGATGAAGAGAATCAGCCAGGGAGAGGTGCGCTTCTTCATCAGGAGGCCTCCTTGTCGATACTTTCTGGGGACAAGCAACATAAATGAAATATTTTTGCAATATTCTTGAGCAGCCGGGAAGAAACTGCGTCCATCGTTCGTTTACTTCACAGAGGCAAGGGTGGCCTGAGCCATCATGATGGCCAGCGCGGTCTTGCCGTCGCGGAAGGTGCCGTCCATGACGTGGGCGACAGCCTGTGCAAGGGGCATGCGGGTTGTGGCGACGAACTCGTCCTCGTCCGGGTGGGTTTCGCCCTGCTTGAGGCCCGTGGCCATGTAGATGTGGATGCGCTCGTTGCAAAAGTCGGGCGTAGTCTCCAGCACCGTCAGCTTCGTCCAATGCTCGGCGATCAGGCCTGTTTCCTCGCTCAGCTCGCGCACCGCGCAGCTCAGAGGGTCTTCGCCCGGCTTGTCGAACTTGCCTGCGGGGATTTCCAGTGTCAGGCGTCCCACGGGTGCGCGGTACTGCTGCACAAGGATGACGTTGTTGTCCTCATCAAGCGCCACCACCGCCGCCGCACCGGGATGGCAGGCCACCTCGCGCAGGGCCATGCGGCCATTGGGCAGCTCCACCTGCCAGTGCTCCAGACGGATGATCTTGCCATCGAAGACGACCTCGCCCGACTTGTATGTCTCAATCAGATTCTGCTCGTTCATGAGTATGCCTCCTGATTCGTTAGATGATGTAGGTCTGTGCAGAAGCTTTCGACATGCGGGATGCAAAATCCTGCGCAATCCTTGTAAAACGTGGCAAAACGACGCGCATTGACAAAGCCGTTCGCCGCGTTATAATATACAGTGAACCACTATCACTTCCTTTAAGGAGGGGAACACGCCATGACGTATGCTGGCGCAACGAAACTCCGCCGTCTGCTGACGCTTTTGCTGACGCTGACGCTGCTTCTGACTTCCTGGACGACGCCCGCGCTGGCGCTGGATGACTGGGAGAACGTGATGATCAACGTCTCCTGGACGGATGGCACCGGCACGGTGCAGACTGTGCCCGCCATGCCGGTGGAGGGAAGCTCTGACCATGCCTACTGGGTCACCCTCGACCCTGCGGCCCTGTATGGCTACCTCACGGTCAGCATCGTCCATCCCGATCCGGGATATACCTTCTATTTCAACGATTTTTCCCTCAACCACCTCTGGACGGTAGATGCGGAAAGCCTTGATACGCTCTATGCACAGTATGTCGGCTACGACTATAACAGCATGTATCAGGGCATGTTCCCCATGTACTTTTCCTCCCGTGAGATCCCTGCGGACGTAACGCCCGATACGCCCGTGACCTCTGCTGTGCAGATTCCCGTGCGTCACGTGACGACGGACGGTATCGAGCTGGATGTACAGTATGTTCAGTGCTATCCCGAGACCTTCACCACTGTCTGGGCCAGCTCTGGCAAGACTGCGGGCTATAAGCTGATCGGCAGCAACTCTGTGGATGTGTATGTGGACAGCATGGGCGTGGCGAACTATGCGGAGGTCGTGTTCACCTACGAGCCGGATCAGTCCGTGCCGACTGATGCCCCCACGCAGGCCCCCACGGAAGGTCCCACGCAGGCTCCCACGGAGGCTCCGACTGAGCCGCCCGTCATTCAGGCGGAGATCAACGTCATCTACCAGCTCAGCGACGGTACGCTGCTGGATCAGCAGTCCCAGTGGTACGGCCCGGGCAATCATACCATCTGGCCGACCTCCACGGCGGTGGGCGGTCTGTCCCTGGTGGGAGCGGTGAGCGCAGACGTCTACGTGGACAATGGCGGCAACGCCAGCCCCAATCCCGTGGTGTTCACCTACCAGAAGCCTGAGGTGAACGCCTCCATTGACGTGTATTATTACCACGCCAACAATACCCTTCTGGATCAGATGACCGTGCTGCTCAAGGAAGGGGAGAACCCTGTTTATCCCGAAAGCGATCGCGTGGGCGGCCTGGAGCTGGTGAGCGACAAGGTGGTCTACGTCACCGTATACCCTGACGGAACGACCAGCATTCCCAGCGTTTCCTTCTGGTACAGCGATCCCCAGCCTGTGGCGGCCACGGTGGATGTGTACTATTACCATGAGAATGGCACTCTTCTGGATCATCACACGGTCACGCTGGAGGCAGGCTATCAGCCGGTGTATCCCACCAGCGGCAAGGTGGGCGATTACGACCTGACCAGCGAGTCTCCCGTGATCGTCGAGGTACGGGACGACGGCACCACCGACGTGGCCAGCGTGTCCTTCTTTTATGCTGACCGCTATGTGGCTCCCACCTCCGGCGAGGTGACGGTCATCTACCAGATGGACGATTACACCCTCATCGAGCAGAAGGTCAAGACGCTGCCCATCGGCACCACGACGGTTTGGCCCGAAAGCGATCTGGTGGGTGGCCTGGAGATCGTGAGCGACGCTTCCTTTGACGTCTATGTGGATGCAGGCGGCAATGCCAGCCCCAATCCCGTGGTGTTCACCTTCCGCCAGCCTGTTCCCAAGGAGGCGGCGATCACTGTCCGCTACATCGACGACCTGGGCTACGAGGTTGCGCCTGCCCAGACTCGCATCCTGCCCAATGGCAGCCATATCGTTCGGCCGGAGCCCCAGGGGCTGCCTGACGATTATGAGCTGGTGCCGGGCCTGCACAACGAGGTGTCCGTCAAGGTTGAAAATGGCGTGGCCAGCCAGAGCGAGGTAACCTTCTACTACCAGCTGAAGAAGGCCGACCCCACCGCGACTCCGACCAGCGAGCCTACTGCCGAGCCCACCGTGGAGGTCATCGCCCCCACCAAGGCGACGGTGGAGGTCTACTACCGCGACGACCTCGGCTTTGACATTGCCACCAAGCAGGTGTTGAACCTGGGCAACGGCAGCCATATCGTGAAGGCTGAGCCGGTGGATCTGCCGGAGGGCTACGTGATTGTGCCCGGCACGGAAGCGGAAATTCCCGTAACGGTCACGGGTGGTGTGGCCGATGTGACGGCGGTGGTGTTCTACTACATGCCCGAGCAGGAGGAAGCCACCCCCACGCCCACCCCTTCGACATTCCCTGTCACCATTTCCTACCTTGACACCTATGGCGAAACCATCGCTGCGCCCCAGACGATATATCTGGCGACTGGCCAGTACGAAATCA
>JAFUOR010000081.1 GCA_017481825.1 Clostridia bacterium
AAGGCCATCGAGGCCGGTGTGGACGTGGTTGACACCTGCCTCTCTCCTCTGGGCTCCGGTACCTCCCAGCCCGCCACCGAGACGCTGGTCGCCACCATGAACGGCACCGAGTACGAAACCGGCATTGACCTGAACAAGCTGGCCAAGCTGGCGGAGCACTTCCGCGGCGTGGCGGATCGCCTGACCAAGGATGGCTGGCGCGATCCCTCCCGCGTGCTGGGCGTGGACGTCAAGACGCTGCAGTATCAGGTTCCCGGCGGTATGCTGTCCAACCTGATCGGCCAGCTCAAGCAGGCCAACCAGATGGACAAGTACTACGAGGTGCTGGCTGAGGTGCCCGTCGTCCGCAAGGACTTCGGCTATCCGCCCCTGGTCACCCCCACCTCCCAGATCGTCGGCACCCAGGCCGTGATGAACGTGCTGGGCGGAGAGAAGTACAAGATGGTGCCCAAGGAGTCCAAGGATCTGCTGGCTGGCCGCTACGGCAAGCTGCCTGCTCCCGTGAACGAGGATGTCCGCAAGAAGTGCATCGGCGACACTCCCGTCATCAGCCACCGCTATGCTGACGATCTCGCTCCCGAGATGGATCAGCTGCGCAAGGAGGTCAAGGAGAAGGGCTGGTACACCTGCGAGGAGGACGTGCTGTCCTACGCGCTGTTCCCCAAGGTTGCCCCCAAGTTCTTCGAGTATCGCGCTGCGCACCAGATGATGGTGAACACCGCCTCCATCGAGATGGGCGAAACCACGATCTAATCGAATCACAGGAGTCCCTCACCGGTTATGGTGAGGGACTCTTTTTGTCCAGCGGTAACGGTGAGGCTCTCCACCTCCCATGGCGGCACGGCCCCAAGGGATGCGCTTTTGAAAGGACAAAAAAACAACGGCTTGTCCCATGCATACGGGGCAAGCCGTTATTCGTACCGGTTGGGGTTGTTGGTTTCGCCCAGGAGGTAGTCGATGGAGGTGTTGTAGAGGCGGGCGAGTTGGATGAGGATGGCGGTGGGGATGTCCCGTTCGCCACGTTCATACTTACTGTAACCGGGCTGGGACATATTGAGCATTGCGGCTACCTCTGTTTGATTCCAATCGTGATCTTCCCGCAAATCGCGAATCCGTTGATAGACCATTTACATCACCATGAAACAATATACACTAATCCGAAATGGAGTATTGACAAATAGTCCATGATGGACTATAATTTTGAATAAGGAGGTTGGACTGTATGAAAAGGATGCTCTTTTATTTTCTGATGCTGGCTGTTCTAATTGGACATTCATTAGCATGTGCTGAAGAATGTACATCAATTGTTGCTGGTGAGAAGAATTCTCCATCAAGGATGTACCTTGGGATGCTATATAAGTCGAAGGGAGATGGATGGTTTAGCTTTACTCCCAGTTCTACAGATGAATATTGCTTTTCACTATTTCACGACTATGACTTAGAAGGTTCGCTTTATAGCCATTCTGTGACACTATATGAAAGCGGTAATTACGTAAACGATTTTCATGTCCCAAAGAATAAGAGCTTTTCTGTTATGATGAAAGGCAATACAACATATCTTTTTGCGATAGACGAATGGGCTTATGTGAATGATTCAGACAAGTACTTAATAGCAATATGTAGTTCAAGTGTACATGCAGGTTCAGAGTACAAGCACATAACATTTTATCAAGATTGTAAAGTCGATGGTATTTGTGAAATTAGATGTAGCATATGTGATGGCACAATTAGGGGAGAGATCATACCAGCAGACGGTCACGTGGTTGGCAGCTGGCAGAAAGAGTCAAGTGCTTCTTGCTCAGAGTCTGGGTGGAATGTCAAGCGCTGTACAGTGTGCAAAGAAGTCGTTGAGCGTAAGGAAATTCCAAAGGCAGCGCACTCTGCAGGTGCATTTGTATTGGTCAGGGAAGCAACTTGTGAAGTTGCTGGTTCTCAGGTGAGTTACTGTCAGGTGTGCGGCATAGAACTTCAAACAAAGGCAATCAATCCCAAGGGGCATGATGTAGGCGTATGGGTTGAATTGAAAGTTTCTTCTTGTATTGAAGGCGGTAAGAAGGCCTTAACCTGTGGAAAATGTGGAATTGTACTTGAAGAACAAGAAACTCCTAAATCGGCACATGCCGCAGGTGGTTTTGTACTGGTTAGAGAACAAAGTTGTGAAGTTGCTGGCTTTCAGGTGAGTTATTGCCAGGTGTGTGGTATAGAACTTCAAAAAAAAGCGATCGATCCTAAAGGCCACGATGTAGATACATGGACTGAGGTGAAATCTCCCTCCTGTATTGAGAATGGCCGAAAAGTATTAACCTGCAGGACGTGCGGAATCATATTTGAAGAGCAGGAAATACCTGTATTGGGACACCGCTTGCTTGATTGGCAGATTACCCGTGCGGCTAGCTGCCTGCAATCTGGCTTGCGTGAAAAGCAATGCTCAACCTGTGATTTAACACTTATGAGTGAACACATCAGCGCATGGGGGCATTCCTACACCGAATGGGAAACGACCATCGAAGCCACCACGGAGCAGGAGGGCGAAAAGCGCCGCCATTGCATCAACTGCGGCGATACCCAGTTTGAAAAAATCGAAAAGCTTCAGAAGGTGCTTGGCATCTTCTGAGTATGTCAAAGGGCGGCACACCCATCACCGGATGCGCCGCCCTTAATCTATGCAATTCAGCGAGAAATCATTCCCAGTCCACCAGCCCCCTGCTTTCCAGATACGCCTGCTGGTGATCCATGTAGTCATCCACCAGCGCGGCGACCTTCACGGCCTGCTCGGGGGTCAGTTTGTTCTTGGCGACGATGGCTTCCACCATGTACTCAAACGCGTCGTCGTCCTCGTAGTATTCGTCACCTGCGTTGCCCTCGTTATCCAGCACGCCGGACTTATGCATGTACTCCATGTCCGCGTCGATGGCCTGGCTGATCAGCGTCTCGATCATGCCGGCAAGCTCCGGGTGATCCTTCTCGTGGATGCGCTTGACGATAAAGGTCAGCGCTTCCTGCTTGTCATAACCATTCATCATAGGGGATACCTCCGTTATCTGTGACCGTCAAAGTCACGCTGTCTTGCAATTTCATACAGGCAGATGCTGGCTGCACAGCCTACGTTGAGCGAGCTGGCTGCACCGTAGATCGGAATGCGCAGCAGCAGATCGCAGCTTTCCTTCCACGCTTTGGACATGCCGAAGGTCTCGTTGCCCACGATCAGCACCGTCGGGCGGGTGAAATCCGCCTCATGGAAGCACATCGTGCCCTTCGCGCTGGTTCCGGCGATCTGGAAATCGCCCAGGCTGCGGATGAATTCCACCGCCGTTTCGCAGGAGTTCAGAGCTATCACCGGCAGATGGAACACCGTGCCGATGCTCGCGCGGATGCACTGCGTATCGTAGGGGTCAGCAGCGTGGCCGGTCATCAGTACGCCGCATGCGCCAAAGGCGTCCGCCGAGCGGATGATGGTGCCCAGATTGCCTGGGCTGGTCGGGCGGTCACACAGGATGAGCAGCGGGGTCTTCGCCTGCTTTACTGCCGCTATGAGGCGCTCCTGTGCGTCGCTGCGCTGATGCAGGATGCACACCAGCTCGCAGGGATTCTCCCGGTCGGAGAGCTCCGCCAACAGCGCGGCAGGCATGGGATGCAGCACCTCCGGGGCCGCCTTACGGATCATGTCCTCCGCCCAGCCGGAGAGCCGCTTATCATCTGCATAAGCGATGGATGCAAAGCGCTCACCGCCTGCAATGGCCTGCTCCACGGGATGCACGCCCTCCAGGAAGTACAGCTTCATGTGCGTCCGCTTTTCCCGGTTGCGGCGCAGGGTCTCATAGAGCTGGAACACGTCGTTCCGGCTGCGGATGGGTTGGGTTTTGGGCATAGAAGCCTCCTGTTGCCGAGGGCAAACCCTCTCAATCAGCCTTGCGGCTGCCAGCTCTCCCAAAGGGAGAGCCTTTTGGTTATGCTAATGCAGCCTTGAACTGCTCCAGGGTCTCCTTGAAGACCTTCATCGCTGCACGGATGGGCTCGGGCTTGGACATGTCGATGCCAGCCAGCTTCAGGGCCTCGATAGGCGGCACAGAGCAGCCCGCGGACAGGAACTTGCGATAGTCCGCTACTGCAGACGCGCCCTCGTTCAGGATGCGCTCGGACAGGCTCACCGCTGCGCACAGGCCGGTGGCGTACACATACACATAGAAGCTGCGGTAGAAGTGGGGGATGCGCAGCCACTCGTTGCCGATCAGCTCGTCCACATCACAAACGCCGCCGTAGTAGAGCTTGTTCAGGTCATAATACACCTTGGTCAGCGCGTCCTTGGTCAGGGGCTGGCCCTTTTCCGCCATGGTATGGGCGATGTATTCAAACTCCGCGAACATTGTCTGACGGAACACAGTGGTGCGGAACTGCTCCAGGAAGTGGTTCAGCAGATAGGCCTGAGCCTTCTTGTCATCCTTGAACTGCTCCAGCAGGTAGCGCATCATGACCGCCTCGTTGCAGGTGGACGCGACTTCCGCCACAAAGAGGCTGTAATCGCTCTTGGGCGCGGGCTGGTTGGTGTTGGAATAGAAGGAATGCATGGAGTGGCCCAGCTCATGGGCGATGGTGAAGGTATCGCTCAGGTTGTCGTTGTGGTTGAGCAGCACATAGGGGTGAACATTGCGCAGACCGCCGGAGGAGAATGCGCCGGAGGACTTATTCTCCGTGGGGTACACGTCGATCCAGCCGCCGGTACGTGCCTCGCGCAGCTTATCCAGATAGTCCTCGCCCATGGGGGTCAGGCCCTCCAGCACCATGTCGAAGGCCTTGTCATAGGGCAGCTCCATCTTGAAATCGCTGACCATGGGGGTGTACAGGTCATACATGTGCAGCTCGTCCAGACCCATCGACTGCTTGCGCAGGGCAAGGTACTCATTCAGGGTGGGGATATTCTCATGGATAACGCTGATCAGGTTATCGTAGACCTCCTCGGGGATCTGCAGCGGCTCCATCTTGGCGGCGCGGCAGGAGGAATACTTGCGGGCGCGAGCAAAGAACACATCCTTGTCCACATTTGCAGCGTAGGTAGCGGCGATGGTGTTGGCAAACTTTCCGTAGGTGCCCATGATACCCTCGAAGCCCTGCTTGCGAACATCGCGATCCTCATGGCGGATAAAGGTAGAATAGGTGCCTTCGGTCAGGGTATGATGCTCGCCGTCAGGCGTGACCACGTCCGGGAACTTCATGTCCACATCGGTCAACATGGAGAAAATGTTGTTGGGCGCACCAGCCACCTGGCCCATCATGGCAATGAGTTTTTCCTGCTCCTTGGGAAGGGCGTGAGCCTTCGCCTTCAGTAGACCATCGATGAAGGTGTCATAGTCCGCCATCGCCGGATCGGCAGCGATCTCCTTCAGGGCTGCTTCGTCCATCTCCAACAGCTCGGGCTCGACGAAGGCCATCATGGTCTGCACCTGTACGGCAGCCTGCATGAGCTTGGCCTTCAGCGCCTGCGCAACGGCGTCAGCATTGTCGGTCTCCTTGCGAAGGAAGGCGTAGGAGAATACGGGTGCCATCTTCTCATCCAGCTCGAAATATTCGCGGATGACCTTGCGGGGCTCCTCAGCGACCTTGCCGTCATAGGCGGCGAAGGCCTTCACCTCTTCAAGGGTGGCATTCATTGCGGCTTCCCAGGCATCGTCGTTGGGGTAGATGTGGGTCAGGTCCCACTTGAATTCGGACGCAACGTCCTCGCGGCGGCGGATATCAGCCATATGTGCCTCTTTCTTCCGCATATCTGCGGATCATGATCTTGCTCTATTGTAGTCCATTTGGATAGAAAATGCAAGTCTGGTACAGAAGGGATACAGAAAAGCCGAAAGCTTATGCCTCCGGCTTCTGTACGTACAGGATGATGCAGGCCTTTGGCAGATAGCCGATGGTCAGGCGGTTGTTCACGATCATGTCATCAGGAATGGGCTTGTGATAGCTGAGCCCTTCGCGGATTTCGCAGGTCTTCACACCGCAGCTTCCAAGGCCTCGCGGAGACTGCCAGTATTTTGCCCAGTTGACGTGGACGGTCCGTTCAATCAGCGCTTTTTTGACCAGCAGCTCATGGCAGGGACGAAGAAAGTCACAGTACAGGAACCAGGAGATGATGCCGCCAAGCAGAAGAACCGGGCCGCCATAGATGATGATGCCTGCCACATCCAGCGCAAACGCGTTGAGCAGCTTCGGAAAAACGATGGGCCAATACAGCAACCAAAGGATGAGCAGCACCTTGACCTTTGGGCTTTCAATCAGGCCGCGCAGGCCCCGCTGGATATCACCTTTTTTCATACGTCAGCCCTCTCCGTGCCGTCGCCATATCCGACCCGTGCGGGAAGAAGGAAATCTGCTGATCGTCCATCATGATCACGCCCGTTGAGCCGCGCACGACCTGATTGGCCAGCATCAGCTGCAGCAGCCTTGTCGATATCTCCGGCCCGCCGCCACGGGTCAGGCAATCCTTCCACAGCGTGAACTTACAGCCGCCTGCGCTTTGGGAGCAGAAGAAGGCACGCTGATTTTCCAGCACGCCGCCCTTTTTGCATACGGGGCAGATGCACCCCTCCACCGCAGCGCCACGGGATACCATCGTCTGGCGGCGCTTTTTCCGGCGCTCGTCATCGGGGAATTCCACGGCGGCGCGGTTGTTGCGGGCGTAGTTCACCAGGAAGGTCGAAAATTTGCGGATGGAGTCCATGAACTTTTCAGCGTCCTGCCTTCCATCGGTGATCTGATCCAGCGCCAGTTCCCAGCGCCCGGTCATCTCGGGGGAGGCGATCTCCTGCGGCATGATGGCGATGAGCTGCACGCCCTTATCCGTGGCGATGATGGTCTTGCCCTTGCGCAGTGCATAGCCGACCTTGATGAGTCGCTCGATGATGTTGGCGCGGGTGGCGGGCGTGCCGATGCCGCTGCCCTTCATCTGGCGGACAAGCTCCTCGTCCTCCAGCTCCCTGCCGGCGGTTTCCATGGCGGCAAGGAGGGAGGCGTCGTTGTGATGTGCCGGGGGCTTCGTCTTGTCTTCCTTGACGGCGGCGGATTTCACCGTGCGCGTGTCGCCGATCTGCAATGGCGGCAGGGCGACGTCCTCCTCTTCGGCAGCCTTCTTCTTTCCGGCCTTTGCCTTGGGCGGATTTGCAAGCACCGGCACATCGTGCCAGCCATTGGCCAGCACCACGCGCCCATTGGTGCGGAAAAGATGTTCCTCCACCTGCGTGATGACCTTCGTCGCGTCGTACTCGCAGGCGGGATAGAAGGCTGCCAGCATCCTGCGGGCCACCAGGTCGTAGAGCTGGCGCTCCTCCTCGGTGAAGCTGTCAGGGTTCACCCGCTGTGCCGTGGGGATGATGGCATGGTGATCGGTAACTTTCGTCTCATCCACCGTGCGCTTGCTGACGGGGAGCTTGCCTCCCGGGAGCGCACCCGGTACGAGAGACTGGTAAGGCGCGGGCAGCATCTTCATCGTCTGCACCACGCGGGGAATCATATCCGGCGGCAGATATCGACTGTCGGTACGGGGATAGGTGAGGGCCTTGCGCGTTTCGTAAAGGCTCTGGGCAACCTTGAGCGTCCTGTCCGCCGTGAAGCCCAGGAGACGGTTGGCGTCCCTTTGCAGGCTGGTCAGATCATACAGCTGGGGCGGAGGATCCTTCTTGCGCACCGTTTCAGCGCTCAGGACGCGGCCTGTGCGCCCCTTCACCTGTGCGGCGATGGCCTTCGCCATGTCGACTTTGGGGATGTGCGTGTCCGGCTCCAGCTTCTCGGAGAACCACATGCCCTTGTAGTCGCCGAAATCTGCGGTGACGGTGGCGTATTCCTCGGGCTTGAAGTTCTCAATTTCTTTCCGGCGCTTGACCAGAATGGCCAGCGTCGGGGTCTGCACGCGCCCGACGGAGAGCAGCGTGTCATATTTGAGCGTAAAGGCCCGGCTGGCGTTCATGCCCACCAGCCAGTCTGCCTGGGAACGGCATTGCGCACTGCGGAAAAGCCCGTCGTACTTCTGCCCCGGCTGGATGGCGCGGAAGCCTTCCTGAATGGCCTCGTCCGTCATGGAGGAAATCCACAGGCGGTCAAAGGGCTTTTTGCAGCCGGATTTCATGTAGATATAGCGGAAGATGAGCTCGCCCTCGCGCCCTGCGTCCGTGGCGCACACAAGACGATCGGTGTCCTGCGCGTTGATGAGCTCCTTGACTACCTTGTATTGATCGCGGGAGGCGTGGATGACTTTGAGCGGAATATCCTCGGGCAGGATGGGCAGGGTGTCGAACTGCCAGCGCTTGTACTTTTCGTCCAGCTCATCCGGCTCCACCAGCGTCACCAGATGGCCTACGGCCCATGTCACCACCCACTGGCCGCCCATGAGGCAGCCCTGTCCGCGCTGATTGCAGCCCAAAACACGGGCGATATCCCGCCCCACGCTGGGCTTTTCGGCTACAACCACGGTGCGTCCCATATCGGCAACCTCCTTCGTGCTTCAACGCTGCCTATTGTACCACGTTTGACGCGCCCCCGCAAGCGTGCTATAATGAATCCATTGAGGTGATTGTATGACGCGTGTGGGCGTGATGACCTTTTTGCACAACGACAACTACGGCTCCATCCTGCAGGCCTTTGCACTGCAGCAGGTGCTGCTCGACCTCGGCTATGACGCGAGGCACATCGACTATGCGCCGGATAAGCAGGAGAAGCTTTGCAACCTGCTGCGTTCCGGCAATTCGCCCATGCTGATTCTGGATGGCATGCGCAAGAAGAGCGCTGCTGGCAAGATGCACGGCGGCTTTGACGAATTTCGCGCGCAGCACATCCGTTTGACGGACAGGTGTCCGAAGCATGCAGCCCTGACCAGGGCAGCGGAGGAGTTCGACGTGCTTGTGTGCGGCTCTGATCAGATCTGGTCGCCCGTGTGGCTGAATCCGGCGTATTTCCTTGATTTCACGTCCCGACCGAAGGTTGCCTACGCACCGTCCCTGGGCGTGCAGGCGCTGCCTGGCAGATGCAAGCAAAGGCGCATGGCAGCGCTGATGAAGCCCTTCCAGGCGGTGTCCGTACGTGAGGAGGAGGGCGCTGCGCTGGTTCAGGCGATGACAGGGCGTACGCCTGCCATCCTGCCTGATCCGGTGATGCTCCTGCCAAGGGAACGCTGGCAGTCCATCCTGGATGCGGATATTCCGCAGGAGCCGTACATCCTGTGCTACTTTATCGGCGACCATCCGTCCTACTGGCAGAAGGCGGCGTCGCTGGCGCAGGCGACCGGTCTTCCCGTGCGTGTCATCCCGCGCACCGAGGGCGCGCGTCAGTCCGGTCATGAGCTGGAGGAGAACGTCCCGCCGCAGCGTTGGCTCGCGCTCATCAACGGCGCGGCGCATATCGTCACGGACAGCTTCCACGGCGCGGCCTTCGCGTCCATCCTGAACAGGCCGTGCCATATCCTCCGGCGCTACCGCGAGGATGACCCGGAAAGCAAAAACAGCCGCATCGATCAGCTCCTGCGCACCATCGGCGTCAAGGATCTGGCAGATGCGGACTGGGATGCAGTCAATGCTCATCTTTCTTTGGAGCGTGAGCGCGGCGTCAAGTGGCTGCAGGAGGCCATCACCCAAGCAGCACCCTGAGGGCGTCTGGCAGCGGCGATATGATATGGAGCGCCTTGCCCGTGAGAGGGTGCAGCAGATGCAGCTCATGGGAATGCAGGGCAAAGCGTCCCGGCAGTTCGTCAAGCTCGCTGCCATACAGGAAGTCACCACACACGGGGCAGCCCATATGCCGCATATGCACGCGGATTTGATGGGTTCGCCCCGTTTTCAGCTGCAGGCGAACCAGCGAGCGGGTGGCCGTCTCCTCCAGTACCTCATAATGGGTGACGGACGGCTTGCCGCTGCCGGTAATGATACGCCGGATGCTGGCGGCATCCTCCTTGCCGATGGGGGCGTTGATCACGCCTTGATGCTGGGGCAGATGACCCTCTACCACGGCGAGGTAGACGCGGTTGAAGCCATCCGTGTGCAAAAGTGATTGCAGCCGGTGCTGGCTGTGAGGCGTGCGTGCTACGACCATCAGGCCGCTGGTACCCTTATCCAGCCGGTTTACGGGGCGGTACACAAAATCCTCCGGGCAGCCAAAGTGGGCAAAGAGGGCGTTTTCCAGCGCATCATCCGGGTGGTTCGCACTGGACTGGGAGGCCAGAGGCGCAGGCTTGTCGATGATCAGCAGATGCTCGTCGGCATAGGGAATGTTCAGCCCCAGCGGGTAGGGCTTCACCGCGTAGGCAGGCGTGATGTCCTTCCAGCGCATGGCGACGGTCTGCCCCTCGCGCAGCACGGTATCCACTGCAACGGGGGTGCCGTCAACCGTGATGCGCCCATCCCATTTGGCGCTCTTCATGGCGCTGTAGCTCACGCCCATCACGCCGCGCAGGATGTCCTTGACCCTCCGGCCTGCTTCCGCCGCCGTGACACGATGCTCCATGTCCTTCACCTCCCAGCAGCATTATAGCGGGAAAAGTGGTTTTCCGCAATAGAAAGACGGCTTCCGGTCTGGGAGCCGTCCGTTTTATTTCAGCGGTGCACGCACCTGATGCACCCTGCCGTCATCGGTCAGGGTGAAGGTCATCCCGGCGCGCTCTTCGCCATCCAGCGTCAGGGTGGTCAGGCCACGCTCGAGGCTGATGTGCCAGGTGGAGGAGCCCTCCTGCCAGTCGATGGTGTAGCCGTCCCAGTCCGCAGGAACGTTGGGGGAAAGCGTAACCTGATTACCTCTTTTGCAAAAGCCCAGCATGTTCTCCAGCACGGCAGCATAGAGCCAGCCTGCCGCACCGCTTCCGCCGGAGACGGCACGGCCTGGGTCAAGGGGAGCAGCCAGCATTCCGCCCGGCAGGAAGTAGGGCGCCTGGCGGAATTCCTCCGTGCGCAGGATATCATCGGTATGGTGGATGGGATTGAGGGCCCGCAGCAGCTCCCAGGCGCGCTCGTCCTGATGCAGATGCATCAGGGCCATCAGCAGCCATGCGGCATGCCGGGTATCCTGCGCGCCGTTGCCGACGCTGCCAGGAAGCGTCAGTCCATCCGTGCTTTCGCGATCACTGACAAGGCCGTGCTGCTGATCGTAGAGGCGTGTCCAGACCATTTCGATGGCCTGTCTGGTACGGTCGGTGCTGCCGATGGCCAAGGCCGCCCAGAGCTGCGGCAGCAGGGTCAGGGCCTCGCCATAATGGCCGTCCTGCCATGTGCGCTCAGCGGTGGAAGCCAGCTGCTGCCTGCGCTGACGCAGCGCCGCATCCTCCCGCAGGGACAGCAGTGTGTCACAGGCGTAGAGCGCCAGATGGTCGCCCTCGGCAATGGAGGAAACGCAGCGCGCCCAGAGGGTTTCATCCGTGCGAGGCAATGCGGCGTCCAGCACGGCCATATCGCCGGTGACGCGCGTATACCACGCTGCCGCGACAGGCAGCGGTGCGCCGCAGTCGGTGGAGGCGCTCAGCAGCAGACAGGCGCGGGCCTTGCGCGCATCCATCAGGGCCAATGCCGGTACAGCGTCCAGGGATGCCTCAGGTAAAGCCATGGCCTGATAGGGCAGGATGCGGTTCATCAGGCGATCCAGGGTATCTTCCGGGGTGGCGATGGATATCCGCTGGATGGCGGCTGCCCATGCGCCCTTGATTTGCCGCAGCATGGCGGAGGCGCCCTGATCCCGCAGATCGCACAGAGCCAGGGCAGCCTGATCACCGGAGGTTGCATAGCCGATGAGGCAGGTGGCTTCCTCGCTTGCGCCGGGAGCGATGGTCAGGGGAAGAGTCAGCAGTGCTGTTTGTCCCCGGGCGCTCGATGGCGCGGTCAGGCAGGGCTCGTCCTGGAGACCGGCGGCCATCATAGACGGTACGCACCGTGCCTGCCAGCCGCCCTCCAACCCTGCCAGATACGTGCTGCGCTCCTCCGGGGTGGAGGCGATCACCAGCCCCTCGACAGGGGTCAAGAAGCCGGGGAGGCGCGCGCCAATGTGTACGGTCAGGGTGGAGGCGGTTCGGGCAACGTTGCGGATGCGCAGCGCCAGCAGCATGGCCGGATGCCCGGGCAGGAGGCTTGCTGTCAGGGCGATATCAAGGGCGTCGGTGAAGGTGCGCCATTCAGTGAAGCCCGCGCCCATCTGCACCACCCGTGGCAGCCGCACATCAAAGGGCGAAAACTGCGTGCCCTGATGCACCAGACGGATGAAGGGCGCAAAAGGCGTGCGGATACCGCTTTCATCCACCGTGGCGCGCAGGTGGTGGCTGATGAGCAGGTTTTCCCAGGGTGCAGGCGTTGTCTGACCTGCGTCAAGGCGGATGAGGTAATCGCCTGTCTCTGGGTCAAAGCCGCCGTAGCCGCTGGGATGCAGCACCTTTCCCTTTGGCAGCGCGGCGGGGATGGGCGTACCTGCAGACTGTACAGGGATGGGCGTGCGCAGCGCCTGCAGCTGTGCTTCCAGCGTCCCTGCGCCGCTGATGAGCACAAGGCGGGCGGCGGCTGTGAGAGTGTGCAGCGTCTCCTGAGGCAGCTCTGGCAGGAGGATGACGCTGCTTGCATCAAGGATGCTTTCCTCCAGAGCGGTTTCGGCCAGGGGGAGCGTGGCTTCCGTGCAGACGATGCACAGCCTCAGCGGCAGATGCATCAGATGCAGCCAGGCGGTGAAGTTGAGCGCGTCCCAAAGAATTGCAGCATCGGCGGCTTGCAGCAGCAGCGCCAGCAGGGGCGCGTCTGCCGGAATGCCAAGCCGTGCAAGACTGGAAGCAGGCATGGCTGTGGGCGCATCGCTGCCCTGATGGGGCTGCATGTCCCACATGACCGGGCCGACCAGCTGTGACAGGCGCATACGGTCAGCTGCCGCCACGGGGATGCTCTCAAGGAGCGCGCAGGCCTGCATATCGCTCAGCGATACGGTGCTTGCGGGGGATACAGCGCTGCTCTCGCTCAGCCCCGTGGTCAGTACGATGGTCGCCTGACCGCGCCCGCCCAGGGCGAGCTGCACCCGGAAGGAAAGGCAGGGCTCCAGAGAGGATACAAGGAGATCAGCCGCGTCCTCCTCCAGCGAGGCAGGATGTCGCAGCGTGCGGCCACGGCCCAGAAAGGCCGTTTCATCTGTGCAGACGGTGATGGACAAAGCTGTGCCATCCACCTGAATGGCGTGATGCATAGCGGTGTCCGCGCCAAGGCAGTGCAGCGTCAGCTCATGCCGATGAGGGCGCTGGATATCCAGGGCGCCGGGTGCTGCGTTCAGGTCAGGCAGGAGGAGATCGGCCAGCGTGACGGTACGGTCAAGGGTGGAGAGGTTCGTGACCTCAACGACATGCACCATGCGTGGCCCGGAGGGATCAACGCAGGCAGTCAGCACGCATTGCAGACTGCCGCAGAGGCATTCGCGCCGCATGCTGCCGCTGGTAAAGAGCGTTTTGCCGGGAAGCGTCGGATCGTTCAGGCGGAAGATGCGCCCCTCGTCTGCAAGGTAGAACTGCGGCCCTTCCAGGCGTGCTGCGTCGCCGGAAAAGCGCGTCAGGGGAAGCTGGCCAATCTGCATGGCGCTGCTGCCCTGAGCGCTGACGAGCATCCAGCCCTCGCTGCTGCCGATGAGATGTGCGTCAACAGGTGCGAAGGTGCCATCGGCGATGCGCGCGAGGACTGGCTGCATGTCCTCCGGCATGGAATGCCAGGTTCTGGCGGGGAGGACGAGGCCGTCTTCCTCCATGTGCAGCAGAGGCAGCGCGGCCTCCACCTTGGGGATGGCCGTGAAATATCGTTGAATGGGCGCATCTGCCAGCACATGGGCGATAGCGCACAGCAGGATACCCTGATGCGCCGTGTCATAGCGCCGGATGAGCGCGGGGCTGCCGCTGCCCCTCAGGTCGATGGCGTCGCAGTAGCCATAGCGTCCCAGCATGCCAAGTTCGCGCATGTGCGTCAGGCAGCGGATGGTTTCCCTGCCAGCGTAGGGGAGGCAAAGCGCTGCTGCATAGGGCGCGAAAACGGGGCTTGCATCGCTCTCGCCCACAGAGAGGCCCGGGAGGCCAAAGGTGTGCGTGAGGTACTGCATGGACATGTCAAAGCTCCAGCAGCCGCTTTCGGATTGTCCAAAGAGTCCGTGCGCACCCTGGGCTGTCATGCAGGCCGTGACCTGTCGCGCCGTTCTGGAATCAAGGGGGATGAACAGTCCCGGCAACAGATAGGCGGTGGCGGTGCCGTGCCGGGACAGGGGGAGCGCGCCATGGCGCGTCAGAATCCGGGTGGAGGACAATTGGCGCAGATGCTCCGGCGGCACATCGCTGCAGGCTGCGGCGGTCAGTGATAGCAGGATCAGCTCATCCGCACGATAGGGGATGAGATCATCGCTCTGTCCCTCAGCGTCCAGCGAGGGGTGGAAAAGCTGCGCGGATGTATCGTAGAGGCGGGCAAGCTCGATGCGTTTGGATTGCGCATCCAGCTTGCCGGGCAGGTCATGCAGCGATGCGGGGAGCTGGGGCAGATCGCTGCGAAGCGCCTGCGCACAGGTCATCAGGCCTGTCAGGAGCAGCGTGCAGCCCAGGCTATCCACACTGCGGTCAATGGGGGTGAGCGTCTGCGTGTCATATGTCCGGCAGGGCAGGCCCAGCGGAAAGGCAAGCTGGGACAGGGTGGCGGCGGTTCGCTCCATGCGCCGCGCAGCCTCGGCTGGGCCGATGATCCGCAGCTCCTTTGCCGCGATGCAGCTGAGAAGATACATGCCGATGGCAGCCGGGGAGGTGACAGGAGCAGTGTCCCTGCGGGGCTCCACCTGCACGCAGCAGGGGGGCAGATAGCTCGTCCGGGCGGTGACGCATTTGGTGAAGTAGCGCCATGTGGCAGCGGCTGCCTCCTCCAGGAGGGGGACATCCCCTGCGGAGGGAACCTCCGGCATGGGCAGCGGCGCATCCAGATAGCGGTGCACCAGCGGGAAGCAGGCAAACAGCCCCCCAAGCACGATCCCCGGCAGGAACATGGGCGCGTAGCCGATGCTCACCGCCAGCAGCAGGGCAGCAGCAAGGCCCTGGCTCCATACCTCCATGGCCTGGAGCTGTTCATCCGCTGACAGGTCCTCTTCCTGGGCGCTGTGGCGCAGGAGCATCTGGCGGATTGTCCGCAGCACAGCGCGTATGCTGACGACGGTGCGGACAGGGAGCAGTGCCAGGCCAGCAAGCATGCGCAGCCATCCGCGTTTGGAGCAGATGGTGCGCAAAAACGGCGCAAAGCATGACAGCAGCGCCAAAGGCCAGCTGCGCAGAAGCGAGGCTGCAGCCAGCAGTACCAGCTGGCAGAGAGGGAGCAGCGCCTCTCGCAGACCCTCGTAGACCAGGTGACGGGACGCTGCATCCAGCGGGTTGTGCACCATACCTTCCGGTGTCTGAACCCAGGGAAAAAGCCAGGGCAGCAGCTGCCAGGCTGTTCGGGTCTGCCGGTGCAGCTGCTTCAGGCGGTCAGCCACCGTCGCTGCGGGATCACGGATGCAGTCCGCTTCTGTCTGGATGCAGCCGGACAGTAAGCCCGTCAGCTGGGCGGCGTCCAGAAGGCTGCCGGGGGCATACTGGCCGTCGATGGCCTCCAGAAATGCATCCGGGCGAATCAGGCCCGCAGAGTGAAAGCCCCGGGGCGCATCCATATCCAGCAGGCGGATGGCGCTGCCCTCGCGCCGGGGGTCGGATCGTATATCAGGAATGGCGATGCTGTATCCACGGTACCCATCCGGCAGGGGATAGCGCGTGTTCAGCGGATGGGACATGCAGCCAAGGAGCGCATCGAACATGCCGGGCAGGGGCATCACCTCCGGTGTGAGCGCCATGACGAAGGCATAGCGCTGATGCAAAAGCGCCGGCGCCATGCTGCAGGCGTCCAGCACATCCTCGCATTCTCCCTGAGCGATGAGACGGCAGATGCAGGTCAATGCACCCATCCGGCCATCACGGGGGGCGTAGGTGCGGCGCTTTTCGTCCCAGATGCGGGAACGCTGCATGTACACAAACCTGCCTTCCTCCGGGTCAAGAGCGTCGATGGCGGCGGTGACGGCACGGATGATGACCGCGTCCTCTCCGGCTCGCATGGTGATGTTGGGCGCATAGTCGCCCAGCAGCATGCAGTCCACGCCAATGGCGGGAAAGGCCTCGCGGAGCGTGACCAGCTTCCTGACCATGCGAATGGCCTCGTGCTGATCGTGCAGAACGGCTGGCAGAACGACCAGCGTCCGCAGATCCTGCGTTACAGCCGGTATGGACATGGCTGGGAGTGCCGAAGTCTTTTTCTCCTGCCAGACGGCGCGGCTGACGCACCCAAGCAGCAAGCCCGCAAAGGGCAGCAGGAGCATCGGCTGGCGCGTGTGCAGGTAAACGATGACCAGCGCAAGGGTGGTGATCCAAAGGGCTGCATGGCGGAGAGAGGAGCGGCGCCTTTGTACCAGCAGCCAGAGCCGCCCACGACGAAGACCGAGCGATTGATGCAGGAGCGCCATGCCGTCGGACTCCGTGAGGTAATACCCGACATGGTGCTCCAACATGCCTGGCTCCGCCTCCTGACACAGGCGAAGCGCTGTTTCGGCGATCTGCTCCTCACCGGCACGAAACCGCTGCCCCAGCGCCGCACACTGCTTCCGGTAAAGGAGGCGGCTTTCCTGGGACATGCCCTCGTACAGCCCGGCAGGATCGTTCAGCAAACGCGTGTGCAGCGGGTCTACGGATTCAAGCGTGCGCGTCCAGTTCAAACGCCGGAGCAGATCGAAGCTTTCCGTCAGATGGCGCAGATGCTCCATGAATTTGGTGTTCCGGCGGGTGTGCTTGTGCGCGATTTCTTCTGCCGAGGTCTGGTGGTCTGCCAGCCAGTCATCGATGTCAGACAGCAGCTCCGACTGATGCAGCAGCCGGAGCTCCGTGAGAAGTGAAGAAAGCGCTGCGGGGGAGAGCTCCTGCTTCATCAAAGACTTCATGGGCTGACGAAGGCCGGCAAGGCGGTGCGCAAGACGGATGCCGGTCAGGCGGTCCCGCTCGTCCGCCTGCAGGAGCCGAAGCATCTCAGCCAGCTGCTCGGACAAAGCGGCGGCAAGGCAATGGGGCAGATAGAGACGCTCGTCAAGGGTTGTATTGCTAAGATCGCTGATGCAGGAAAGCATATCGGAGGCTGTGAAGGAATGCCCGGCCATTTCCCGTGCGTGAACCAGCATGCGCAGCACGCCATCCTGCGTCAGCGGGAGCGGCTGCATGGAGGAAACCTCCCGCGCGGCATGCATCAGGGATTCCATGAGAGACGGTGCCTTTTCATGCAGCATGATCATCACAGGAGAGACCGGTGCAGCCTGCGTCAAGCGCCGGAGCAGCCGCATGCATCGCCGGTTAATCCGTACCTGTCCGTGCCTGTTTGCATTCATCAGCCATCGTCTCCTTCACGTCGGTTTGCATTTATCCTGCCCGGAGATAAAGAAATGGATACGCGTTGTAAACAAATCGCGTCCATGGGAAATCTGGTGACTTATCGGCTGAAATGCCCCTGTATCGTCTGCGAAGAATGCCTATAAAATATTGACAGTCAGCAAATTGTGTAGTATACTATGAACTATCGTGGAGCCGACTGTCATGGCGCACGATAGAGAGGAAAGAGACGATGCGCATGATGAATCAACTCAAGCGAATTGTTGTGATGCTGCTGGCCGTGCTGTTTATGTGCACGGGTGTTGCATCTGCGGAGTCCTTTGGCTTCCTGCCGACCAAGGAATACAATGGTCAGACTTATCAGGTTCGCCCGGAAGCCGAGCTGACCACAGTGCTTCTTATCGGCTTTGACCATATCGATCATGGTGCTGTGGAGATTGACCAGTATGGTTACAGCAACGGCGGTCAGTCCGACTTCCTGTTGTGGCTGGTGTTTGACCACAAGAACGAAACCATCCATCGCCTGCAGCTTGACCGTGACAGCATGACGCCTGTGAAGGTCTGGGGTCAGGACGGCACGTATTATGGCGCGCAGACTCGTCAGCTGTGCCTGTCTCACGCCTACGGCCATACGCTGGAAGAGAACAATGCCAATGCCATCTGGGCTGTGGAGAACCTGCTGGGCGTGACCAATGCCACTGATGGCGTGGGTGTTGACTGGTATATGACCATGGATATCAGCGGCATCAACAAGCTCAATGAGATCCTTGGCGGCGTTACGGTTCCGATCGAGGATGATTTCTCCAAGATGGACACTTCTCTGGTGCAGGGAACCACCGTCAAGCTGACTGGCACGCAGGCGGAAACCTATGTCCGCGGCCGCATGACAGTGGTTAATGACCCCACCAACAAGAACCGCATGGCTCGCCAGCGTCATTACATGACGGGCGCTGCGCAGATCCTCAAGGAGAAGCTGACGGAGGATATCAACTTCGCCAATACGCTGCTCAATGAGATGGGCATCATCTATGACAAGTCTACCGAGCTGGGCAGCGAATTCGGCTTCACCACCAACGATTATGTCGGCACGCCCGTGTCGGAGATTCCCTCCGCCTATCTGATGACCAATGAGTCCATGGATCGTATCGTGTCCCTGCTGGCGCGCGTGATCAACTACGAGCTTCTCGAAACCGAAACGCTGCCCGGCGAGCACACCAAGATCGACGGCTATGCTGCGTTCCTTGTTGAGGAAGGCTCTGCCGAGGCTTGGGTGATGGACACGTACTACGTCCCCGTGAACTGATGGTTTCCTGTTTGCTACGTATGAAAGCGCTGCCTAAGCGTAACGACACACGTTTGGAGGATTGACATGGCTTCTGCTGCAAAGAGCAACCGTGAGCTGAATGCCCGCGAGGAGCTGCTCATGAAGGAAGAAGAATCGGGCGAGCTGGAAATCGATCTGGTCGCGCTCATGTATCGCCTGCTTGAAAAGGCGAAATGGATCGTGGCGGCGGCGCTGCTTTGCACGCTGCTGATGGGTATCTTTACCGCGAATTTTATCACTCCTCTCTATGAATCCACGGCTAAGCTGTATGTGGCAAACACCAGCAGCGGCACGCTGGACCTGACCGCGCTGAACCTGGGTACTTCGCTGGCCAATGACTATATGCAGGTTTTCGACAACTGGCACGTCCACGAGGCCGTCCGTCAGCGTCTGGGGCTGAACTACTCCTACAAGGAGCTCGGCGATATGCTGGCAACCGCCAATCCTACCAGCACGCGCATCCTGAGCATTACCGTGACTTCGCCTGATCCCCAGGAGGCCAAGGACATGGCGATGACCTATGCGCAGGTTGCGGTGGAGTTCATCGCGGCAAAGATGAATGCTGATAAGCCCACGATTTTCGAGGAGCCCCGCGTTCCTGAAAATCCTGCGTCTCCCAGCATGGTTAAGAACCTGATCCTGGGCTTCCTGCTGGGCGCTGTGGTGGCTGCGGCGATCATCGTCGTGCAGTTCATCGCGGATGACCGTATCCGTAATTCCGATCGCCTGGAGAAGCAGTTGGGTCTGGCCACGCTGGGTATGATGCCCGTCCAGGAAAAGAAGAGCAAGGGTAAGAATACGACGAAGAAGGGTGGGGAGCAGAAATGAGGCAGGCGATCATTCATGAGAAGCTGACGCTTGATTACGCTGGCGAAGAAGCGCTGAACTCCATCTGTACCAACCTGATGTTTGCCGGCCGCGATGTGAAGAAGGTCGTTTTCACCTCTAACCTGCAGAGTGAAGGCAAGAGCTGGATGACCATGCATGTCATGGCGAACATGGCGCATCGTGGCCGCCGCGTGGTGCTGATTGATGCCGATATGCGCCGCTCCTTCATCATGCAGCGCTACAAGATCGAGGTGGATGGCGAGGTGCTGGGTCTGGCCCATTATCTGACCGGCCAGTGCGATCTGGACAGCGCCATTTACGAGACCAACCTGAACGGTGCCTGCATCATCCCCGCTGGCCGCGATGTCAGCAACCCCGTGTCGCTGATTGATTCCCCTTATTTCAGCGCGATGCTCGATGAGCTCGCCATGCATTTCGACATGGTTATCGTGGATGCGCCGCCCATTGGCATGGTCATTGATGCTGCTGAAATTGCCAGCTCCTGTGACGGCACGGTCATTGTGACGGAGTACAACAAGACCCGTCTACGCGAGGTTGCGGAGTGTAAGCGCCAGATGGAGCAGTCGGGCACGCCGGTGCTGGGCTGCATCATCAACAAGGTGGCCTTTGATACCATCAGCGCGAAGAAATACTACAACAAGTCGTATTACAGCCACTACCGCAGCGGCTACTATCGCAAGGATCCCAACGAAGATTAACGCATCGGCCGCACGCATGCCAGGAATGGTGACGTGCGGCCTTTTATCGGAAGGTTGTTTATGGACAAGTTTGTTGATATTCACCATCATATTGTGTACGGTGTGGATGACGGTGCGCGCTCCTTTGAGGATATGCAGAAGATGCTCCTTCGCGCGGCCTCGGAGAATGTCGGCGACATCATCTGCACCTCTCACGGTACGCCTGGCGGTCATCCTTTCCCGGCGGATGCATATATCGAGCATCTGGCGAAAGGGCAGGCCTGGGCTGATGAACAGGGGCTGGAGATCAGGCTGCACAATGGCTGCGAGATCCTTTATACGGACGCCAGCCCCCGTCTGTTGAAGGAAGGCCATTTCCCGTCCCTCAATGATACATGGAATGTCCTGGTGGAGTTCTCGCCGGATGCGGAATTCAAGCGCCTCTGTGAAGCTGCGCGCATGCTGGGTAACGTTGGCTTCCAGGTGATCTTCGCTCATGTGGAGCGCTACTCGGCCCTGCGCAACTTCAAAAATGTTCAGGAACTGCGCGAGGAATATGGCGTCTACATGCAAATGAACAGCAACACGGTTACGACGAAGAAGGGCTTCTTTACAGACCGTTGGGTGCGTCACATGCTGGACGAGGGTTTCATTGACTGCATTGGCACTGATGCCCATAACACCTCGTCCCGCCCGTGCTCCATGAAGCTGTGCCATGAGATGCTCAAGGCCCGTTACGGCCAGGACACTGCTGACGAAATGTGCGGAGGCTTTGCCAGAAACCTGCTGGGTCTGTAAACCGGCTGGAGCGCGCAGCAAAAAATCAGAAGGAGCACGGCTGAAAGCGATAGCCGTGCTCCCTGTTTTGTATTTCATTGGACGCTGTGGAGGGAAAGTCGATGGATGGAAAGACGACCATCAAGTATCTGCAGAATTGGCTGCGGCAAAAGGATTACCATCCTGAGCTGCAAAAGGACTATTTCCTGAAGCTCGCAGAAGAGGTAGGGGAGCTTTCCCGTGCTATGCGGAAGGGACAGAAAGCACCGGATGGTGAAAATATCAAGGGAACCATTGATGAGGAAATCTGGGACGTGATTTACTATGCGCTGGCGATTGCGAATCTGTACGATATCGATGTGGAGCAGGTGATCAAGCGCAAGGCGGAGATGAACGAAAGCCGGTATCCGTCGGCGGTGAAGTTTGAGGAAAATCGATAGGATCAACAGGCCACTGTGGCACTGGATTATGATAATCCCCAGGGCGTTTTGCCTTGGGGATTGTGTTTTGCCCGGTTCAGGGCATCAACGGCGCCAGATAGGGCACATACAGGATGGGCATGAAGATAGCAGGGAGCATGTTGCCGACAGGGATTCGCTTCTGGTCGTAGATCATGTTCAGGCCGATGCCCGCGATCAGGAGGCCGCCGACGGCGCTCATTTCGTTGATAACAGCATCGGAGAGGAAGGGGCCGACCCAGGACGCCATCAGCGTGATCGCGCCCTGATAGAGCAGCACAGCCACGGCAGAAAGGCCCACGCCGACGCCCATGCTGCTGGCGAAGAAGATGGCGCTCACGCCGTCCAGGACGGACTTGGCAATCAGCGTTGTGGCGTCGCCGCTCAGTCCGTCCTCCAGGGAGCCGACGATGGCCATGGAGCCCACGCAGAACAGCAGTGACGCGCTCACAAAGCCCTTGGCGAGACTGCCGTCCGCCTTGCTGCCGGAGACGCGGTTCTCAATGGAAGCGCCCAGATCGCCCAGTCGGCGCTCGATATCGATCCATGCGCCCAGGAGGCTGCCTACCACCATGCAGATGATCACGCCGATGGCGCTGGTGGTCTGGAAGGCGCCCGTCAGGCCGATCAGCACGACGCACAATCCCTGCCCCTGCATGACCGTATCGCGCATTCTCTCCGGAATGCCCTTGCGCAGCAGCAGGCCGATGGCGGTGCCCAGGAGTACGGTGGCAACGTTGATCAGCGTTCCCGTCATGGGAATCACTCCAATCTGTGTAAAGTAGGGGAGAATCGGAAAAAGCCTGCCCGAGCGAAATGCATCGGACAGGCTTTGTTGGTGCGTTGCTTATTCAGCAGCAGCAGTCTCAACGGGGTAGACAGAGACCTGCTTCTTGTCGCGGCCCAGACGCTCGAAACGAACGGTGCCGTTGACCAGCGCGAACAGGGTGTCATCCTTGCCGATGCCCACGTTCTTGCCGGGATGGAACTTGGTGCCGCGCTGACGGACAAGAATGTTGCCAGCCAGGGCGTACTGACCGTCAGCACGCTTCGGGCCAAGACGCTTGGATTCGCTGTCGCGGCCGTTACGGGTAGAACCCACGCCCTTCTTATGAGCGAACAGCTGAAGATTGAACTTAATCATCTTATGATCCTCCGATTATCAGATTTTGATGGTCGTTTCTCACCGAACCCTGCGGGTGGTGAGCCGTACGAAGTCGGGGTATGCCTGAGCGATGTTCTCAAGCCCTATGTGGAGCGCTGACATGAGCAGCTGCGCATCCTGCATCTGTTGTGCGGTCATCCCTTGAGGAAGCATGACCTCCAGGTAGCCATCATCGCCGCCCTTTTCGATGGGGGAGAGATGAAGCAGCTGGCAAAGCGCCTGATCGGTGGTGATCGCCAGCGCCGAGATGCCTGCGCATACGATGTCGCTGCCTTCCTCGGCATAGCCGCTGTGCCCCTTGATGGAGAAGCCGGTGATGCGGGAGGCGCTGTCCAGATAGAGCGTGCAGCGCGTCATCAGGCGTTGATGGCAGTGATCTCCACCTTGGTGTAGGGCTGACGATGGCCCTGACGGCGGTGGTAGTTCTTCTTGGACTTGTACTTGTAGATCATGATCTTCTCGCCCTTGACCTGAGCCACGACCTTACCCTCAACAGTCGCGCCGGCCACGGTGGGATTGCCGACCTTGATCTCGCCATCGTTCTCGACCATCAGAACGTCGAAGGAAATGGCGGAACCATTCTCCAGGTTCACCTTGTCAATGTAGATGGTCTCACCCTGAGACACGCGGTACTGCTTGTTGCCGGCGCTGATGATAGCGTACATGCAAAAGCACCTCCTATTATTACTCGCCGGAATCTGAGGTTGCGCTTATGCGCATTGTGACAGACCTCTCCCGAGCGGCTTACCGAAATATGATACCACATTCGCCTATCCATGTCAAGCGGAAAATGCAGTATTTTCAACACTTTGCGCGATTATTTTGCGAAGAATGCGGCAAGCTTTCCATGCTTATTGACGCACAGCCCCTGCCAGCCGCAGTGCATGGCGGCCTCGATGTTGCCGGGGGTGTCATCGATGAAGAGCGTGCGTGAGGGCGTGAGGCCAAACCGGGCAATCAGGTGCTCGTAAATGGCATGTCCCGGCTTGACCATCTGGATGTGACTGGAGATGACCTTCTCGTCAAACAGACGGAAGAAATCCAGCTTGTTCCAGATGTAGCTGATGCCTTCCGCCGGGTAGTTGGACAGGGCGTAGACCTTCTTGCCGTGGGCTTTGCAGGCACGGAGCGCTGCAACACCCTCCTCAATGGGTTCCAGGTCAAACCAGCCGCGCATCACGCGGGCCACATAGGGCAAAATCGCATCATCGCCGCTGGACATGGCCTCGATGGCTTCATCAATGGTGATGGTGCCGTGATCCAGCATACACCAGTAGGGGGAGCGGAAGATACGCACGGTCAGATCATCGTGCAGATCGGGGCGTTCGGGGACGATCTTCTCCAGCAGCTCGGCGGGAATGTAGCGCAGCAGCACATTACCGATGTCAAAGACCACCGCGTCGATCTCATCCCACGGCATGGATGCATATTTGTCGTCGATCATCAGATTCATCTGTATCACCTCGATCAATAGCATACGCCATTCGTTCTGTAAAATCAAGCCCCTTTTCATTTATGGGAAGATGGTGTATAATAGAGTAAAAAGGAGGCTGTCTGTATGAAGCGAGTTTTTCTGACCGTTCTGGATGGCGCCGGCGTCGGCTATCTGCCGGATGCTGCGCAGTATGGCGATGTGGGCTCCTGCACCTGGGGCCATGTGGTAGATGCCTGTGCGCCCAAGCTGCCCAACATGGCGAAGCTGGGTCTTGGACATATTGAGGGCACACATTATTCGCCGGACGCAGCGGCGGTGGGCGCCTTTGGCCGGGCGATGGAGGCCAGCGCCGGCAAGGACACCACCACCGGCCACTGGGAGCTGGCGGGCCTGAAGCTGGAAAAGCCCTTCCCGACCTTTCCCGAGGGCTTCCCGACGGACTTCATGGCCAGGTATGAGGCTGCCATTGGCCACAAGTGCATCGGCAACTACCCGGCCTCCGGTACGGCAATCCTGGATGAACTGGGCGAGGAGCATATGCGCAATAAGACGCCCATCGTCTACACCTCGGCGGACAGCGTGTTCCAGATTGCCTGCCATGAGGATGTGTTCTCCCGCGAGGAGCTCTACGAGCTGTGCCGCATCGCCCGGGAGATGCTGACGGGCGATCTGTGCGTGGGCCGTGTGATTGCGCGTCCCTTTGTCGGCACGGGGAAGGGCGCCTTCACCCGTACCTCCGGTCGCCGCGACTTTGCCGTCCCGCCCTTTGGGGAGACGCTGCTGGACGTGGTGCAGGCCGCCGGGATGGAGAGCCTGGGCGTGGGCAAGATTGAGGATATCTTCGATCAGCGGGGCCTCACTGGTTCCAACCATGCCTCCGGTAATCCCGCCTGCATCGATGCGTGGATGGCGTATATGCGCAAGTCCTTCACGGGTCTGTGCTTCACCAACCTGGTGGATACCGACTCCCTCTACGGCCATCGCAATGACGCGCCGGGCTTTGCCAGGGCTCTTGAATATTTCGATCAGAAGCTGCCGGAGATTCAATCGCTCATGACGGACGAAGATCTGCTCATCATCACGGCTGATCACGGCTGTGACCCGTGCTTCCCCGGTACCGATCACACCCGCGAGCACATTCCGCTGATGGTCTGGCACAAGGGCATGAAGAAGCTTGTTGACCTGGGCGTCCGCACCACCTATGCCGATGTGGCGGCTACCTGTGCCGAGTGGCTTGGGCTGCCGGAGAGGTTTGGCGCGGCTTCCTTTGCGGATCAGCTTCGATAACGGAGGTGATATTGCGTGAAAAAAGTCATGACATGGGCAGCCGTCATCGCTTCCATAGCCGCTTTGCTCAGCTGGGGTGTTATGGGGGTAAAGATATTTGATGGTGACTATGAAACTGCCGTAGAAGCGCATATCATGCTGGTTTCTATTCTGATCCTTCTTGTGTGCGCTGTTTACAAGCTTATCAACAGCAAGTGTCCGCATTGCGGAAAGCTTCGATTAACCAGCGGAAAATATTGCTCTCATTGTGGCAAGGAAATTGAATAACGGAGGATAAAACCATGCAGGAATACATTCAAAAGCTCCACACCGCTGCCGACGCCATCCGGGCCGCCGTGGGCGAGGCTGATATCGGCGTGATCCTTGGCTCTGGCCTGGGCGATTATGTCGAGGCCCTTGAGGATGCGAAGTACATCGATTACAAGGACATTCCGGGTTTCCCGTACTCCACGGCTCCCGGTCATGCCGGACGCTGGTGGACGGGCAAGCTCCATGGTAAGCGCGTGTGCATGATGCAGGGGCGCTTCCATGCCTATGAGGGCTGGAGCATGGAGGAGGTCACCATGCCTGTGCGCGTCATGTCCCTGCTGGGCGTGAAGACCCTTTTTGTCACCAATGCGGCGGGCGGCGTGAACCTGTCCTTCTCCCAGGGCTGCCTGATGATCATCAGCGATTTCATCAATATGTCTGGCAAGAATCCGCTGACGGGCCCGAATCTTTCCGAGTTCGGCGTGCGCTTCCCCGATATGTCCCACGCCTACGACCTTGACCTCATCAAGCTTTGCGAGGCACAGGCTGCCAGGCTGAACGTCTCCGTCCAGAAGGGCGTGTACATGTGGATGAACGGCCCCACCTACGAGACTCCTGCGGAGATCCGCATGGCGCGCATTCTCGGTGCGGATGCGGTGGGCATGTCCACCGTGCCGGAGACCATCGTGGCACGGCACTGCGGCATGCGCGTGCTGGGCGTGAGCTGCATCACCAACATGGCGGCGGGCATCCTGGATCAGCTGCTGGACGAGCAGGAGGTCATCGACACCGCTGCCCGCGTCAAGGGAACCTTCCGTGCCCTGCTGGACGCGACGATCGAGGCGCTGTAAGATGCGCAGAACAGCTCTGATTAGCGGCGGCTCCCGCGGCATTGGCGCAGCCTGTGTGCGTGCCTTTGCCGGGGCGGGCTATGCCGTGGTATTCCTGTATAACAGGAGCGCCGACAAGGCTGAGGCGCTCGTGCAGCAGCTGCGGGAGGAAGGATATGATGTGTCTGCCCGCGCCTGCGATGTCTCCGAAGGTGCGCAGGTGGCTGCCATCATCGCGGATGTGCTGCGGACCTACCACCGCATCGACGCACTGGTGAACTGTGCGGGTATTGCCCATATCGGATTGCTGACTGACATGACGGAGGAGGAATGGGACCATCTCTTTGCCGTCAACGTCCGCAGTGTCTTCAGTGTCACAAAGGCCGTACTGCCGGGGATGATCTCCGAGCGCCGGGGCGCCATCGTGAACGTCTCCAGCATGTGGGGCGAGGTCGGCGCGTCCTGCGAGGCGGCATATTCAGCAACGAAGGCTGCCATCATCGGCCTGACGAAGGCCCTGGCCAAAGAGGTTGGCCCCAGCGGCGTTCGCGTCAACTGCGTTACCCCCGGTGTGATCGACACGGACATGAACGCGCAGCTGACCGACGAAGACCGCGCCGCCTTGTCCGACGAAACGCCCCTTGGCCGCATCGGCACAGCCCGGGAGGTGGCCCAGACCATCCTCTTCCTGTGCAGCGATGGCGCAGATTTTATTACAGGACAAACTGTCGGTATCAGCGGCGGAATGGTGGTGTAAAATTCCGCATTCATAATTCCGGATTCCCTGGGCATGCTGTTTCCAAACGAAGCAAGGAGGAAACAGCATGACGACATATAAGCGGGTATTGGCGGCGGCGTTGACCCTCTGCCTGTGGATGCCCCTCACGGCAGCGGCGGATCGTCCTCTGGAGGATGGTCAGCCGCTTTCGTTGACCTCTCCGGCGGTGGTGCTGGCAGAGACGGATACCGGCACGATCATCTTTGAGAAGAATGCAGACGAAAAGCGGGAGGTTGCCTCCATCACCAAGCTGATGACGGCACTCCTCGTGCTGGAGGCTCTTGACAGGGGAGAGGTGGCCCTGGACGATCCAGTGCAGGTCAGCGCCAATGCAGCGGCGATGAAGGGCTCCCAGGCCCTTCTGGACGCCAATGCGACCTATTCCCTGGAGGATCTTCTGCGCACCACCATCATGGCCAGCGCGAATGACTCCGCCGTGGCGCTCTCCGAGTACCTCGCCGGCAGCGAGGAGGCCTTCGTGGCGAAGATGAACGCCCGTGCCGCCGAACTTGGCATGACCAACACGCATTACGTCAACTGCACCGGATATCCTCAGGAGGGCCAGTACACCACAGCGCGCGACGTGTGCACCCTGTGCTGTGAGGTCGCCAAGTACCCGGAGTACACCACCTACTCCTCTGTCTGGATCGACACCCTGACCCATCCCGGCGGCCGCGTAACCGATCTGACCAACACCAACCGTCTCGTGCGTTTCTATGAGGGCTGCGATGGCTTCAAGACCGGTTCCACCGACGCGGCGAAGTACTGCCTTGCCGCTACCGCCAGCAAGAACGGCATGCGCTTGGTGGCCATCGTCCTGGGCACGCCTGTGAGCCAGACCCGCTTTGACGAGGCCCGCGCCATGCTGGATTACGGCTTTGCCAACTACCAGCGCGTGGCCATTGCCAACAAGGGGGATTTGCTGGGCGAAAGCCTGCCCGTGAAGGGCGGCAGCGCTGATTCGGTGGAGCTGGCGCTGGGCAGCGGCCTCTCCATGCTGCTCAAAAACGGTCAGCAGAGCGGTCTGCGCTTGGAGCTGTCCCTGCCGGAATCCATCGATGCGCCCGTACAGGAGGGCGATGTGCTGGGTCTGGTGAATGTGCTGCTGGATGGCCAGGTCATCGCCAAGCTGAACTGCGTGGCGGCTTCCTCCGTGCCCCGACCGGGCTTCATCGAAGGGCTGTACCGGATTCTGGAGAATTGGCGATGATGAACATCGGCTCTGCCGGAAATATTCATTAGGTACCGGAGTGCAAACGCAAAAGCGAAATGTGATTTGGCAAGGATGTGTTTGTCTGTTCTTTGCTGCCTGTTCCGATCCTCTGCAAAGATGCATGGAGCTGGGCGTTAGGGCTGCAGACCATGCGCGCATTGCTGATGAATAGCAGCAGATGCTTGATGAACAGGCACAGCTTCGTACATTGCTTGCGGAACAGAACGTTGATCCTGCGGTACCGCACATGAATAGAGCGTCCAGAGACTCAGATCACTGGACGCTCAGCGGTTGGATTATTTCGTTTGAACCGAACTCAGACAGGGAATGTCACAATCAATCAATTCTTTTGTGGACGATATCTTGCAAGGTGCAGAAAGTGCTGATTGTGCATCCTGCTATCCGTTGCCGATATTAACGGTTCTATTGGAGCTGTGTGATAACCAGATGCGCAGAAACAGGCCGAGTTCCTCCTGCAAGCGGAGTAATTGTCAGTGCTGCCGCATTCCCTGCGGGATTTCGCACAGTTAAAATCGAGTTGATAACAGTTGTTTCCACAATGGCTATTCCGACGATCTGGGACGTCCCGGTTGCGCGGCCTACGACGGTATATGCCAAATCCTGACCATTAAGCGTGAGGATCAGCTGTCCGGCCTCGGTCACACTCACCTGGAAGAGTACCTGATAGACGCCAATGTCTGCCAACGTAAAGGAATCAGGCCCAGAACGGGCAATGCCAGATCCGCTGTTGGGACCATCCTGCGGGAAGCTGACATCCGTACCAGGAGCAACGGTTGCCGAATTGTCGCCAGGCATTAGTGCATAGAAATCTGCATAGTTGAGCATACCGCCAGCAGGACCCTGAGGACCAGCAGAACCAGTTTCGCCAGCGGGGCCTTGAGGACCAACAGGACCAGTTTCGCCAGCGGGACCTTGCGGGCCGACAGGTCCAGTTTCACCTACAGGGCCTTGGGGACCAGCGGGACCAACTTCGCCAGCGGGGCCTTGTGGGCCGACAGGTCCAGTTTCACCTACAGGGCCTTGGGGACCAGCGGGGCCAGTTTCGCCAGCAGGCCCTTGGGGACCAGCAGGACCAGTTTCACCGGCAGGCCCTTGCGGACCAGCAGGACCAGTTTCACCGGCAGGACCTTGGGGACCAACGGGGCCAGTTTCACCTACAGGGCCTTGCGGACCAGCGGGACCAACTTCACCAGCGGGACCCTGCGGACCAGCGGGGCCAGTTTCACCGGCAGGCCCTTGGGGACCAACGGGGCCAGTTTCACCAGCAGGACCAGTTTCGCCTACAGGACCCTGCGGACCAGCGGGCCCAGTTTCACCAGCAGGCCCTTGGGGACCAGTGGGACCAGTTTCACCAGCGGGGCCTTGGGGACCAGCAGGCCCTTGCGGACCAGTCGGACCAGTTTCGCCAGCGGGACCTTGCGGACCAGCAGGACCAGTTTCACCGGCAGGACCTTGGGGACCAGCGGGGCCAGTTTCACCTACAGGGCCTTGGGGACCAGTGGGGCCAGTTTCACCAGCGGGGCCCCGTGGACCGGCCGGACCAGCTTCGCCAGCGGGCCCCTGCGGACCAGCAGGACCGGCTTCACCAGCAGGCCCCCGTGGACCGGTCGGACCGGCTTCACCAGCAGGCCCCCGTGGACCGGTCGGCCCTGCTTCTCCAGCGGGACCACGCGGACCAGCAGGACCGGCTTCACCAGCACAGCCCTGCGGACCGGCAGGGCCAGCTTTACAAATAGGCCCACACACAAAATTGGAGCACTGGCGGCCCTGGTTATCCATGGGAACGCATAGATCAGCAGGCGTGCGTAGCCTTAGTGAATGGTTCATGCAGCAAGGACACTGCCCTTTGGGAGGATGACATCCGCATGCATTATCTTCAAACCTTTCACTACCATTTCTGTTGTGAGGATAATGATAGTCATTCATCAAAATCCCACCTCAATGATTCGTTTCTTGTATATGGTTTGTTACAAATCGATGCCGCTCAAGCGCAATCTGCAACACTGTCAAGCAAAGCTACTTCAGACAAAGAATGTGCTTTTTCTTTCTCCTCTTGATGCATCAGCAAGCGGTACGATTACCTGCTGCATCTGAGGGTAGAAAGCTATGAACGGTACATTTTCATTGTATGGGGCGGACAATTTAAGTGTGCGATTTCTGGGTGTAGGGTCTTCTCACGCATGTTGGCTTGAAGTGTTTTGCGCGCATGAGAAAACAAGTGCTGCCAGTTATACAGATCGGATGCCGGGTCAATCATCTTATGAAATTCTTGTGGCAAAGAAAAGTGTATTGATAAGAGTGAGTGCGTATTCTGAGTCTCCCTGCTGCCAGTCGATCGGAGTCCAGAAAAGCCGCCGGGTATGAACCGGCGGCTTTTGTGCGCTTGGCTGTAAAGCAGTTCCTCAGTCACGCTCTCGGCCTTCTTCATCTGTCCAATGACCAGCTGATACTCATGTGTCGGCCCGGCATCATTTCACAAGGAACTGATTCAGCTCGTCCATTGCCAGAAGATCGTGCTTTTTTGAAAACATATGTCCGCCGCCGTCAATCAGGCGGAGCTTGACCGTACCTGTTTCTCTGCTCAAATAGGTTTCATACGCACGCTTTGCATAGCTGGTATGGACAATCTTATCGGCAGTTCCGTGAACGATCAGTACATCGCCGGTGTATCCTTTGATTTCCGCAAAGGGATCCACATCAAGCACGTCGGACACATAGCACTTGCCCAGTTTCATAGGGCCGCAGTTGATAACATCCGGGAGATTCTTTGGATCAAATTTTGCAAACATCATTTTCCCTGCTCTGGCGTCATCTGGAATGCAGAGCGCAGGATAAAACAGCACCAGTTTTTTCACCTGTTGTTTGAGATCAGAGGCAACAAGCGCAGATACGAATCCGCCTTGGCTGCATCCCATCAGCGTAATGTCCTCGGCGTTGGTATAGGGCAGCATTTTGGCATAGTCAACGACAGCTTTCAGATCCTTGCATTCCGTCATAACGGACATATCGGTCGTTCTGCCGTCGCTTTTTCCCATCATGACACAGCCGCCGCTGAAATCAAAGCAATAGGCAGCATATCCTAAGCGGGCAAGCATTTTTGCATAATGCTGCACCGTTTTTTGATTGGCCATAAAGCCGTGGCAAACAATGGCGATGGGGAGATGGTCGCCTTTCGGACGATACTCCGTTCCCCGAAGGGTAAGCCCATCGCGCTGACATGCAAATGACAATTTCTGATATTTTTTATTTTTGCTGCTAACCATCACTTTTGCCGCTCCTTTAACCGAGTAAACGGGGATTTCACATAGCGAAAAGAGTGTTTGACAGATTTCGCTCATTTCTTCCGGCGTCTGGGTCATGCCGGTAAGGAAACATTCCGTCGGGATGCTGATAAACGCGCTCTCGCCTGCAACGTTTCGGTAATGTCCTGTATGGTGGAGGATGGGCGGATTAACTCTGTTACCGTTCCGTTGCTGAGCCGGAGATTGGTCTTTACATAGGCTAAAACCTCCAACCGCAATTGGGCTGGAGGTTTCTTGATGGTCTGAGGCACCTGATTCTCTCAGGTACTTCGTCGTGTGGCTTAATAAGTATGAATTCGCGGCCCATTCAGGATCGTGGAGCCTTAAAAATCACACCCATCAAGAGAATTGTTTTGAGGATATACATTTTCGTTGTTCACAAGTCAGTTTCAGGTTCTTTTCCCTTCATCCAGATGCGTTACTTCGCAATGGCTTTCTTGGATTTGAGGTATACTGCGATCAGATAAGCCATGTGGATCGCGGTGAACACCACAACGGGGATATAGCTCTGCTGGATGCCCAGACCGAAACCTACGATGATATCATACAGGTGCAGGATCGCGGGGATCGCGAAGATCACGATACCATCCTTCTTGAGATTCACGGGGGACATCTTCTGCCAGTTCTTTGCGATCAGCACGATGGCGCAGGCGAAGTTGAAGATCAGCGCAATCAGTTCGTACCAGAACTTGAAGGTGTTGTTATCGGAGTACACGGGCTTGACCAAGAGGATGGCCGTAGGCACCAGCGCAACGATCAGCAGCACGGCAGAAACGAAGGGGTAAGCAGCGCCGATCCATTCCTTCTTCTTCTTGTCGTAGAGGTGCCTGCCCAGGAGCATCATGCCTGCGTAGATACCGGTCATGAAGAACCAGCTGGAGAAGTTGAAGAAGGGGATGCCGAAGAACGTGGTGTCGTAATAGATCGTCCAGTTCCAGTGACCCTGCGCTACGCCGTTAAATACGTAGGTATCATTCACATAGACCGGGTCGATGGTCATATCCTGAATGGTGGACAGAATGCCGACAAACCAGATGATGCTCCACTTAGGCATATTGGTGTATTCGAACAGCGTCATAGCAGAGTACATGATGACGGATTCGATCAGCAGAATGCTCAGCGGGAGCAGACCGAACCGCATAAAGCGTTCCTGAGAGTACCAGTAGTTGCCGCCAAGCACGCCAACATGCTCAAACAGGGCAGCAGCCAAAACAAAGCAGCACAGCTCAAAGATCTTGTGCTTGGGGCGGTCGCTGTTCAGGGCATGCCTCATGCACATAGCAAACAGAACAACGCTCATGACTTCCATGATGATCCATGTGACCGGGTAATTAGACAATTCCATCTTATCATCCTTTCCTGGGTTGACAGCTAAGGTATTTCCTGTTATAGTGAACAGGATGATACAACTGTATCACCGATACACCTGTGTGTCAACATATGCAGCCACGGACTACACAGATGGGAGGAATTTGTCTTGTCGGAAACTGCAAGCCAGACGGAGATGAAGCGGCGAAACGCCCTCAGGCTCTCTAACGAAGAGTCCAATCAGTTAACCAGAGAGTGCATTGAAGCGGCGCTGGTCGTGCTGATGAAGGATCATGATTTTGATTCCATTTCGATCATGGATATCATTCGCAAAGCTGGTGTATCCAGATCCGCATACTATCGCAACTACAATTCCAAGCAGGATATTCTGACCAAAATTTTCGACCGGGTTGCAACGGCCATCGTTGATGCGCTGTCCATCGAATTGGCCACGCAAAACATGGTGAGCAGCTACCGCGTCCTGTTTGAAAAGGTGCAGGAAATCAGGCCCTTGTTCGAGATCATTCAGATGGCGGGGATGATGGATCAATTTCAGATGACCGTCAATGAGAAATACCTTCAGGCGATCGACGTGAATTCGGCTGTGGAATATTACAGAGTATTATCCTGGATCGGCTCCATCTTCAACATCATTTTGGGCTGGATGCAGCGAGAAAATCAAGAAACATCAGAGCAGATGGCCCATATATGCAGCCAGTTCCTGAGCGAAGACGAATGGCGCATTGGTACCGGGATCAAATGGAACTCCACTGCAGTGAACGTAAAGGAAGGAGATGCATGATGGCTGCTGTCGATCAGTTCTATACAGTCGAAAGAATCCACGCTGACACCTATCGCATTGATGAAAACGGAGCCGCCAACTGCTATCTGGTCATCGGCAGTGAAAAGGCACTGCTGATCGATACCTGCTGGGGAGCCGGAGATTTGAATGAGTGCGTGCGTCGGCTGACTGACAAGCCCGTTACCGTGGCTGTGACGCATCGGCATCCGGATCACACTGGCGGTGCACGTCAGTTCGGTGATTTCTATGCGCACGAACAGGATAACACCCGCTTCAACAGGCTGCTGGAGCATCCGCTTCTGAACAGACTGGCGATCCTGCGCTCCGGCGGCAAGGCCCAGAAATCAAAGAAAATCAAGGCACTCCCCCTGAAGCATGGCGACGTTTTCGATCTGGGCGGACGCAGGATTGAAGTCAGATCCGTTCCAGGACACACCGCAGGCTCGGTGATGTTCATAGACCACGAAGCGAAGCTCCTTTTTACAGGCGATAATGTGAATCCTCATCTTTGGATGCACCGTCCGGGCGCGGTTACCTTGGAGGAGTGGATGGACAGCGCTAAGCTGATCCTCGGCTACATGGAGCAGGGCTATACCGCCCATACAGGGCATGGCGATGGCACGCAGAGCAAGGAAAATGTTGAAATCATTTGCCGCTATGTGCAGGAGATCATCGACAAGCAAGGATGTGGTCAGCTATCAAAGAACGACAGTCCTTACCCCGAAAAGGGCGGCGAAATCGAAATTCAGTTCAATATACATCGGATTACAAGAAAGTAGTGCCTCTGTCGTGGTTACTCACAAATGCGATGGGCAATGCCATCGCATTTGTTCTTTTTACCGCTACAGGGATTACAGTATCCCCATGGCGAGAGAAGCCTTTTTACATCTCGCTTTGACGTTCAGGATAATTCCTGATGAAGCCCAGGGCAAAAAAAGCAAAAAAGGGTTGACAACCCATCAATCTAGTAGTATACTATGTTAAACCGTTGAAGCGGAGATAACGGTGATTGTGCATCCACAGAGAGCCCGCGTTGGTGAGAGTCGGGTGAAACGCAGATCATCAAATGGACCGCTGAGGGTGCAGTCAAATGTGCGGAAGCGCAGAGTATTCTGCAACGTGTGGGCATACGTCAGTTGCCGGAGGTATGATCGTACCTCGCTGAGTGCACGGCTGTTTTGGCCGTGAATCAAGGTGGCATCGCGGATAATATTTGTATTATTCGTCCTTGACAGAGAGTGGATTTCTGTCAGGGGCGTTTTTCGTTCCTCTGGCAGAAGTCAGAGGAACTTTTTGTTTGGAGGTGTCGTTATGAAGGTCAGACCCGGTATCGAGGAAGTCAGGCGCATCGCCGCATCCGGCGAATACAGGATGCTCCCTGTGAGCTGCGAAATGCTCTCGGACGTCCTCACGCCCATCGAGGCGCTACGCATCCTCAAAAACGTATCCACCCACTGCTACCTGCTGGAATCGGTGGCGGAGCAGGAAAAATGGGGCCGCTATACGTTCCTCGGCTTCGATCCAAAGCTGGAGATCACCTGCATGAACGGCGAGATGAAGGCCGGGAATCTGCGCTTCCGCACGGACGATCCCTCCGCCTACTTGCGGCAGATCCTCGCCGACTGCAGAAGTCCGCGCTTCGATGACCTGCCGACCTTCACCGGCGGTCTGGTGGGCTACTTCTCCTTCGACTATCTGGGGTACTCAGAGCCCTCCACAAAAACCGACATGCTGGACAGCGAAGCCTTCCGCGACTGCGACCTGATGCTGTTCGACAAGGTGATAGCCTTCGACCATGTGCGGCAGAAGATCATCCTCATCGTCAACATGGCGCTGGACGACGTCGAGACCGGCTATAACAAAGCGGCGCTGGAGCTCAAACAGCTGCGGGAACTGCTCAAAAATGGTGAAAAGAAGCATGAGCCCTGTGGACGGCTGCTGGGCGAGGTCAAGCCGCTGTTTGAGAAAAGCGAATTCTGCCGGATGGTCGAAAAGGCCAAGCACCATATCTGCGAGGGCGACATCTTTCAAATCGTCCTGTCCAACCGGCTGAGCGCTCCCTTCGAGGGCAGTCTCCTCAACACCTACCGCATGCTGCGGACGATGAATCCTTCGCCCTACATGTTCTATTTCTCCGGCACGGATGCGGAGGTTGCCGGCGCATCCCCCGAAACGCTGGTGAAGCTTGATCGCGGCGTGCTGCACACCTTCCCGCTGGCAGGCACCCGTCCCCGCGGCAAAACCGAGGCGGAGGACAAGGCCCTTGAGGCCGAGCTGCTGGCGGACGAGAAGGAGCTGGCGGAGCATAACATGCTGGTGGATCTTGGCCGCAACGATCTGGGACGCATCAGCAAATTTGGCACGGTGGCCGTGGAGACGCTCCACTCCATTGAGCGCTTCTCCCATGTAATGCACATCGGCTCCACCGTGCGGGGAGAGATTCGTCAGGACTGCGACGCGCTGGACGCCATCAGCGCCGTACTCCCCGCCGGGACGCTCTCCGGTGCGCCGAAGATTCGCGCCTGCCAGCTCATCGGCGAACTGGAGAACCACAAGCGCGGCATCTACGGCGGGGCCATCGGCTACATCGACTTCACCGGCAACATGGACACCTGCATCGCTATTCGTATCGCCTACAAGAAGAACGGCAAGGTGTTCGTTTGCAGCGGCGCGGGAATCGTGGCGGATTCCGTGCCGGAAAAGGAATACGAGGAGTGCATCAACAAGGCCAAGGCCGTGGTAAATGCCCTCCGGCAGGCAGAGGAGGCGGACGCATGATCCTGCTCATCGACAATTACGACAGCTTTTCCTACAACCTGTACCAGCTGGTGGGCGCCATCGACCCGGATATCCGCGTCATCCGCAACGATGCCATGACGGTGGATGAAATCGCCGCCCTTACCCCTGACCGCATCATCCTTTCCCCCGGCCCGGGCAGGCCGGAGGACGCAGGCGTGATCATTGGCGTGGTGAAGAGGCTGGGCGGGAAGATTCCCATTCTCGGCGTGTGTCTGGGGCATCAGGCCATCTGCGCAGCCTTTGGCGCGACGGTCACTTATGCGAAGCAGCTCATGCACGGCAAGCAGTCGCAGGTGACGTTTGATACGGAATCGCTGTTGTTCCGCAACTGCCCCAAGGTCGCGCTGGTGGCCCGGTATCACTCTCTGGCCGCTGATCCCGCTACCATGCCGGAGTGCCTGAAGGTCACTGCGCTCACGGCGGATGGCGAAATCATGGCTGTGCAGCACAGTCAATACCCCATCTGCGGCGTGCAGTTCCATCCCGAATCCATCATGACCCCGGACGGCCGGCAGATGCTCGAAAACTTCATCAACGCAGAATAAGGAGGGAGCTTTATGATCAAGGAAGCCATCGT
>JAFUOR010000082.1 GCA_017481825.1 Clostridia bacterium
CTTCAGCCGCTGATTGCGGATGGTGTTGACGATGATCGCCAGGGCGATCGGGATCGGGAAGGAGAATACCAGGCTGAGCACATTCAGAATGAGGGTGTTGCTGATCAGGCGGCCGCAGTAGTAGGCATTGAAGAAGGTCTTGAAGTGCTTCAGGCCTACCCAGTCACTGCCAGCGATGCCGCGCACTGCCTTGTAGTTCTTGAAGGCAATCTGAACACCATACATGGGCATGTAATTGAAGATGATCAGGTAGACCAGCGCGGGTAGGATCAGCAGATACAGCCAGCGATTATCCACCACCGCGCGGCACCACTTTTTCAGCCGCGTACCATGGGAAATCGGTTTGCGGATGATTCGTTCTTGCAAGTCAATCCCTCTCTTTCGTTTGCGTTCAATGTTATATCTATTCTTGCACAAAGCGCTGTGCCTTGTAAATAAGCAGAAATTTTTACCGTAAGACTTCGTTGTTAGCTTTTCACTTTGCCGAAATTTCTGCCTGACCCGTCAAAGCCTTGAAATCCCCGCATTTCTCTTGATGCTAAAATTTCATCAAAGCCTTCCAAGCAGGATTGCACATCGCTTAGAGCGAATATTGCATGCATCAGTTTCATGCGTCTGTTTATACAGAGGGGGGATCGATATGCAATACCGCAATCCCATCATACCAGGCTTCAACCCTGACCCGAGCATCTGCCGGGAGGGCGAAGACTACTATCTGGTCACCAGCACTTTTGAGTACTTCCCCGGCATTCCGATCTATCACAGCCGCGACCTTGTCAACTGGAAACAGATCGGCAATGCCCTGCAGCGCCCGGAGGAATTCCCGCTGACGGATGTGGGGGATTCCGGCGGTGTGTGGGCGCCGACCATCCGCTGGCATGAAGGTATCTTCTACGTCACCAGCACGCTGCAGGGTTACGGCAACTTTATTGTCACTGCCAAGGACCCTGGCGGTGAATGGTCGGCCCCTGTCTGGTTGCCGGAGATCGGCGGCATCGACCCTTCTCTCTATTTCGAAAACGGCGAAACCTGGTATTGCACCAACGACCGCCTTGATCCTGAACAGGAAGCCATCACCGCCCAGCGCATCGACCTGCAAAGCGGGGAGATCATCGGTGAACGCCATGTGCTCTGGTCTGGCACCGGCGCTCATTTTCTGGAAGCGCCACATATATATCACATCGGTGACTGGTATTATCTCCTGGTTGCCGAGGGCGGCACCTTCTGGACGCACAGAGTCACCATTGCCCGCAGCAAGCACATCACAGGGCCCTATGAGAGCTGCCCTTTCAATCCCATTCTGACCAATGAATGCGATCCAAGCTGGGAGGTGCTTTGCACAGGGCACGGCGATCTTTTTCAAGATCATCACGGCAACTGGTGGATGGTGCATCTGGCCGTCCGGCTTGCGAGACGTACCATGGGGCATCTTGGTCGCGAGACCTTCCTGACACCTATCAAATGGATCGACGGCTGGCCTGTTTGTCCCAACAAGGAGCACTTTGCCAGGCTGAAGGAGGAGGGCCCAATCTTTGCCCGGCAGCTGCCTTGCAGCATTTTCTCCCCAGACCTTCAGCAGACAGTCTGGGAGCCCAACTGGCTTTTCCTGCGACAGATGAACCCGATCCGGCACCGGAGGCTTCCTGGCATGATGCTGCTGACCGGCACGTCCCATACCCTTGCTGACCCTGCGCCGACCTTCGCGGCACTTCGTCATCCGGGGTTTGACTGCATGCTTGACGTTACGTTTACCTTCAATGCGATCAAGCCCGGCGACGAAGCAGGTCTTGCTCTGCGGCTAAGCAGCATGTTCAATGTGACCTGTACGTTGGGCTTTGATAAGGTGCTGACCCTCACCCAGCATGCGGAGGACATCCATCACATCATCAGCCATGTGCAGCTGGCGGAAGATAAGATCCAGCTGAAGGTGGTATCGGACAAGGAAAAGTATTCTTTTTACTATCAGCTGGACGGCGAATACCTTCTGCTTGGACGGACCAGCACCCGCTTCCTTTCTGTGGAGATTGCGGGGAAGTGCTTCGTCGGTGTCGTCTTTGGCCTTTACGTGACCAGCCGGGAGAACACGGGTGCAGCGATGACGGTCACCAATTTCAGCCTGAAAGAAGGAGTAGAACAATGAGCGATCAGCATTTCATTCTGATCATCCCACCGGAAGGAGTGACCGCAACGTCTGTGCTGCTGTTGTGGAACAAGTCCTCCACCAATCAGCGAGTAGTAGCATATCAGATCTTCATCAATGGGGAGCCTGCAGAGAAGATAAACGTCACTGACCACACCGTGACCGGCCTCGAACCTGGCACGGCGTATACTTTCCAGATCACGGAGATCCTCGAAAACGGCGGCGATGGCGCTACAACTGCTCCTGTTGCCGTGACCACAGTAGAAACGGGGCATGTTCTCAGCATTGCCGACCACGGCGCTAAAGGAGATGCGCAAACGCTCAATACCCTTGCCATTCAGTCTGCGATTGACGCTTGCCCTCCAGGCGGCACGGTTCTCGTTCCCAGCGGCGTATTCCGCACCGGTGCGTTGTTCCTCAAAAGCTGCATGACCCTGCATCTTGCTGACGGCGCCGTCCTCCTTGGCAGCGAGGATGCCGCGGATTACCCCGTCATTCCCGGTCATTTTGAAGGCCGGAAGCAGCCCATGTATGCCGCCCTCATCAACTGCACGCCCTTGCGCAACGGCTATGTGGAAGGCGCGGAACGCCTGCACGATGTGAAGATCACCGGCCAGGGGCTCATCAAGGCCAATGCAAGACCGCTTTTTCATCAACAGCTGGCGCAAAAGGCCGGGGTGCGGGGACGCAATATCTACATTGCCAACACGGACAGGGTCTATATCCATGGCGTGACCATCCGCGAGTCCCCCGCCTGGTGCCTGCACCTGGTTTATTGCAATCAGGTCAGCATCAACGGCATCAGCCTGCACAGCAAATATGATGAAGAAGGCCATGTCCTTGGCATTTACAACGGTGACGGTATCGACCCGGACTCCTGTATGGACGTGAACATCGTCAACAGCCTGATCGCCAGTCAGGATGACTGCATCGCTGTCAAATCCGGGCGTGACGCTGAAGGGCGTGCTGCCGCCAGGCCCTCGGAGAGGGTGCGGATCAGCAACTGCCGTTTCCGTAATGGCTTTGGCGTGGCGCTGGGGAGCGAAATGTCCGGCGGTGTGCGGGACGTGCTGGTGCAGGATTGCTCCTTCACCGACTCCTTCAGTGTGGGCAGCATCAAGGCCCCGAGAGGCCGCGGCAACGTCATCGAAAACGCGCTCTACGACAACCTCACGCTGGTCAACCATGACCCGGAGCACCAGGACTGCAGGTGGTTCCGGGGCGGCATCAATGTGGACATGTTTTACAGCCTGGATGAGGTCGATCACGATCATCCTCTGCCGGTGGACGAAGGCACGCCGGTCTTCCGCAACATCACCTTCCAGAACATTTCGCTGGAGACGGTGGGCGGCAACGCGATCTTCATTGCGGGGCTTCCCGAAAGCCCGGTGGAGAACCTGACGCTGCGCAATGTCCACGCCAAGGGGAAATATGGTATGCAGGCCCACAACACCACCGGCCTGCAGATGGAAAATGTAACGGTGGAGATTCTTCCGTCATAACAAAGGAGGACGCATCATGGAAA
>JAFUOR010000083.1 GCA_017481825.1 Clostridia bacterium
TCCCGCTCTTTTATGCTAAGATGTTGGTAGTGGCTCATTGAGTTGCTCCTTTCGTAGTTGTCCGCAAACACTATTCTAAAGGAGTTTCCTCTTTGAGTCACTATTTCTTTTGGCTGTTGCACTTACATTGTAAATTCAAGACGCAAAAAGAGCTGCCGGCATAAACCGGCAGCCCTCCAGGGATTGGATTAGTCCATAAGGCCCTTCAGTTCCTCAACGTACTTCACGTACTGGGGATTCTTGTGGTAGAAGTCCTTCAGGCCCAGGATGTCATCGCGATAACGGACTTCGTTGCGGATGTAGAGCAGCACCTTGGTGTCGCCAGCCAGCTGATCAGCGATGCTGATGGGCTCGCCGAAGGTGTAGGCGGTCAGCTTGCCCTGATCCAGGGTCTCCACAGCGCTCAGGCTGGGCAGGATGGTCAGGAACTCGCCGTCCAGGATGATGTTCTTGTTCACCAGGTCATAGGTGACGGTCACATTGCCCTCGGCAACGGTCACGGTCACGGTACCGATGATGTGCGTGTCACCAGCGATCAGGTCGTAGGTCTGCACGCCGTCAGCGGAGATATCGATGGGGGTGAACATATCCCAGCGGCTGGTCAGGGTGGTCAGATCGCGGAAGTGCGGGCCGACAGAGCACACGGTCATGTCATACCACACAGCGTTGGGGATCACCTTGGTCTCGATGGGGTCTTCGGCGTTACACACGGAGCAGAAGCGGCCTTCCAGACCGGGCTCCTCGGGAGTCACGGGCACGATCACGACCCAGTCACCCAGGGTGTGGCCCAGAGCGGCGATCTCTTCGGTCTTCACGACTTCGTTGCAGACGGTGCAGGTGTAAACCTTCTCGCCCTTCTCGGTACAGGTGGCTTCCTTGGTGATCTTGCCGCCATCGTCCTTGTGGCCCAGGGCAGCGATCTCTTCGGTCTTGATGGTCTCGTTGCAGACGGTGCAGGTGTAGACCTTCTCGCCCTTCTCGGTGCAGGTAGCTTCCTTGGTCACCTTGCCCTCGTCGGACTTGTGGCCCAGAGCATCGATTTTTTCGGTCTTGGTGTAATCGCACTTGGAGCAGGAGTAGGTCTTCTCGCCATCGGCGGTGCAGGTGGCTTCCTTGGTGACCTTGCCCTCGTCCAGGTCATGGCCGGTGGCGGGCAGGACTTCCTTGTCCAGTTCAGTGCCGCAATCAGCGCAGACGCCAGTCACGTAGCCATCGACGGTACAGGTGGGATCAACCTTCACGGAGTCGGCGCTGGGGGTGTGCGCGGTGGCGTCAACCGGGATAGCCTCGGTCTTGGTCTTGACGGTGCAACCCTCGTTCTGACAGGTGAAGGTCTTCACGCCTTCGGCCTTACAGGTGGCCTTGGTGGTGACTTCACCGTCATTCCACTTGTGACCCAGAGCCGCGATTTCTTCGGTCTTGGTTTCGGTGCAGCCGGTGTTCTGGCACTTGTAGGTCTTCACGCCCTTGCCTTCGCAGGTAGCGGCGGTGGTCACAGTGCCCTCGTCCCACTTGTGGCCGGTGGCGGGCAGGACGACCTTGTCCATTTCAGCGCCGCAGTCCTTGCACTTGCCGGTGGTGGAGCCGTCGGTGGTGCAGGTGGGCTCAACGGTCACGGAATCCTCGCTGGGGGTATGGGCAGTCGCGTCAACCGGGATAGCCTCGGTCTTGGTGGCTTCCTTACACACGGTACAGGTGAAGGTCTTCACGCCCTCGGCCTTACAGGTGGCCTTGGTGGTCACGGTGCCCTCGTCCCAGGTGTGCTCGGTGGCCTTGGCGACGGCCTCGGTCTTGGTGGCTTCCTTACACACGGTACAGGTGAAGGTCTTCACGCCCTCAGCCGCACAGGTGGGCTCAGTGGTGACCTTGCCCTCGTCATAGGTGTGCTCGGTGCAGGCCTTGGCCTTGACGGTGACGGTGGTGCTGCCGGAGACGCTCATGGAGACGGCGGCATCGTTGGCGTCATAAGCCTCGGTGCAGGAGACAGAAATCTTGTAATCGCCAGCAGCGGCGGAATCCTTGACCTTGAAGGTCACGGTGCCGATGGTGCCGGACATGGGGGTGACGAAGTCCGAAGAATAGACGGCGAAACTGCCGCCGTTGCCGCTGGGAGCAACACCGGACACGCTGGCAGCAGCGCTCACGAATTCGAGGCCAGCGGTGTCGCCAGAAACCTTGATCGTAGCGCCAACAGCGCCATTGGCAGAGGAAACGCTGACCGTTACGGTCACGGTGTCGCCGGGCTGGTATTCAGCAGCCAGCGCGGTGCCGGCCAGACACAGGAGCATCAGGCACAGTACCAGAGAAAGGATCTTCTTCATGATAGAACCTCCATTCAAATTATAATATCAGGCAGAGCCTGAAATTACCGTTACTTTAGTAATCGCCGATTGACACGGCAGCAGCGCTGATGAAACTCTTTCCGCCATCGCACTGCCTCATTCAATCATCGCTTACTGAAGGGTGATGTCCCAGCCCGCGAGGTACTTGAGCAGCGCCAGCGCATCGCGCATGTTGACTGCGCCGTCACCGTTTACGTCGGAGTTGGAGTCATCGATGGTTACATCCCAGTTGGCCAGCTTTTTGAGCAGGGCCAGGGCGTCGCGCATGTTGACGGAACCGTCGCCGTTGCTGTCGCCCGAAACGCGGGGCGGGGCTGGCGGGCGCTCGTAGTCGCACACGTCACATATGCCGTTCTCGTCGTATTCATGGTCGTAGGGCGTCCTGTCGTCGCAGTCAGGACAAACCCACCAGTGGCCGTTTTCGTCGGAGAACACCGGGCCTTCGAAGTTGGGGCCGCCGTCGTCAAAGTTCACGTTGGTGTGCCAGACGATGCAATCGACATTTTCTGCGTCGCAATACCAGCAGGAGGTGGGGGAGGTGCAGGCTGCCTCATGACGTTCACGCCACTGTTCCGCATGGCAGACACCGCAGTAGTACCAGTGATGGGTGTTGTCGTATTCCTCGGAGTAATCGCGGTGATTGAGCTCTGCGGCTGTAATATCGGTTGCTTTGCATTCAGTGCAGACCGTAGGTGTGCCGCAATTGGCGATGTGCGTTCCGTTTTCGTAGCTATCGGTCTTTTCGCCGCAATTCTTGCAGGGACGCCAGTGCTCCGTTGCATCGTGATTCCAGGTGTCATAGTCAACCTGATGCGAATACTCCGCAATGACGCCTTTCGTATTACAGTTCTTGCAGTAATCCGGGGTGGCACAGTCGGCAACATGCGCCTGGGGCTCTTCTTTGGCTACGCCGCACTCATCGCAGATCAGTTGGCACTGTGTTTCGCTGATCCAAGCGTAATCAGAACTCCAGCCATGCTTGACTTCAGAAATAGTCACACCCGTCTGATCGCAGTATGTGCAGACTGCGGGGGTATCGCAGTAGCTGGCGTGCTCAATTTTGCTCCAGGTAATCTCGCCGCACAGTGTGCATTCTGTCCAGCAATGCGTCTGATCGTATTGATCGACCTCGGCATCATAGTCGTGCTCGATATCCTGTGCAAGAATGTCCTGGGCGCCGCAGTAGATGCAGGTGGTTGGGGCATCGCAGCTGCCGGTGTGACCGTACAGGACTTCCATACGCTCGTGGCAGTGGGCACAGGCCTCCCAGTGGTAGTACTCGTCGTGAAGCATCGTCCACGAGTTGTGCTCCAGGTAGTCATACACGATATCCGTGGCGGGACAGGAGGCGCAAACGGTGGGAGCATGACAGTAAACGCTGTGCGAGCTTGACCATTCATCGCCACATTCAGGGCAGATTTCCCAGTGCTTTTCGGCGTTGTAGTATCCGGTGAAAACAACCTCTTTGTCGCACGTCCAGCAGTAATCCTCGGTGGTGTAGGTGCCGGTTGCGGTAGTTTCTGCCTGTGCAGTGCCGCCCAGGCAGAGCAGCACCAGTGCCAGCAAAAGGAACAAATGCGGCAAAGAGCGTGTAGAGACAATTCGCTTCATGTGACGTAATTCCTCCTTTGTGCAGGATTATTTCAGTTCTATATCCCACTCCGCGAGGTACTTGAGCAACGTCAGCGCATCACGCATGTTGACCGCGCCATCGCCGTTGACATCGGAGTTGGACTCGTTGATGGTCACATCCCAATCGGCCAGTTTTTTGAGCAGGGCCAGAGCGTCGCGCATATCGACCTTGCCGTCATCATTCACGTCGCCGGGGATGCGGGCAAGGGAGGTTTCAAGCTTGTAATTGCAGACGGTGCAGACGCTGTCTTCATCGTAATCATGATCCCGAGGCGTTTCATCGCCGCAGCCCGCGCAGACCCACCAGTGCCCTCGCTCATCAGAGAAAATCGGGCCCATGTTTGCCCATTCACCTGGTGAATAGATCTCATAAACGTGCTGCGTAACGCAGTCCGCGTTGCGGGCCTCACAGGAAATGCATCTGGAAGGATCGGTACATTTGGCGGTGTGCCGGTTGTGGTAGATCATGGCGCCGCAATAGCTGCATTCTTCCCAGTGATGGGTGTTGTCGTAGCCTTCCAGGTAGCCTCGGTGAACGTGGACGCGGCTGGTGGTGATATCTGCTGCATCACAAATCGTGCAGGTGGTGATATTGCTGCACGAGTATGCTTCGTGCGCACCAACATCATACCTGGCATCGCAATACAGGCAGGCATACCAGTGCTCCGTATCATTGTGAGACCATTCGTCGCTGTAATCATGCAGCAGAACGGCGGCAGTAATTCCGGTGCTGTCGCAGTAGGTGCAGGTGTCAGGGGCTGTGCAGTCAGCCCAATGCGGCTGCGGCTCATCCTTGGGTTCGTTACAGTCGGCGCAGACAGGCTGGCAATGGGTGTCGCTGAGGCGAATGTATCCTCTAGTGAATAAATCGTGATCGACGCTGGCGAAGGTAACATCTGTCATGTCACACCAGCTGCATACCGTTGGATTGGTACAGTCACTTTTATGCAGCACTGGATCCAGCACGATCGTGCTGCAGGCTGTGCAGCGAATCCAATGGTGGGTTTCGTCACCCTCGACGATTCGGTCATCCCAGTCGTGGTTGATGCTTGTGGCGACGATGTTTTCTACCTCGCACACGGTGCATGTGGTCAAATCGGGACAAGTGGCAGAGTGCTCGCTGGTCTCCTCCCAGTTCATGGCGCCGCAATGCGCACAGGTGGGCCAGTGATAGTAGGTATCATAGCCCAGAACCCACTCCTGATGAAAAAGCTCATCAAGGATGACGTCCTCAGCGGCACACTCGACGCACTGGCTCAGATCCTTCTGGTCGCAGAAGCCCCAGTGCAGGCCGCGCCGCTCGCTGCCGCAGAGTTCGCAGACGTACAGATGACTGTTCGCATCATATTGCGGTGTCAAAGGTTCGTCATTTTCGCATGAATCACAGTAGACGGAATTGCTCTGTGCCAATGCGGTGCTGCCCAGGCAAAGCAGTGTCAATATAAGTAGTAGAAAAAGCGTCGAAAATGAGGTGCGGAGTACTTGCTTCATATGACTGCTTCCTCTCTTGTACAAACACGGGAGGGGGAGTTACTTCAGCGTTACGTCCCAATCTGCAAGGTGCTTGAGCAGCGTCAGCGCGTCACGCATATTGACCGCGCCATCGCCGTTGACATCGGAGTTGGACTCGTTGATGGTCACATCCCAATCGGCCAGCTTTTTGAGCAGGGCCAGGGCGTCGCGCATGTCGACCCTGCCGTCATCATTCACGTCGCCGGGGATACGGGTGGAAGCAGAAGCCGCAACGGGGATGTGCGGGCTGTTGATCACGATCTGATTGCCCTCGCCATCGGTGGCGACGACCAGGAAGAGCGCCTCGCCTGCCTGCGTGGGCGTGTAGCTGAAGGTGAGCGTCTCGCCCTCCACGGCATAGCAGACGTCGGAGAATTCCAGCGTGTCCAGCGTGTTGTGATCAGCATCGTAGAGCGTCCATCCGGCGGCGTAGACAACGGGGTCGGTCTCGCAGGTGAAGTGGCACTCGGCGGTGATGGTTTCGCCTGCGGTGATTTCTGTGGCATCCAGGGTCAGCGTTGCACCGAGCGTGCCATCAATGGCGATGTTGCGGAAAACAGGGGTATCGCCTTCCTCGCTGACCTGCACGGTGTTGGTGGTGACGGCGACCATACAGCCAAGGTTGTCCATGGCGACGAATACGAAATTGAAATAGCCAGCCTTCTTGGGCGTGTAGCTCCAACCCTTACTGTGCGGGGAGGAGGCGGTCTCATAGCTCTTGGTGGCGATTTCGCCGGTGCTTTCAAAGTTTTCGTCCATGATTACACCGCCAACGATGTAGACGATGGGGGGGTTGAAGCTGTCAAGTAGCACCTCGAAGGAAACCGTTTCGCCAACGGTGACCATAGAGTCGCTGATGGTATAATCCACCGTCAGGTAGCCGTCGGCCTTCGAGCCCACATAGCCGTTGAAGCTGGCGCGGTCAATGAAGTTTGCGCCGTTGGATTCAGGGGCGCGGGAGCGGGCGTTTTTCAGAGCCTCGGCCATCTCGGCCTCGAACAGGGCTTGCAGCTCGGCAGGTACCTCGTCCATGGGGATCTGGTCGCTGTCCGCCAGTGCGCTGAAGGACAGGCTGGATAGCAGCACACTCAGCAGCAGGATCAGGCTTAAAATCTTCTTCATACGTCTGTTCCTCTCTTAGGTGCGCTTACTTGAGGACAACATCCCAATCGGCCAGGAACTTGAGCAGGGTCAGAGCATCGCGCATGTTGACGGTGCCGTCAGCATTGACATCGGAATTGGATTCATTGATGGTCACGTCCCAGTCGGCCAGCTTCTTGAGCAGGGCCAGCGCATCACGCATGTTGACCGAGCCATCGTCATTCACATCACCGGGAACGCGGGTGTCAACCACCGGCGGCTCGCTGGCAGCGGTGTAGGAGGAGACCGTCTTCAGGCTGGTGCAGCCCTTGAAGGCGCTTGCGCCAATGCGGGTGATGCTGCTGGGCAGGGACACGCTGGTGATCGCGGTGTTGCCCTGGAAAGCGCCGTCGCCAATGGCGGTTACCGGCAGACCCTCATACCAGTCCGGTACGGTGACGCTGCTTGCGCTGCCGGTATAACCGGTCACGGCATAGGCAGTGCCGTCGCCGTTGAGGGAGAAGGTGAAATCATCTGTTTCGGCAGCAAGGGCAGAGCCCAGCAGCAACAGCATGATGCATACAAGCAGCGCAACGCGCAGCATAAGGTTATTGGTACGCAAGGTATCCATCTCCTTTGCATGGTATAATGGAACAGTAAAACTACTCTTTGCTATTATACCATGCAGAAAAAGGAAACGTCAAGATGATGGCATGTTTTTGTAGACTATTTATTGTAGAAAACCCGAAATGTTACATCTGTGAAGAGGGTGTGTAATTACTTCAATACCACATCCCAGTCTGCCAGATACTTAAGCAGCGTCAGCGCATCGCGCATGTTGACCGCGCCGTCGCCGTTCACGTCCGAATTGGACTGATTGATGGTCACATCCCAGTCAGCCAGCTTTTTGAGCAGCGCCAGGGCGTCACGCATGTTGACGGTGCCGTCGGCGTTGACGTCGCCGGGGAGGCGGGTTTCTGAGGACTTCACATAGCCGCAGTAACACTCGTCCTCCTTGCCATAGTAGAAGTAGAGGTCGTGAGGCTCGGTGATGCTCTCATGACATTCGTCACAGGTGAAGGTATGATTCGTGTCTGTGAAGGTGAAGTTAGATGGGGTAGCCTCAACGGAATGGAACACTTCTGCCACCTGTATCTCTTCAACAGGGGCATTGCAATATGCACACATGGTGGGTAAGTCGCACCAGATGTAATGTGGTTCTGGTTCACCTGACGCGAAGCATGCGATGCAAGTCCAAAGGTGATATTCGGCTGTGTAACCTATGACTACATCAGCGTGAAAGCCTTCAGTTTGCTCTGAAACATAAACCTCATTTCCGCAATCACTGCACCAGGCGGGAGAACCGTCGGTGCAAACCACAGCATGGCGTGAGGCCCAGCCCTGGTAGCTGCAGTCATGGCACAGCTCCTGGTGATAATCTCCGAGGTTGGCCATGTAAAAATCGTGCGATAAGCAGTGCTCGGCAATGGTGACATTTTCAAGCCCGCAATCTGTACAGATGGTAGGCGCAGTACAGACTCCCCAGTGCATTTCCGCATCGTCGGCGTAACCGCAGTCACGGCATTGCAGCTGATGTTTTTTGCCCAGATCAACATATTCGGGCGCTGAATGGATGACGCGGTTTGCGTAGACTTTGACACCTTCCAAACCGCAGATGATGCAGACGTCGGGCGAGGCGCAATGACTCTCGTGATCATTGCGGAGCACACGATGGCAGTCATGGCACCAATACTCATGACCGTAGCCATAATCTTCGTAACTGCCATTTTCATGTGGACATTCTTCCGCCACTGCGACAATAACACATAGGCATGCCAATACCGTCAGCACCCAAAAGACGAGACAACGATTTTTCTTCATGGTTTTGTCCTCCTATAACATGGTTGTGGAATTTGAGTGATCGACCCATCTGAACCATATTATAGCATGTATGTCACTGCTTGTCATTAAAAATTCAAAGAAACGCACAATATAAATTTAATATATGACATAAAAATGAGCTAAAAGGGCGCCACCTCGTCCAACTCCACGCTTCGCGCAGACTGATGAGGTGGCTGCTCGTTAACTTACTGACATTACCCTTTGTAAAGCTCTCCCTGACCAGGAATGCACAGTCATGCACCCCTGGTACCGTATGCGAAACCGCGCTTAATTCAGCGTTACATCCCAGCCTGCCAGATACTTAAGCAGCGTCAGCGCATCGCGCATATTGACCGCGCCGTCGCCGTTCACGTCCGAATTGGACTGGTTGATGGTCACATCCCAGTCGGCCAGCTTTTTGAGCAGGGTCAGGGCGTCACGCATGTTGACGGTGCCGTCGGCGTTGACGTCGCCGGGGAGGCGAGTGGGGGCAGGACCGATATCAATCGTGGCATCATCGCGAACGTCATAATATGCATTGCTGGCCACAATGGTCAGCTTTAATTGGTTGCCTTCAGTTGGCGTGTAGCTGAGAACACCGTGAAGGTCAGTCAGCGGAATTGTTGTTTGCGATAGAATACTGCCATCCTGCAGAGTGTTCCATGTGGCTGTGCAAATCTGCCCCTCACTACCGCCTGTAATATCGTAGGCGGCATCGACGCGCTGACCGATGACTGCGGTACTTGTCTCCATGCTTACGGTGACAAGTGCTGGTGTGATGAGTGCATCCCCTGTAAGGCTGCAGCTGCTGTAAGCACTGGCATTGAAGGTGTCATCAGCGGCAAAGATGTGAAAGGTAAGCATTTGACCAAACATTGGTGTATAGGTTAATGTTCCGGAACGCTCGCTGAGAGGAACCTTGTGGTAGTAAAGCGCATCATCGCCATTGTCGATGGCCCACATCGCGTAGAAGGAATCACCGGTATACGTACCAAATTGAATCTTGTATGTAGCAGTAACAGGCTCGCCGATGACAGCAGTTTCATCAAGGGTTCCGGTAACTTCAAGAGGAAGAATGCTTGATGGGTTGAAAACAAAAATTTCATCTACAACCTGAATATCGTTTTCCGAATCTTTCAGATAGAAGCTGACGACCAGGCGCATTCCTTGAGTCGGCGTGAAGGTCAGCGATCCGTTACGCGGTCCATTGAGATATACGGTTTCGCTTGACAAGATGCTTGAGAGCGTCATCTCTTCCCAGATGACAAAAAGGGATTCGTCAATTCCTGTTCCGCCGGTAATTTCATAGGTGACGGTCACCGGCTCGTTGATTTTCCCCTCCTGCTTATCAAAGGAGAAAGTGACTTGCAGGGGCTCGTTGACGGATTCGCCTGTGATGGTGGCGGAGGCACTGGCAAGAATATCACCATTTTTCATGACATAACAGGTGATCAGGTCACCGTACATTGGTGTGGCAAGATAGGTGCTTTCTGCCAGAAGATACTGGTATAGAACTTCCTCGGTGTCACCGTCGTGTATCTTCCAACCGACAAACACGGCCCCGGAAACAGAGCATTCGATCGTTGCGGTAATGGATTCGCCAGCGGCTACGGTTTGCTTATCCAGCGTGATCGTTACACCTGCATCCGATTCTGCAGAGGAAAATGCCATACATCCCATTAGACATAGCGCAGACAGAATAATGACTACAAATCGTTTCATCGTGAGTTTGCCTTTCTGCATTGTGAATTATTGCAGCGTCACATCCCAGCCAGCGATGTACCTAAGCAGCCTCAGGGCGTCGCGCATGTCGACGGAGCCGTCGCCATTTACGTCGGCGGCTTTATCGTTGATTTCCACGTCCCAGCCCGCAATGGAGCGCAGCAGGCGCAGGGCGTCGCGCATGTCGGTTACGCCGTCGCCGCTGGTGTCGCCGGGGACGCGGGCGCTGGTGCCGATGACATGCTTGCACAGCCAGCAGGTGGAAGAATCATCGCTGGAAGGCTCGTGCTCTCCGGTGATGACTTGCTGGCAGGCCAGGCAGGTGAAGGTGTGGGTCGTGGCGTCGTAGTCAGGGACATCCTCGGGGTGATTATGCAGGAGTCTGTTTTCCGGAATGGTCACCCCTGTCAGCATACAGATGAAACACTTATTGGGGGTTGTACATTCACCCCAATGATACTCCGTGTAGCTGTAGCCGCAGTCATTGCAGGTTTCGCGGTGGCTTTCACCTTCGTCGGTGGAGGTGGTGTCGTAATGGTCAGCCTCCTCCCGCGAGCCGTTGAGTCCCGTCGCGCCGCATCTGCCGCAATTATCAAAATCGGGGCAGATCAGCCAGTGGGGCTGGGCTTCATAAGCGTAGCCGCAGTCCACGCAGGTGCCCTGGCACTGATCGCCCAAATTCTTGAATTCTATATTTTTATGGTAGATAAAAAGTGGTTCCAGCGCATCCACGGGGCCGCAGCTCCAGCATGTGGGCGGCGTGCAGTAACCATAATGAACGTCGGGGGCTTCTGTGTAGCTGCAGTCGGTGCACTTGCCTTCGTGTCTCGCACCGAGATTGGTGTAGACCATATTGTGCTGGAAATAGGAAACTTCATCGCTGGTCAAACCTTCAGCGCCGCAGCTGATGCATACGGTTGGCGCTGTGCAGACAGCGCGGTGTTCACACCCTTCAGCAGCTGAACTGCTCGAACAAAGACACAGCAATGTGGTCAGAACCAGAAGGGGGAGGTAAAAACGTTTCCTCATGGTTTTGTCCTCCTAATAACATGGTTGTGAAATTTGAGTGTATTACCAATTCACACCATATTATAGCATGGATTTGTGTATTTGCCAACCCGTGCAATTTGTATCTGCTGCTTTAATCAAAATCAGGGAGAGACCCTTGCGAATCTCTCCCTGCTCAGGAACACTCAGCCATGCGCCCTGATATCTGCATGCGGGACCGCGCTTAATTCAGCGTCACATCCCAGCCAGCGATGTACCTAAGCAGTCTCAGGGCGTCGCGCATGTCGACGGAGCCGTCGCCATTTACGTCGGCGGCCTTATCGTTGATTTCCACGTCCCAGCCCGCAATGGAGCGCAGCAGGCGCAGGGCGTCGCGCATGTCGGTTACGCCGTCGCCGCTGGTGTCGCCGGGGACGACGGTGGGCTTGGCGTAGCCGCAGGCGCACTTGCCATCCTCATCGAAGTTGTGCGGCTCGGTGTAGGTTTCACCGCAGGCGGCACAAGAGAAAGTGTCATCCGTTTCGGTGTAGGAAAGGAAGGTGATCGGCCCACGGCAGTAGCGGTTTTCCCAGGTGATCTCAAAACCGGTGGCGCCGCAAGCGTAGCAGCTGGACTGATCAGTGCAATAGACATAGTGATCCACTGCTTCTGTCTTGTAGTCGCAGTAGTTGCACTGGCCCTGATGCTGCGTGCCAAGATCGACATAAGAACCGTAATGATAGAGATCATCAGCAGAAACGGTCAACCCCGTTACCTTGCAGATACTGCAGACGGTGGGGGTGTTGCAGTATACGCGATGCTCTTCCGCCTCTTCCTTGTAATCGCAATTTGCACAAAGCGCCTGGTGCTGCGTGCCAAGATTGGTATAATAAGTGCGGTGATAGATATGATCATTCGGAATGGTCAGCCCTGTAGCGTAGCAGAGAGCGCAGGTGGTGGGAGCGTTGCAGTAGGCGAAATGATCAGACAGCTCATCTTCTTTGTAGTCGCAGTAGAGGCACTGGTATTGATGCTGCGCGCCGACGCTGACATACTGGCCATTGTGGATGATGTTCTCTGCCGTGATGGTTACACCGTACAGACCGCAAATCCAACAGAAATCCGGAGAATTAGTGCAAACCGTTTCATGATCTTCCGGTTCGCCCTTGTAATCGCATCGCGGACACACCTGCTGATGCTGCGTGCCAAGGTCGACATATTCATGGTAGTGGTACACGTTGTCCTCTTCAATGATGACGCCTTCCGCCTCGCAGCTGGAACAGGTGGTTCCCATATCGCAGTAGGTTCGATGTTCCTGTACCTCGGCTGTCCAGTCGCAGTTATGGCACCGCACCTGACAATACTGCGCGTCAAGGGTGAAAGCGTAAAAATCATGGATAATGCTGACCGCTGAGCTGTCTGCAACTGTTGCGCCACAGTACGTGCAGGTGGTGGGGTCGGTGCAGTTGATTGTATGCTCTACACACTCCGCGGCAGCGCTGCCCGTGCACAGACACAAAAGTGCTGCCAGGATCAGCAGGGTTCCCAAAAGGGATTTCTTCATGGGTCATCCTCCTTATGATGTTCATGTAGCTGGAAGTTAGATGGTAAATTTTCCTGTTCATCAGTATAGCACAGATGTTATCGTTTGTCATCTAAAATTCAAAAAAAAAAAAACGCATAACACAAATTTAATAAAAGATATAAAAACGAAACAAAAAAAGAGAGCCGCATGAAACGGCTCTCCCAAATCACAGGAGCGTGATCCCTGCTTCCTTGAACTTTGCCTGCGTATCCATATCCCAGATGGACGACTGCACCTCGCCGATGTGCGCCTTGCCCAAAAGCAGCATGCACAGACGGCTCTGGCCGATGCCGCCGCCGATGGTCAGGGGCAGCTCGCCCTCCAGCAGCATCTTGTGGAACTTGAGGCTGCGGCGATGATCACAGTTGGCGATCGTCAGCTGCCTGTCGAGGGTCTCGGCGTCCACACGCACGCCCATGCTGCTCAGCTCGATGGAGCAGTCCAGCACCGGGCAGTAATACAGCAGATCTCCGTTCATCATCCAGTCGTCATAGTCCGGCGCGCGGCCATCGTGGGGTTTGCCATTGGACAGCTTGTGACCGATCTGCATCAGGAAAGTCACCGGATGCTCGCGCACGAAGAGGTTTTCGCGCTCCTTGGGGGTTTTGTCGGGGTAGAGCTGGAGCAGCTCCTCGGATGTGATGAAGGTGACCTCCTCCGGCAGCTGGGTGCGCAGCTTGGGATAGCGCCCGTTCACCACCAGCGAGGCCTCATAAATGCAGCGGACGATATCGCGTACGGTATCCTTGAGGGTCTGCATGGTACGCATGTCACGGGTGATGACCTTCTCCCAGTCCCACTGATCGACGTAAATGGAGTGGAGATTATCCAGCTCCTCGTCGCGGCGGATGGCGTTCATGTCCGTGTAGATGCCCTTGCCCGGCCAGATATCGTAGCGGTGGAGCGCCATGCGCTTCCACTTGGCCAGGGAGTGCACAACCTGCGCGTCCACCTTGGCGGCGGGAATATCGAAGGTGACGGGACGTTCGACGCCGTTCAGGTCGTCGTTCAGGCCGCTGGATGGTTCGACGAATAAGGGCGCCGAGACGCGCTTTAAGTTCAGCGCCTGCGCCAGACGATCCTGAAAGGTACGCTTGATCAGGCTGATGGCCGCCTGGGTTTCGTACAGGGACAGCTTGGGCTCATAGCCCGCAGGGATGTAGGTGCGGTTCATAACAAAACCTCCTTGCGGAAGATTACACCTTATCATAGCACAACATAGGCGGGAAGGAAAGTTTTCTGTTTGTATTTTCGTGTTTCCGGGAAAAGGCCGATTGTCACCACGTCCGCCAGTCTCCGGTCATCTCCACGCGCTCGTTGCGTTCGTTCATCCGGAAGGTGCGGATCAGCGGCTCCTGCGCCGCCGAGGCCCAGCGCCCATTGGGAATGCCGGACATCGTCAGCGGCCTTCTCGCCAGCACATGGCGCACCCAGTCATGGATGTTGCCCAGTCTGCTGTCAAGGCCCACGCCAAAGATCGACGAGCCCTCATGGCTCCGGTGGTTATCCGAGCCACAGGTCTGATACAGACCGTGCTGCAGGGCAAAGTGGCGCGCGTAGGCGTCCTGCGCGGGGGTGTTGCCTGCGTTGGCGGTTTCGACGCCGTCGGCAAAGCGGTCGCCCAGATGGATGGCTGAAATGTAGCCCCGCATCCGGAAGGGGTGCGCCTGAATGACGCATCCGCCGGCAGCATGAACGGTTTCGTACTGCTCCTTGCGGCTCCAGTGCTCCATGTCCGGGTGGGCCAGCATGTAGGCCTTGTCCAGCCCGTACACGAGGTAATCATCCCCGTCGAAGGTCTGCTCCCAGCCAAAGAACACATCCAGCCCGATCTTCTGTCCTTGAATGAGGGCGTCCTCATAACCCGAGCAGAACCAGTCGATGCGCTCTTTCCAGGGCAGATGGCGTGGCACGGCAGTGTTGCCCCCAAAGAAATGATCGGTGACAATGATGCCCGTATAGCCGATCTCCTTGTAATACCGGGCATGCTCCGCACCGGTGGAATGCCCGCAGGCGCTGCCCTGGCAGGTATGGAGGTGGGTTTCATAAAGATACATCGCGTTGCCTCCGTTATATTTGCAATAAGGGTATTATAATCCTGTTTGCAGGCAGATGCAAGAGGGCGTCGGGACGGAGAGCTCATTCGAGGGCCTCTGGCCTCCGGCAGCGCCCGTGGCATCCCTTGACAACCACACCGTACCCTGTTATCATATCTATAACGAATTTTGTCGAAAGGAGCGCTGCTGATGACGCCTGTGATCATCGTGCTTGTCATTATTGTGCTGGCGGTGGTGGCGCTTGTTCTGTTGCGATTGAAGGAGCGGCATGCGCGGGAAAGCATGCTGATGGAGCGCGTGCGCACATCGGCCATGTACAGCCGTCTGTATCCGGTGCTTGACAGGTGCTGCCAGTGCTGCATTGAGCGCATCATCATCCGTCCGGAGGAGGTGCGCATCGTGCTGTACAAGCCCATGAACCGTACCTACCGCTTCGTCTTTGAGGATCACGGCATTGATCCGGTGGATCAGCCTGCTGCCCTGCAGGCGCTTTCGCAGGCCGTGGCGCTGGATGTGCCCTGTCTGGCGGATCCGAATCATTATTACTTCCGTGTTCATACGGCGCCGCGCGATGGCGGGGGCAATTACCGCTGGTATGAATACGCCGTGCAGCCGGATTACAAGGACATGATGCTCCGCGCCTGGTATGATCACACCGAGCCCGAGGACGGCATCATCCGTTAATTTCGGATTCCGTGCAGGATTTCCACTGGAAACGGCGAATGTTACGAATACTGTCCCTTTGAAACAATATCATACCATATAGGAGGTACAAAACCCATGAATATCCTGTCGATCTATGATGATGCGTTCCGTCCCTACGGCCGTGTGGTGGAGGGTTATCCGGTGGAGGGTATCCTGAAGGCGCTGGCGGAGACCCCCTGCACGGACGCGGTGGTGTATGAGCCCCGCATTGAGTCCCTGCATGCTGCCGAGAATGCGGAGGCCATCGGCGAAGCCCTCTACGGCGGCATGCCCTTCCAGTTTGGTTTCTGCAATGGCCACAACACCAAGCTGAACTGTCTTGAGTTCCACCGTGACAGCGAGTTCAATCTCGGCACGGAGGACTTCATTCTCCTGGTTGCCAAGCAGGACGATATCGTCGATGGCGTGCTGGATACCGCCAAGGTCAAGGCCTTCAAGGCTCCCGCAGGCGTCATGGTCGAGTGCTATGCCACCACGCTGCATTACGCGCCCTGCCAGGCGAGCAAGGACAAGGGCTTCCGCGTGCTGATTGCCCTGCCTGACAAGACCAACACCGATTATCGCCCTGAGGGCGGCGCGAACACGATGGACAAGATGCTCTGGGCCCGCAACAAGTGGCTGCTGGCGCATCCGGAATCCAGCGAGGCTGCGCAGGGCGCCGTGGTGGCGCTCACCGGCGTGAACATCGATATTGCGAACGACCTGTAATTTGCAGGAGGCTGGTCCATGCGGCCAGCCTCTTTTGCATATACAATTGAATGTTCATTAGTCAATGATGTGAGACCAAGAAAAAGAACGAAAGAGCAAGGGGAAGGGAGGGCGAAGTGAAGGCGGGAGGGCGTAGCCCGAGCGGCTTCACTTCGCGGCGGCGCCGAGGAGGCTGCGCATCTGGACAGGA
>JAFUOR010000084.1 GCA_017481825.1 Clostridia bacterium
ACAGGCAGCCCAGCATGCCGCAAAGGAGAGCGAAGGTCATTCGAGTGGTTTTGCGCATATCATTCTCCTTACATCAGCATGACCAGCAGTCCGGCCACCACTGCCACCGGCAGCCCCAGCACCATGCCGTAAACGCTGTGGAGGAAGTGGAACTTCACGGCAGAGGGCTCAAAGGCGCTGACTCCGGACAGCCGGTAGAACTTATCGAAGGGCGCCAGCAGCACATCCATCACCGCAAAGTCGTACCAGTCCACCACCAGCCACAGGCCGTAAGCGGTCAGCGCCGCCGGGAGGAAGCTGTCCAACCCGTTCGCATGGCGCAGCACCAGCGCAAACAGGAATGCGAAGACGATCATGGCCACAGCCTTGCGAATGTAATCCTTCTTCCGCGCCGGGGGCTTCTGGGCGATCAGGCTTTTGTCCCGCAGCTTGTCGGTCACAACGGGAGGGTAATCGTTGGTGAAAGCAACCTGCTGCTTACATGTAGCCAGCTTGATCAACAGGGTGAAGAAGATGCAGGCAATAAGGCACTCGCTCACAAACAGCATGAAAATCGTCCTCCAATGCAGTTAGCTCAGACTAACCAATTTTATCCTCGTTTTGCTACATTGTCAAGAAAATGTCAGAAGAAAACATATACAAAACAAAAAACCGCCATCGGATGACGGTTTAAACAGCATTACAGCACCATGAACAGCGTCCCTGCCGTAGGCAGCCGCCAGCCGATGAACTTTCTGAACAGCTTCGGCTTGTGGATGGGGGGTGTTGATCAGCACGAAGGCGGCGCAGGCAAGGAGCACCGCAAGAAACAGCACGGGCGGGTGAAGTATTTCAGCAATCTGGTGCAGGTGGATGAGGCATAAGGGAATTGGCGTGCAGACAATATGCTGTACGCTTTTTTCTTTTGAGTATCAATGACTCCGTCCCTCCAGCACGAAGCAAAAGACATGCCTTAAACCCTGATAGCACGCCAATGGATCAAACCCGATGGCGATCAGATAAACGAATGGCCCGCAATGAACAGATTTATCTGCTACATTGCGGGCCATTTTTCGTTTTGGCTGTAATACTCGTGGATTGCAGATTCGGCATAATCCGCTGCACATTCTCTAACTATTGCAAAGCCGGTTTATGGGATCGGAGCTGTTGCCGTCATACCATACCGTATTCTCCGGCATTACTGTGTCAAGCATAGGGATTGGCAGTGTTCAGACATGAAGTTACACTTACGCCCCGCAGTCAATGACCATCTCCGACCGAATACCGGAGACGCTGATCACCCGCTCGCCCTCCGTACAGAGGGGCTCCTCGCAGATCGCACCGTCCCTGCGGTACACCACGCTGCATTTCCGGCCGTTGTTCTCGGCTTTGTAAGCCGCCGGGTCGTCAATGTGCACGATGGCATTGGCGCAGAACTGGTTCACGTCCAGCTTCGTGCAGGCACCCTCCAGCGTGATATCGTAATCAGTCTTGCCGGTCAGCTCCACGCTGCCGCTCACGTCCCGGATGAACACCTGCTGGGCGTCGCCGTCGTACTCGAGACGGTCAAGGCGCAGGTTCTCAATGCGCAGCACCTTCGTGGAAGCGTCGATCTCGCAGTGGCTGGTGTAATCCGCGGGCAGCGTGATGATCACGTCCACGGAGGCCTCGGTCTCGTAGCGGGTGACGCCCTTCTTTGCGATGTAGTCGATATCCAGCTTGTTCCGCTTTTCATCCAGCTTGATCTTGTACAGGGAAGCGAGGTTTTCCAGCGTTTCCGATTGCAGCCTGATGTGAATCTTCTCGTCGCTGCCGGAGGTGATCAGCACGCTCCGGGCACTGCCCATGCGGATGTCGAAGTGCTTGTCGCCGTCGATGTCGTAGACCGTTTCGCTCTCGTAGAGGGTCTGCTGGCGTTCGAGCCGCTGGGATTCCTGCAGCACCAGCTCATCCAGCGTGACCTTGAAGATCTCCGCCAGAATGACCATGTTCTCAATGTCGGGCAGGCCCTTCTTGGTTTCCCATTTGGTGATAGCCTGACGGGATACACCGATCTTCTCGGCCAGCTGCTCCTGGGAAAGCCCCTGGGAGGTTCTGATTTGCTTGAGTCGATCTCCGAAATCCATGATTTGTTCCTCCATTTATTCCTTGATCAGCGCGTAGGCAGAAATTCTGCGGATGGGCAGCGTCAGACAGATGCTGATGGCAAAGTTCAGGACGATCAGCACTGCGGCGAAGATCATCAGGAAGGCAAAGGAAACCTCCAGATTGTTCCTGACCGCGCCCACGGACGAGAAGATCACCTGATTGATGAAGGGCATATAGACCATGCCCAGCGCGGCCGACAGCAGCACCGCGACGATGGTGACCGGCAGGAAGCTGCCGGCAGTCTGCAGCATCAGCTGACCGCTGGTGTAGCCCATGGCCTTCATGATGCCCAGCTCCTGTTTGCGGCGCACCAGCAGCGACCGGATGACGATGTAGAGAATGAACAGCACGATCAGCAGCGTAATGAGGAAGATCACTGCGATCAGCGCCGCGCTGATGCTCATGTACATCTCCTGCGTGGTCTGGGCCATCTTCTGGGAGTTGATCACCTTGACGATCAGTGCCGTGTGGTCGCTTTCGCAGCGGCTGATGATCGTTTCGGCGGACGCGCCATCCTTCAGGTACACATACAGGGACGGCATGGCGATCCCGCCGCACAGAGCTTCGTAGCCCTCCGTGGTCAGAGAGCAGACAGCGCCCTGATAGTTGACGCTCTGGATGAAGCCGGTCACCTCATAGGTGCAGGTGTGCTCACCGCTTTCGATGGTGACCGTATCTCCAATATTATACTGCGCTTCAAACGCGCTGCCAAGAGCGATCTCGCCCTTTTGCTGCGGATTGCGTCCGAGATAGCACAGGTCGTTGGTGGTGCGGGAGAAATCCTCGCAGACAAAGGCGGTCACGGCATCGCTGCCGAGGCTTACATTGGCGGTGGTGTACGGCAGCACGGACTGCACATCCGCATCGGCCTGCAGGGCGTCGGTCAGCTGCACCAGATCAGCCGCTTCCGTGACGAAGATGATATCCGGTGTTTCCTCGGAGAGGGTGGACATGAAATTTTCCGGCTTGATGACCACGTTGTAGAACAGCGTGCCGGAGAACGCCACCAGCACGGTCAGCACGAAGGAGACGAGGAACAGCAGCGCGTTCTGCTTCCTGCTGGCGCACATCTGCTTGAGGATCAGGCGCAGACCGGTGCTGAAGCGGGTGTTTTCCAGCGGCAGAGGGTTGCTGCCGGTGGCACTTACGTCGCTGGTGCCGCGAATGGCGCTGATGGGCTGGATCTTCCGGATGCGCCCCGCCGCACTGACGGTGAACACCAGCACAATGACCAGCGGGATCAGCACCGCACAGGCCAGAGCGCCCCAGTCAAAGGCAGGCGCAAAGGAAAAGCCCGACTGCATGGTGAGGAAGTCCGCCAGTACAGGCAGCACTGCGTAGGACAGCGCCACACCCGCAGCGGCGCTCACCGCAGTCACCAGCATGTAGGGAACCACCAGGCTGGCGATGATCATGCTGCCGGTGTAGCCCATGGCCTTCAGCACGCCCATGCTGGCCATTTCGTCCTCAATGGCGTTGCTGATGCGGAACTTGCTCAGGAACACGCTGACCAGCAGGATGACGCTGGCAAAGGCGATCAGGATGAGGATCAGCAATCCGCACACCATGGTGCGGGTATCCTTGGTGGAGGCGCTGTCGTTCATGGCCAGCAGCGTAACGCCGTGACCGGCGAGGATGTCGGCGGCCTCCTGCTGAATCCGCTCCAGCGAGGTGGGATCGTCGATCACCAGCGCGTATTCCACGATGGCATGCGCCTCATTCGCAGCCCGGAAGTCCTGGTAGGCGCTGCCGGAAAGCCATGCGCCCATCATGCCCTTGCCGTAGTTGCCATACTGCATCTCCTCCGCCACGCCGGCCACGGTAAAGGCGGTCTCGCTGCCGTTCACCTGATAGACAATCCGGTCGCCGACGGCAAACTCACCGAAGTTGGCCACATACATGGGCAGGAAGATGGCGGGCTCCTGTGCGTCGGCGGCCTGCTCGCGGACGTCCAGCAGGTTGACGCTGCGCTCGTCGTCCATGTTGTAGAAGACGGTGTTCATGTCGAAATCGGTGTCCCGGAAATCCCTGACCACGGCTTCGGCATAGACTGCCGGGCGGGCTGCCACCATGCTGACGCTGTCGATGGCGCTCAATTCATCGGCAAGTGTCTCGCTGTTCTGCGCTTCGGGGATGTACAGGTTGATGGAAGCTGCATTCAGCTCATCGAATTTCGTGTTATAGGCCTCATCCACCTGGAACGCAAGCACCAGCGCCAGGTTCAGCATGAAGGCCGTGAACAGCACGATCAGGCCAAAGGAAACGAAGGAGCCCTTGTCTTTCTTCAGATTGTGGATCACCTGCGTGGAGATCTTGCTCACATTACCACCCCATCTCGGTCAGGAAGCTGTTCAGTTTGGCTTCCCGCTCAGCGTTGTCTTCCTCATATTTGCCCAGATCGCATTCGCCGAATATCTGTCCGTCCCGGACGTACAGCACCCGGTTGCCGCGCAGCGCGGTGCGCTTGTCGTGGGTCACCATGATGATGCTCTGCCCCTCGTTGTGGAGCTGGGTGAACACATTCAGCACAGCGGCGGAGTTGTGGGAGTTGAGCGCGCCGGTTGGCTCATCGGCAAACACCACCTCGGGCCGGTTGATGACTGCCCGGACGATGCCGACCCGCTGCGCCTCGCCGCCGGAGACCTGCGAGGAGAACTTCTGCCGCGTGATCTCGGGGATGTTGACCATGTCGAACAGCTCTCTGGCCCGCCGGATAAGCTCCTTGCGGCTGCCCTTGCAAAGCGCGCCCGCCGTGAGTGCATTGTCCATCAGGCTCATCTTATCCAGCAGGTAGATCTGCTGAAACACGAATCCGCAGTGCTTCCTTCTGAAGACCGCCAGCTGATCATCGGTGCACTTGGTGATCTCTTTGCCTGCGAAGTGAACGGTCCCGGCAGTGGGGCGATCCATGCCGGACAGGGAATACATCAGGGTGGATTTGCCCGCGCCAGAGGAACCCATAATGATGGTGAAGTCGCCGCGATAGATATCCAGGTTCAGGTTCTCAAAAATCGTCTGCTGGCTGTCGCCGGTGCCGAAGCTCTTCTTGAGGCCTCGTGCGGAAATGATGACGTCCTTTTCAGTGCTCATGTTGACCCTCCATATTCCAGACGGCGGGGCAGGAGCCGACGGTCCGTCTGTGATGGCTCCATTCTATCCGGATGCCCCGGTTGCCGCTACCAACAGGTGTTTACAAGCACAAAAAAACGATGCTACGCTTCGTAGCATCGCCGAAATGACTGGGTTTGCGGGCTTTTTTGCTGATATTTCCGCTTCGGTTGCGTCAGACATTCACATATGCATCCAACATAGCCGCATAGCCTTCCGGATCGGACATCTGCCAGCCGCAGTGCCCCAGCCCATGCACATCCTTGTATGCCGCGCCGGGATAGGCGCGCTGCAGACGCTTCTTGGCCATATGCGCAGGCTCGTCATCTGAGTAGAGGAAAAACATCCGCTGCTGCATGGCATCATCTAACACAGGCAGCTGATAGTTATAGCAGGTTTCGGTGATGTTGCGCACCGTCACCGGGGATATGCTGCGCTTTTCCGTCATCATGGTGCGGAGTACAGGCACATACTTCTGCCGGTTCTTGCCGATGATCCGGCTGAGCACGGGAATCTTTGCCATGGCATCGAGGGCTTCCTCTGGGCTGTCATACTGCATCAGCCGGGCCATCTGTGTAAATTTCCCCTCCATCACCCGGCGGAACCACCAGGGGAAGCGGAAGAACGGCCCGCCGTCAAACAGACAACGCTCGACTTCGATGCTGCCCTGTGCCTGCCGGAGCACTTCCATGGCTACTTCTGCGCCCATGGAGGTACCGTGCAGCAAAGCCAGGCGGGTCACTTGATGCTCCTTCAGCCAGCGGAGAATCGCCTCCGCTTCGGCTTCCTTGCTGATGTAGTCCTGCGCTCCGGCGTAATGCCCGCTGAGGGTCGGCAGGATCAGGAATGCCTCCGTTTTCATGTGCCGTGCGAAAATGCGCACGCTCTCCGCAGTGCAGAGCATGCCGGGAATGAAAAGTATCGCCGGTGCTGCAGGATTTCCCATCGTTTCAATACGCATATGTCAATCCTCCTGTGTGATCTGGGTCAGGTGAGCCTCCAGTACTTCGCCAAGCCGTTCCAGGGCTTGCGCTGCTTCAGGCGTCAGCTGTTCCGTCAACTGCTGCAGCTCCCGGAGCATGGGCTCGTGCAGGGCTTGATGCGCCTGCCAGACCTTTTCGCCTTCTTCGGTAAGGAACAGTGCAGCAGCGCGTCCGTCGGCAGCGGCAGATTTACGGACAAGGCTTTTCTCTGCCAGCTTTTTGAGGGTCTGCGAAACGGCCCCCTTGCTGATCGCCAGTCGTGCGGCCAACTCGGTACTCATGCTGCCGGGCCGGTCGCCGATGATCTCCAGCATATGCACCTCTGCCGCATACAGCGTCACGTTGTTCCCGTACTGCCGCGGCTGCTTTTGTGCAGCCTGGTTCAGGTTCATCAGTCGGTATATACGTTCAAGGAATTGCCCTGTGTTCATGCTGACCCTCCGCGTATATTAGTTTAGGTACTAAACCATTATAGTCGAAGCGTTACCTCTTGTCAAGGGGATGTGATAAGATAAAAGGTGTGCAGACATCACGCTGCACACCTTTTAGGGTTTGGGATAAATTTGCCCTTGACAAATCACATTCCAGACATTGACGCAGATGCGTGTCACCCAGGTGCCGAAATACCGCTCCTCCCGCAGGGAAACGCGGTGCTGCCAGGCCTTGAGTGCTGTTTCCTGCAGCGCATCCGCCACGTCGGCGTTGTGGCCAAGGATGGCGTAGGCCACCCGGTACAGGGATTCGCTGCGCCGCTCCAGCAATTCAACGAAGGTCTTCTTATCCAACGGAGATGCCCCCTTGCTCGTTTGTAACGTTACACCCATTAGATGCAGGACGGGCCGGTATCCTCACAGGCAAACAAAAATCCCGCCGGATGACGGCGGAATCATGAGGGCCATGCGGTTTCCTCCGGCAGCTCGGAGTAGGTGAAATGCAGCACCGACGGCTCGCCGCGCAGCAGATGCGCTGTGATTTGCGGGGGATAGACGGTCAGCGTGTGCAGCTCCTCCAGCGGTATCCAATGGTATTCCAGGTCGTAGCGCTCATGGCCCACGTCATCCCAGCCGGTGAAGCGATCTGCATGGGGCAGCTGGTTTTCGTCCACTGTGGCCATGAAATACAGGCCAATCTGATGGCAGTGGCGCGGCGTGCCGTCAGCGCAGCGGCCCCAGTCGATGTAGACCTCGCCCACGGCGGACAGGCGGCCGATGGTCGCATCCGTGTGAAGCTCCTCGCGGATTTCGCGCAGGAGGGTCTGCTCCGCCGTTTCACCAAAGGCAACATGGCCGCCGATGAAGGCAAAATCCTGTGTACCCACGGGACATTGCAGCAGGATGCGCCCGTTTTGCACGATCAGTGCGGAGATGCGGTAGGAAAAGCGGGCGTTGCCATGGTCAAAGAGAATATCGCGGGACATGGGCTGCTCCTTTCATTCGGTGACGGATTCAAGCCAGATGCGCTCCCGGAAACCGCCGCGCTTGCTGGCCTTGGCCTGGCGGATGGCTTCCACCGCTGTGAAGTTATGCCCGCGGGCCTCCGCCACGGCCATCATGACCTCCAGCAGATCAGCCAGCTCCTCCATGGATTTGTCGGCCTGGTATTCCGCCAGCTCCTCCGTGAGCTTGGCGTCCAGGGCGGCGAGATACTCCTCGTGGGGGAGCACGCGGGTAACGCAGGTTTTGCCGGAGGCTTCGATAATCTCCGGAATGCGGTCACGGACGAGTTTTTCGTGGATGATGGTGCTCATGTCAGGCCTCCTGGCGCAGGGCGGCATTCTGGATGGCCAGCAGGATCTGGCGCTCGACGGCGATGGTCTGCTGGTACGGATATTGGGGGGCTGCCTTGTCGAACTCAGCCAGCGCCTTCGCAGCTTTGTCGGCGTCGCGATCCTTGAGCAGCGCCAGGGCGTACTGCGTGCGCAGGATGGAGGGATTCGTTTTCATGGCCTTCATCATCTGCTGGTTTTCCTTGCTGCTCAGGCTCTCGCACAGATCGCCGGGGCGGCCGTCGAGGAGCTCGCAGGTGGCGCCGTCGCAGCTCATGCTCATGCGATAGAGGCCCAGCACGCCCTTCTTGCGAGCAAGGAGCTTGCGGATGGCGGCCTCGGCCTGCGTGAAGCTCAGCGAGCTCATCAGGCGGTCGGTATTCATCACGGCGATGGTGCATACGATGGGGTTGTCCATTGCCTCCTCGGGGAGGGGCGCGAACCATTCCTCCGGCATGTCGGACGGGAGCTTGCCTTGCGCCTGCTCGGCGGCGACATTCATCTGCACCCAGAAAGCGCGGCGGGCGTTCATATCCCTGCGGATGCACAGGAGGTTGGTGCCGTCGTTCTGGATGCTGGGAACGGGCAGGGGTACGCCGTTCATGATGGCAAAAAACACGCCGATGAGCACCATGCACATCATGAGGATGTACAGATACACCGCCTGGCGGAATACCAGGGCCACCACCAGGCAGAGGGCAGAAACGATGAGGTTCATCGCTGCGCCGCCAAGGTTATAAAGCGTAAAGGGGAAGTTTCCGCCGTTGTACTCCGGCGGAGCCATCAGGCACTGACCGCCTGCACCGGCAATCTGCATCCGTCCGAAGCGGAGCTTGCCATCCGCGCCCTTTTGCCAGATGAAGCCCATCACGTTGAAGGAGACAAAACGGTATCCCGACAAAAGGCCAAAGACCAGATGTCCGCCCTCGTGCAGGATGATTTGCAGCACATAGGAAAGGTAGAAACAAAGAAGGAGCCAGCCCACGCCCAGCAGGTACTGACCGAAATCATCGGTGCCGATCACGTTCAGCAGCGACTCTGCGCCGATGATGCCGATCAGCGCGCCGATGAGAAACATTGGCAGAATGAGCGCAGCGCTTTTCAGAAAGACTTTGATTTTGGAAGGCTTCTTTTCAGGTGCGGTGGACATGGGAACCTCCTTGTCAATGCGTGATTTGCTGACATTATACTGCATCCTTCGGGAAATGTCAGCCCCGATGTGAGCTCCGTCAGGGCTGGTTTGAGAAAAAACAAGTAAAAAACTTTGTCAAAGCCCAAAATACCATTTTACAAAGCGGCAACCTTGTATTATAATATTGTAGTTCACTGACAGCGGCATGGACGCCGTAATATTGATGTCAGATGAGGAGTGTTGAAATATGAGCCGGATGGTCGGCACTGTTTCCATGGGTCTGCGCGCTCCCATTATCCGCAAGGGCGATAACCTGGTGGAGATCGTTCTTGATTCCATTCGCCAGGCGATGAAGGAAGACGGCCTGACCCCTCGTGACCGCGATGTTGTGGCCATGACGGAGGCGATCGTCGCCCGCGCACAGGGCAACTACGCCACGGTGGATGATATTGCTCAGGATGTTCGCGCCAAGCTGGGCGGCGAAACGGTGGGCGTCATTTTCCCCATCCTGAGCCGCAACCGCTTTGCGATCTGCCTGCGCGGCATCGCAAAGGGCTGCAAGAAGGTTGTGCTGATGCTGTCCTATCCCTCGGACGAGGTGGGCAATCACCTGATCGACTGGGATCTGATGGATGAGCATGGCGTTGATCCCTATCGCGATGTGCTCTCCGAGGAGCGCTATCGTGCCATGTTCGGCCACATCAAGCATCCCTTCACGGGTGTGGACTATGTGGAATACTATGGCAACCTTATCCGCGAGAGCGGTGCTGAGGCGGAGATCGTTTTTGCCAATGATCCCCGTGCTATCCTCAAGTACACCAAGAACGTGCTCAACTGCGATATTCATACCCGTGCGCGCACCAAGCGGCTGCTCAAGAGCGCCGGCGCGGAGCGTGTCTACGGCCTGGATGAGATCATGACCGAGTCCATCAACGGCTCCGGCTGCAACGAGCGCTACGGCCTGCTGGGCTCCAACAAATCCACCGAGGATACCGTGAAGCTCTTCCCCCGCGATTGCCAGGGCATGGTGATGGAAATCCAGGAGCGCCTCCTGCAGGAGACCGGCAAGCACATCGAGGTCATGGTGTATGGCGACGGCGCCTTCAAGGATCCTGTGGGCAAGATCTGGGAGCTGGCTGACCCGGTCGTCTCCCCTGCCTATACCCCCGGCCTGGAGGGCACGCCCAATGAGCTGAAGCTCAAATATCTGGCGGATAACGACTTTGCTGGCCTGTCCGGCGAGGCGCTGCGTGACGCGATCAAGAACGAGATCCAGAAGAAGGATGGTTCCTCCCTCGTGGGTCAGATGGCTGCCCAGGGCACTACGCCCCGCCGCCCGACTGACCTGATCGGCTCCCTGTGCGACTTGACCTCCGGCTCCGGCGATAAGGGTACGCCCATCGTGTACATTCAGGGCTACTTCGATAACTATACCAACGAATAATCAAAAAGAGGACGGTGCACACGCACCGTCCTCAGCTTATTTTATGCGGGAGACTGCCTCCTCCACTGCGCGGGCAACGGCCTCGGCCATGGTCATCCTCGGCACGCCCGCGATGGTCGTCTGGCAGCGGGAAACGGGGAGGAGAATCTTGTGGGCCGGGCTGCGTCCCACGGCGGCAGCCATGGCAGCGGTGACCTCGCCCAGCATTGCATCCGCCAGCACCATGCCGATGGGGGCGAGGATCAAATCGGCGCGTCCCGCACAGACCACGATGGCGTTTTCACCCGTGGCAGCCTGATCTGCGCCGGCCTTGACCATGGCAGAGGTAGCGATGGCGTTGGTGCCCACGGCAATGATGGGCTGATCGGGCAGGGCTTTTTTCAGTCCTTCCACCAGCATGCGCCCCATGCCGCCGCCCTGCGCGTCCATGACGATGATGTTCATAGCGGGTGTCCTCCTGATAACGGGATGCGATTAGTATAGCACAGGCGGGAGGAGGAGACAAGAGGGTGGACTGCTTAAAGCCTTCCCCGGAGCCGGGAGTCCCGGTGGCTCCCTTGGCCTCTTGACACATCCCGTTCCCCGGGGTATCATATCCATAGGTAGAAAGACTGCAAAGGCAGGGATGAATATGGGTAAGAAGATCGTGTTGACCGGCGGCGGTACGATGGGGCATGTGACGCCCAATCTGGCGCTGCTGCCGCACCTGATGGACAAGGGCTACGAGGTGCATTATATCGGCACGGAGAAGGGTATGGAGGCGGAGAAGCTCCGCAGCATTCCCGGCGTGACATACCACGCAGTGAAGACGGGCAAGCTCCGCCGGTATTTTGACTGGCGGAATTTTACCGACCCCTTCCGCGTGATTGCGGGTGCGTTTCAGTCGGCGGCGCTGATGGGGAAGATCAAGCCGGATGTGTGCTTTTCCAAAGGCGGCTTCGTGGCGGTGCCGGTGGTGTTCGGCGCGTGGCTGCACCGGATTCCCGTAGTATGCCACGAGAGCGATCTGACCCCCGGCCTTGCCAACAAGCTCTGCAAGCCCTTTGCAAGGAAGATCGCCACGACCTTCCCCGAGTGCGCCCAGGCCCTTGGCGATAAGGCTGAGACCGTGGGTACGCCCCTGCGGCCGGAGCTGTTTCGCGGCAGCCGGGCCAGAGGGCTGAGCCGCCTGGGCTTTGCGGGCCAGAAGCCTGTGCTGCTGATGATGGGCGGCTCCTCCGGCGCGCAGGCGGTCAACAAGGCCCTGCGGGAGGCTCTGCCCCAGCTGCTGGAATGCTTTGATGTGGCGCACATTTGCGGCAAGGGCAATATCGACGCGGTACTGGAGGGCACGGCGGGCTATGCGCAGGCGGAGTTCCTCGACGCAGATTTGCCGGATGTGCTGGCCTGTGCGGATATCGTGCTTTCCCGCGCGGGGAGCAACGCGCTGATGGAATTCCAGGCGCTGGCGCGTCCGCTGCTGCTGGTGCCCTATCCCAAGGGAGCCAGCCGGGGTGATCAGATCCTCAATGCCAAGAGCATGGAGAGACGCGGTCTGTGCCGCGTGCTCCTGCAGGAGGATATGACGGCGGATACCCTGACGAAGGCGATCATGAAGACCTGGGTGGACAGGGAAGCCCTCACGGCTGCCGTGGAGGCTGCGCCGCCTGCTGACGGCACGATGCGCGTGCTGGAAATGATCGAAGAGGTGCAAAGGTAATGTCCGATACCGCGATGCAGATGTACAGCCTGGCAGTGAAGCGCAAGTGCCGCACCTACAGCAGCGGCTTGTGGTCGCCCTGGTATGTGCGGGGGCTGCGGCGGGATACGGATATGCTGCGCCAGCTGTTCGACGCCCTGCCGGAGCCGCGCATCCCCCGGGTGGATGAGGCCATCGCCCGTGTGCTGGACGCGCTGGAGCAGGATCTGCTGCGCTGGCCCTATCATAAAAAGCGCATCACGTATCTGTTTTTCGCGCTGCACAATCTGCCCAGAGCCTATCTGCCCGCTTCGGAGCGTATGCATATCACCCAGGACGATGCGTTGTCCTATTCGGCGCAATGGTTCGATATGGCGGATCTGCCTTTGGTTGAATAAGAAACATCCTAACACATGATAAGCAAGGAGGATACCCCTATGGCCATCACCCCTCATGACATTGCCAAGATGCTCGACCACTCCACCCTCCAGCCCTTCCTGACCGAGGAAGATATCCGCAAGGGCTGTGAGCTGGCGCTGAAGTATGACTGCGCCTCCGTCTGCGCGCGTCCCTGCGATGTACCGATTCTTGCGGAAATGCTGGCCGGTTCCGATGTGAAGGTATGCACCGTGATCGGCTTCCCCCATGGCGGTCATCAGACGGCCATCAAGGTAGCCGAGGCGCAGCTGGCGCTGGATCAGGGCTGCGTGGAACTGGATATGGTCATCAACATCGGCAAGATGATTGCCGGTGACCATGCGTATGTGAAGAATGAGATCAAGCAGATTGCCGATCTGGCCCACAGCTGCGGCGCGATCGTGAAGGTCATCCTGGAGACCTGCTATCTGACCGACGAGCAGAAGACCGCTGCCTGCAGGCTCAGTGAGGAGGCCGGTGCAGATTTTGTCAAGACCTCCACCGGCTACGGCAGCAAGGGCTGCACCATTGATGATCTGAAGCTCATGCGCGCGGCAGTGTCCGCAAATGTGCGCGTCAAGGGTTCCGGCGGCATCCGTGATCTGGATACCGTGCTGTCCGCCCGTGCCGTGGGCGCAAGCCGCTGCGGCGTGTCCGCCACGGCAAAGATCATGGAGGAAGCCGAGAAGCGCTACGCCGAGGGCACCCTCTGCGAGGTTGAGAGCCTGACCGAAATGAGCGGCGGGTACTGATATGGCCGAGTCCTTCCTGACCCTCATGGCGGACTATGACGAGGCCGCCCAGGAAACCTTCGCCGCATGGCAGCGGCACATCGACGCGGCGGGCTTCGCCGGCACGCACACGCGGGATATCCCGTATCACATCAGCCTTGCGACCTTTGATCTGGCTGACGAGGCTGCTGCAATCGCCCTGACACGCTGTGTTGCCGCCGCCCATGCGCCGCTGGAGGTGGATGTAACCCACATGGGCCTGTTCACCGGAGGAAAGGTGCTCTTTGCCGCGCCGGACGTCAATGCGCGCTTGCAGGCCCTGCGCCAGGATTGCAGCGACGCGCCCGTTGGTGCGTACCCATGGACGCCTCACACGACGCTGCTGATCGACGAACCAGCGGTGGTTGCACAGGCGGTGCCGATGCTGACGGCATGCTTCCGGCCCTTCCGGGCGCGGATCACCAGGCTGCACCTGTGCGCCTTCTGGCCCACGCGAGAAATCCTGACGGCAGAGCTGACCGGAAAAGCATAAAAAGTTGCCCTGTGAGCACATACACTCACAGGGCAACTATATTATCTTGCGGCGTCCGTTCTCCCGCCCCCCCTGCGTCGCGCCGGAACGCCTCCCCAGCGGGGAGTTCGCCGAAGGCAAAAGTGACAAGCGATGTTGGAGCGAAGCCCCTTCGCGGGTGCAGAGCAGCGCCCCCTGGCCAGGGGCGTTCTATTGTCTGACAAAAAGTGTATTGCCGACTTCGATCTGACCGACCCAGACTATACCGTCACGGTCTGAAAGCTGATACATCTGCCGTTCCGTTTCGCTTGTCTGCGCGAACAGGGTGTTGTAGGCATCGTTGCGGGGAAAGGGATAACGCATGTGAGAGATGATCTGCTTCTCAACGGCAAAATGATGCCGATGGAAGAGCTCTGCCAGTTCTGCCTGTTTGTAAAAGCAAATATGTCCATCTCCCTTGATGGTCATCAAACTGTCAATCAGGCGGCGATCATCATTGCCGTGCGCCATCGGGTCAGCTACAAGGATATGTCCGCCCGGTTTTAGCAGGGAATGCAAAGCAGAGAGCATCGCATCCGGTTGAGGGAAATGGTGCAGCGCATAGCGGGTGACGATCAGGTCGAAAGAGGCAGGCGCAAAAGGGAAGTGGAGACCATCATAGGCGAGAAACCGTGCATTGACAAGCCCTTGTTCCTGAGCAGTGACGTTGGCACGGGCAATTGCCTCCGGGGCGATGTCCAGACCACAGACCTGCACAGAGGGGTGCTGTGCTGCAAGCGGGAACGCCAGATAGCCATTGCCTGTACCCAAATCAAGGATGCTGCTGTTTTCCTGCACATTGAGCATGCCAAGCAGCAGTGCCAAATGGCGGTCATCACGGATGATGCCTGCGTATTTTTCGTTGGCAAGCACACGGTCAAAGCTGGCTTTTGCTTGTTGAATGACGGTTTCGGCTTTCATCAGAATGCCTCTCAAGCATGTTTTAGATGGCAGAGATATCAGGTGCGCATGGCGCCATCCACGCTCAGAACTTCGCCGGTGACGTAGGAGGCCATGTCGCTGGCGAGGAAGAGGAAGGCGTTTGCCATGTCGTCAGCGGTGCCGATGCGGCGCAGGGGAATGGCGTTGATCAGGGGCTGAATCATCTTCTCGGGCAGGGCGGCGACCATGTCAGTGGCGGTGATGCCGGGAGCCACGGCGTTGACGCGGATGCCGCTGGGGCCAAGCTCGCGGGCGAGGGACAGGGTCAGGCCGTTCACTGCGAACTTCGATGCGGGATACGCCACGCCGCTGGTCTGGCCGGAGATGGACACCATCGAGGACGTGTTGATGATCACGCCGCTGTGCTGCTCCTTCATGATCTTCACGGCGGGCATCACGGCGTACATGACGGAGTTGACGTTGAGTTTGATGACCTTGTCGAAGTGCTCGGCGGTCACCTTATCGGTGGGCACGCTGTCGGACATACCGGCGTTGTTGACCAGAATGTCCAGGCGGCCGTATTTCTCGGCCACAGCGTTGACGGTGGCTTCCACCGCAGCGGCGTCGCTCAGGTCGGGGCAGGCGCCCTCCACGGGCCAGTCGGGGTTGATGGCCTTGAGCTCGGCCATTGCCTTGTCTACCGTTTCCTGACGGGAGCCCAGCAGCACGACCGTCGCGCCGTTCTCCAGATACTTCTTCACCACGGCAAAGCCGATGCCGCGGGTACCGCCGGTGACGATGGCAACCTTATTCTTCAGCATGGGAATTCCTCCTCTGACAGCATGATTTGTATTCTTTGGCGCAGAAAACGCCAATGCATTCATTATAGCAGGGACTGTGACGCTTGGCAAGAGGAATTGACACTTTTTTCACAGATGATGGTCAAGGCCTGTGTGCTGCGGATTGCAAAAGAAAAAAATATTTTTTGATTTTTTGCAATTTACCCCTTGACGAAACATATAAACGGTGATATACTATCAAACGTTGACGGGGCATTAGCGCAGCTGGTAGCGCACAACACTGGCAGTGTTGGGGTCAGCGGTTCGAATCCGCTATGCTCCACTTCACAGGAGAAATCCGAACCTGATTCCGGTTGGAAACGGGTTCGGATTTCTTTGTTTTTCCGATTTTGTTTGATTAAGCTATCCTCCCACGTTGCAGGCCGTTTCCTGTTGGATAGGGGAACTCGATCAGGCCGTAGAACTTGGGCTTGGAGTAATCGCTGGTGGCGGCGAAGGTCTGGTTGTCATCCCGGTACTTTTGCCATTTCGCCACGATTTCCGCCGGGTTATAGGGCTTGAGATCCATGATGTTCAACCTCCATAGAGTAGTCGTTTTCGGGCCGAATAAAAAACGCTTCGCCCCTGCGAAAAACGCAAAGGCGAAACGTGATGTTTCGCGGTACCACTCTGCTTGCCTGCACATGGCAGGCTACTCTTGCGCGTAACGTACGCCAGGCGCCGGAAAGCCGACTTCACTCCCGGGCGGGCGGCTGACCACTGCCTGTTTGCACTCACACCAGCCGTGCAGCTCTCTGGATCAGGGTTTGGGACAGCGTTCCCGTTTAACGTGAATATACGAAGTATATCACCTTTTCAGTCAGTGGTAAAGATGAAAATCCTTCAGAATCCGCCCTGCCGATTGACGAGAAAACAGAAAAAGTGGTATGATGTAGAAAATTCTTCAAATAGAGGTCATTTTCATGAACAGTGCTGCACTGATAAAGCTGCTGGGACACTATTGGGATCACGAAAGCCTGGCGTTCTGGGAAAAGACGGAGGAAGACAGAATTATCGAGGATGAATCCGGCCTGAGCATCCGGCTGACGGGCCGGTCTGTTTCTTTCACCGGCATTCCGGGAGAAGGCATTCACCTCCCGATGATCGACCAGGAGAAGTGCACCTTCTTCCTGAGCAGAACCAAATGGGACGCACTTGTCCGCTATGTGCAGGATTCCGGATACCGCAATGAAGACGCGGCCAAGGTCTACCTGCTGAACCGGATCATGGAGGCCTGCTATGTGAAGCCCCGCCGGAGCAACAATTCGGTCATGATCGTGCTTTTTGCGATGCTGGTGATAATGCTGATGCTGGCCCTCATAGCCTGGGAGCCGGTTCGTCCGGCGCTGGTGGTGCTGGCAGCTCTCCTGCTGGGTGGTGCGGTGCTGCTGCTTGGCTTCGGCGGACGCGGGAAGGAGAGCAAAGCGATCAGCATATTCACTGATTGTGTATCCTCTGAGGTAGACAAGGCGCTGATGGAAGCCCTCGCGGCACTGGAAAAGCCCGATATTTCCAGTGCGAAGGGCTGGATTGCCACCGGGATGCTGGCGGCCTGCGCGGCCTGCGCCTATATTGCCATGCAGCCGGAATACTTCCTGATGTTCCCCTCCCAGCGGGTTGATTACTTCTTCTCGGAGTACATTCATGGCTACATTGACGAGGCGGAGGATGCGCTGATGTGGATGACCTCCGGCAAAGCGAAGAACGTTCTGATGGAGAAAATCGACGAAGGGGATGACTACAACAGAATCCACGCTGCCCAGTTGGCGGTGAGGCTCCATGAAAACGGCCGCTTCAGCCGGGAGGAGGCGCGGGAGATCGCCCTGCGCAGCTTTAACAGCATTGCCCTTGCCCCCAAGAGCACCAAGCTGATCTATCGTCTGGATGAGCTGGAGGAGATCATGACGGTCTGTACGCCAGAGGACATGTGTGGCTTTGTCCAGAAGCTCAGCGGAGAGGAAAGCATCAACAATAATGTGCTGAGGATTCTGGGCGCAGGCACGATGAATGCCCCGATTGAGGATCGAATGGACTGCTATGATGCGCTGGTGAAGAACGGACATGACGGTGCGATCTATCTGAACAGCGCACTGGAAAAGGTCGAAACGGCACAGGCTGCAAAAGATCTGCTGCTGCAGATGCCGGAACAGTACCTGACTGCCATGGCGGAGGCATGGTCGAAGAACTTCACCACGCTGGACGGGACGCTTGAATATCTGCACATGCTGGCGTCCATCGGGGTCCGGCTGGGCGAAGATTTCACGAAGCCTGTGGAGTTCACGACGGAGTTTGCAGGGGAGTTCGCGTTGGACATGGGCAAATTCCGCATTTCGGCAGAGACGGAGAATCGTTTGCCGGAGGGCGAATACACGATCCTGCCGGTTCTGCGCACGGAGGACAGGGAGAGTATCGGCGGCTACTTCATGGAGGACGGGACGAGCTATGATGACCTGACCCGGATGCCCAGCTACAACGTGCATGATGAGGATGATAAAAAGTATCAGTCGCTCGAACTGCTGCCCCAGGTGCTGTCAATGCTGCCTGCAGAGAGGATTCCCTGCAGCGTAGAGGAAGCGGATCTGATCCTGCTCTTTGACCAGCAGTACAACCTCGAGAGCAGCGTGGAGCTGGAAGCATATGATTTTATGTCAAGCAGGGGTGTCAGGCATAAGCCGATCTTTCAGGCGGTGCAGCGGCTGAGCGTCTACGACGCGAAGACCGGCGCACGGCTGCTGATGATCAATGAGCGACTCGAAATGCCTCCGGAGATGTCTGATTCTGTGAAGAACAAGGTCTACCGGGAGAAACTGAAAGAGAGCATAGCAAACAGCACGGGCGTCTATTTCTTCGTCGATGAAGATGATATGCTGGACGATAAGGTGTACAGCAGCATCAGCCGTTACCTTATCGTCAACTTCAGCAAGCTCTGGGTTGACCAGCAGCTGGCACTGGTCTGCGGGACGCTGCAGTCAAGCGGCGGCGATTTGTCCGCTTTTCTGCCGTCTGGGAATGAATAATATCAGGAGATGAAAGGATGCTTCGCAGAGGAATCACGGAGCTGATGTCCTATCTCTGGAAATACGATACAAAAAGCTTCGAGGACAAGTACAAGGTCATGAAAATGACCGGCAAGGACGGCGGCCTTCAGGTGCGCATGGGCATCGACGAGGTCCGGACAGCACGGCGAAGTCCATGTACCTGCTCAGCCTTTCGCCGGAATTGTGGCAGGGACTGCAGCAATATCTGCAGACGAAAAAAGGCTATGGCGACAGGCAAGCGCAGAACTTTCTGATCGGCTGCATCCGGGATTCTCTGCCGCGCCTTAACCGGCGGAGGTTCGGCGGCTTTATCAGCATCATTTTTCTGCTGCTGGTTCTGGTGATGACAGGTGCGCTGCTTTCTCTCCGCAGCGCGGGCGTTACAGCCCTGAGCATTGCTGCCATGACGCTACTGGCCTTGCTGTGGCTTGTCGTCACGTTCTCCCAAGGCCAGCGCTGCAGGCAGGCGGTGATCAGGCTGAGAAGCGCTGATGCGGCGGAGGTACCCGCCATCCTTGACAAAGCGCTGCCCTACGCCTCCTGCAGCGTGTTCGCCTCGGTGAATAAAGTGCTTGGGCTGACGCTGCTGGCGGGCTGCATCGGCTGCTTTACGCTGGGGATGCTGCCGGATGAGTCGCTGATGCTGCCCACGCAGCGGGTGGAGGACTACTACAGCTCCGGAAGCCTCCTGCTGGAAATGGAGGACGCGGAAAAGTCCCTGTCCTGGCTGTCATCAAAGAAAGCAGAGACTCTGCTGCGGGGGAAGATCGACAGCCTGCCCGAGGGCGATCTGGACGCATTCCTGTCGGGCGTGCTGGCCGCGCGGCTGGAGAAGCGCGGGAAATTCACGCAGGAGCAGGCGGAGGCGCTTGTTGACCGCACGCTGACCCGTCATCCCGTCAGCAGCATCCAGCCGCAGTATGAGAGCCAGGCAAGGTATCTCACGGAGATCGTTGCGGCTGCCAGCGAGGAATTCCGGTGCAGCTATCCGGCCCGAATCAGCGAGCTTCCTACGCTTGATTCCCGCACCCTCACGGCAGTCGGCAAGGGTATGGCCGGGATGGAGCTGGGCGTGCTGGTCGAGGGCTACAACGCACTGATGGAAAAGGGGCAGGACGGCGTCAGCTTCCTTCATGGGGCAGTCGGTGCGGTTTCCTCCATCGCAGAGGCGGAAGAGCTGCTGACGGCTGCAGCAGAGGAGCACCGGGCGGCCCTGTCCGGCGCATATGCCGCCAGCTTTACCAAGCCGGACGAAGCGCTGGACTATCTGCGCATGGCAGCAGGGCTGGGCATTCCGCTGGCACAGTGCGCGCCGGACGGAATCCGTATCCAGCTTGATCTGAGCCGCTGCCTTGTATCCGGCGAGCCGTCGGCTCAGCTGCCGGAGGGGCCGTACACGATCCTTCCGCTGCTGCGCACGGAGGATGGATACCAGTATGACGAATCGGATGAAAAGCATCAGGACGTTCGCCTCTGGACGGAGGCCCTTGCGGTGCTCCCGGCGGACAGAATTCCGCAGACAGCCGGGGAAGCCGATTTCATCCTCCTGATGGATCATCAGTCTGTCAGCGATGGATATTACAGTCTCAACTATAGGAACTGGATGGGGGAGCGCGAGAACCGGTTCCTTGCAAAATGCAGCTCCGTCCAGCGTCTGAGCGTTTACGACGCCATTACCGGCGAGTGCCTGTTGGTCGTGGATGAATTGTTCCGGCAGCCGGAAGAGCTTCCCAGATCGCTGGCTAACAAAACCTTCTATGAAGACATTCTGAATCTGGGACATGTATTCGATGAGGTTGAGCCATATCGTTACGGTGTTCCGGACATGAACTGGGAGAAGGAACTGCGCAGAGAATTCTGCGAGGCGCTGCAGTCAAGCGGCGGCGATCTGGCTGCACTTCAGACGGAGATCAGGTGAACGGCCTTGCGGCTCTTTGCAGTATCTTCAGGGCGAAATGAAAGGGGCCGTGCTTCTGTTGCTGCGGGAGGATGGCTTTACTACTTGGAGGAGCAGCGAAAGATATATACCTAAATATTGGATATACCTCTTGCTTATCAGAAAGTATGCTGTACCAATGGACTTGTAGGTGGGAAGATCCGCATGAACTTCAGGCTGTTAAGTCCTACATTCAGCAACAGGAGGATACCGTTACTTGTTTATTCCTTCTTGGTATACTGGATAAAACATATGCACAGTGTTGGTCTTCATTGGAAGAAAGCGACGCAATGTGGCGGATATATTCTGATGCCAACAAGTCCCTCCGAATCAAAGCGCGCCGTGATAGTTTTGTCCAACTTGATCCTGATATCGTTATCAAGAATGTTATCTACTCTGATGAAATAGATGAAAGCATCACTGCCCTTGGTGATGGCATATGCCGAACGCAGCGGCATTACCATTATCGGCAATTACATCGACCGCGCCATGTCCGCACGAACGGCAGACCGCCCGGATTTCCAGCGAATGATCAACGACAACGCGACCTACAAGCACATTCTCAAAAAGAACGGCGTCAAGGTTATTTCTGCCACAGAGAACATCAGCGATAGTCCTGAGGGCATCCTGCTGGAGGGCCTGTCCGAATACTACTCCGCCGAGCTGTCTGTGAAAATCCAGCGCGGCCAGATGGAGAATGCCATGAAGGGAAAGAACAACGGCGGCACGGTACCGCTGGGGCTGCGTAAAGGGCCCGGACGGTGTCATGGAGCTTGCCCCCATCACTGCGCCCATCGTGCAGGAGATCTTCCAGCGGTATGACAGCGGCAGAAGTTGCAACGGCGAGGTGCACCACTACTACAAGTGCGGCGGTGCAAAGCGGAAGCAAGGCTGCACACTGAAGGCGGTCAAGAAGCGCTGGATCGAGCGCACGGTGGTCACTGCGACCATCGCGCGCGTGCTGCATGATGACGTGATCGACCGCATTGCCGACGCGCTGGTTACCTATCAGGACAAGGAGAGCACCCTGCTGCCATCGCTGAAGCAGCAGCAGCGGGACTGCGAGAAGTCCATTCAGAACATGCTGAACACCATCGAGGCTGGTATCATCACCCCTTCCACAAAACAACGCTTGCAGGATCTGGAAGCGCGCCGCGAGGAGCTGAATATCAGCATCCTACAGGAGCAGCTGCAGAAGCCCCGGTTCACCAGGGAGCAGATCGTTACGTGGATCAGCCGCTTCAAGTACGGCGATCCCGACGATCTGGAATATCAGAAGCAGATCATTGACAACTTCGTCAACAGCGTGTATGTTTATGATGACCGGTTGGTGATGACTTACAACTACAAGGACGGCACCGAGACAATTTCGCTCGATGCCGTCCATCAGGCCTTTGGTTCGGATTTGGCCAGTGATGCTCCACGCCTCCGAATCGCGTAAGCGGTTCGGATTTTTTGTGCTGTCAGGATGACCTGAAACTTTTGTTTTCCGCAGATCATCTATTGCTTTTTTGACAAATCTGGTGTAATATGTACAATGAGAAAGTAAGGTTTGCTCTAAGGCGCATGGTGGTGCGCCCTGACGGCCTTCAGCTCATAATAAAGAAAAGAGGTTGTATGCAACATGGCACAGATTGATCTGAGCAAGTATGGCATTACCGGTACGACCGAGATCGTGCACAATCCTTCCTTTGAGATGCTCTTCGCCGAGGAGACCAAGCCCGAGCTGGAAGGCTACGAAAAGGGCCAGCTGACCGAGCTGGGCGCCGTGAACGTGATGACCGGCATCTACACCGGCCGTTCCCCCAAGGACAAGTTCATCGTCATGGACGAGAACTCCAAGGACACCGTGTGGTGGACCTCCGATGAGTTCAAGAACGATAACCATCCCATGACCGAGTCCACCTGGTCCGTCGTGAAGGATCTGGCGATGAAGGAACTGTCCAACAAGAAGCTGTTCGTCGTGGATGCCTTCTGCGGCGCCAACGCTGACACCCGCATGAACGTCCGCTTCATCGTGGAGGTCGCCTGGCAGGCTCACTTCATCAAGAATATGTTCATCATCCCCTCCGAAGAGGAGCTGAAGGACTTCGAGCCGGACTTCATCGTCTACAACGCCTCCAAGGCGAAGGTGGAGAATTATAAGGAACTGGGCCTGAACTCCGAAACCTGCGTTGCCTTCAACATCACCTCCCG
>JAFUOR010000085.1 GCA_017481825.1 Clostridia bacterium
GGTATGACGCCGGTATCGACTGGACAAAGCCCGGCCGCTACTGCATCGAGGGGCGTATCCACCAGGACCGCTATGAATTTCCCATGGCCTGGCACAAGGCGGATCCCGCCATCTGTCGCTGGCAAGGCAAGTACTACTTCATCTCCACCAACGATCTGGACGGCAATCACACCCTGTTCATCCGCGAGGCGGATTCCATCCCCGCGCTGGTCACGGCGCAGCAGGTGTGCATCCTTGATACCACAATGTACCCGCACCTGGGCAACCTGCTTTGGGCGCCAGAGCTGCACGTCATCCATGGCCGCCTGTATTGCTTCCATGCGGGCACGCCCGGCCCCTTTGTGCAGGAGCAGAGCCACGTGATGGCGCTCAAGGAGGGTGGTCATCCCCTCAAGGCCTCCGACTGGGAGATGAGCCGCCGCATCCTGAAAAAGGACGGCACGACCCTCTACGACGAGCACGGCATCACCCTGGATATGACTATCTTCTGGTCGGGCGGCAGGCTCTACACCGTGTGGGCACAGCGTCAGTTCAGCCCTGTGGATCAGGGCTCCTGGCTCTACATCGCCGAGCTGGACGCCGCGCAGCCCTGGCAGCTGCTGAGCGATCCTGTGCTGCTCAAACAGCCTGAATACGGCTGGGAGAACAATCACGTTTTCGTGGTCGAAGGCCCCTTCGCGCTGCATCGGAACGGGCGCATCTACCTGACCTACTCCGGCGCGCTGGTGGACAGCACCTATGTCGTGGGCCTGATGAGCATCGCCGAGGACGCCGACCCGCTTGATCTGGCCAACTGGACAAAGGAGAACTATCCCCTGCTGACCTCCCGAAGCGTCGAGGGGGAATTCGGCCCCGGCCACAACGCCTATGTCACCGATGAGGACGGCCTGGTCTGGAACACTTACCACGCCCGTCCCGGCGTGAAGGGCCCGCGCAGCTCGGGCATCCGCCGCGTGCACTTCAGCGCCGAGGGCTTCCCTGTGCTGGACATGACGGAAGCGATGGATGTCAAGCCGGAGCTGGCCTGGGTGCGGACGGAGGTTGTTGTCAAGTAATCAATGACCGCTCAGAAGACTTCCCGGACTCTACCCATTGATTCGGTTCGCCACATATCATGCTTGGAGATGATGATGCATGCAAAGCCTCCTTCGGCTGACAGATCATGACGCCCGCACGATCTACGACATTTTCCAATTGACGGATGAAGTCCGCGAGGGGAAATATCAGGATTTTCTCAAAGGGAAAAGCGTCATCCTGTTCTTTCCCAGCTCCAGCATCCGCACGCGGGCGACCTTTGAGAAAGGGATTTATCTCCTGGGCGGCCAGGCGATCCTTTTCCCCATGGAAACCCTGGATAAAAAGGAAGACCTGCGGGATGTGTGCGGCTATCTGAACAACTGGGCTGATCTGGTCATCGTGCGCCACAGGGATATTTCCCTGCTGCAAAAAATGGCCGCCTGTTTAAGCGTGCCTGTGATCAATGCCATGACGGATGTCAATCACCCCTGCGAGATCATCGCCGATCTATACGCCCTCTCCAAGCGCCGGAAGGATTTCACCAGAGACAGTTTCCTGTTTGTAGGCGCAAAGGGCAACATCGGTCTGGCCTGGAAGGAAGCAGCCGCCGTCATGGGCTTCCATCTGGAGCAGTGCTGCGGGCAGGGCTATGAGATGGAGGGGGTGGTATGCCATCACAACATCCTGGACGCCGCAACTGGCAAGGATATTGTGTGCACCGATGCTCTGCCGGCAAGTGCGCTTGCCGCATTCAAGGATTGTCAGGTGACCACCGCTGCCATGGAAAGGGCAAATGAGGGCGCTCTCCTGAACCCCTGTCCGCCCTTTTACCGCGGCGAAGAAATTGCTGACGACGTTCTTGATTCAAAATACTTTGTTGGCTATTCCTTCAAGAAGCATCTTCTGGAAGTCCAGCAGGCCCTGATGATTTATTGCCTGACCCACTGACCAGTCAACGTTCCTTTTGAATCCATTTTTACTATCATGCTTGAAAGAGGGCCTGCATTTCCAAACGAAAATGCAGGCCCTTGATCGTCTCCTAAGGCAGCTATAAACATGATGACACCGGCCATCTGGCTGCAAATCAGCCCTTTGTCGCCTGTGTGAACACCACTTGCGCTTTTTGCATGGTCTCCCGCATTCCCTCGGCCCCGACCTTGCACACCTGGCGGTCATAGGTGTACAGCCCGTTGATCTCATCCTCCACATCGGAAAGCTGCGTATACACCACACCGCAAAGGCCATCCGCAATGGCCGGATTCACCATCTCTGCATACATGCGCGCGATGGCTGCCGTGAGCTGCTCCTCCGTGTCCGTTTTGCCGTAGCCATACTTGGCATCCGGTTGGAACAGATGCCCCGAGATGGGGCGCGCATAGCCGCCGCATTCGCTCAGCAGCATCGGCCGCTTGCCGGGATGCAGCCGCTTGTTGCGGAAGTAAACGTGCACGCTGTCCACATCGGTTTTCTTCGGCGTGAACCAACCGGAAGCCGTATCGAAAAAGCGCGTCGGGTCGAGGCGCCTGAACTGTTCATACAGGTGGTCGGCATCGAACTGCCCCCAGCCCTCGTTGAAGATCGTATAGCCGATGATGCAGGGATGGTTGTGCAAATGAGCCAGCGTATCCTCCGCATGGCGAGTGAAGATATCCTTTCGGCGCTTGCTGGCCGGAAGATGCGGTCTCCTTTTAAGGCCGATGGTCGGCAGCGCCGTATCCAGCAGGAAGCTGTAAGGCCCATTGTTGACCATGTCCTGCAGCACCAGCATGCCAAGGCGGTCGCAGGCATGGTAGAAGACCTCCGGTTCGACCTTGATGTGCTTGCGCAGCATGTTGAAGCCCAGCTGCTTCATGCGCAAAATGTCGCGCTCATACTCCTCCGGCTCTTTGGGCAGGTAGATACCCTCCATGAAGTACCCCTGATCCAGCACGCCATTCAGGAAGATGGGCTGGCCGTTCAGGCAGATGCGTTGCTTCCCATGGGCGTCAGGCTTGATCTCCACCGTCCGCAGAGCAAAGTAGCTGTGCACCACATCGCCGGATGCAGCGCGGATGGTCAGGTCATACAGATGGGGCGTTTCAGGCGTCCATAGATGGCGGTGCTCCTCTGGGATGGCAATGTGCATCGCCGATGTATCGCGGTATTCGCCCCGGGCCACAACCACACCGCCGCTGATGACCTCAACCTCACAATCCCCCTGCTGACCGCTGATCTGCAGCTCAATGCCGGTCATATCCGGTGTGATGCACAGGGTGGAAATGGAGCGCTCCGGCACCGCCTCCAGCCAGACCGTCTGCCAGATGCCGGAGACGGGCGTGTACCACATGCCGCCGCGCTTCTTAGACTGCTTGCCATAGGGATAGTCCCGATCCAGCATATCGATCACGCAGACCGTGAGATGGTTTTCCCCCACCGCAAGAGCCCGGGTAACATCGCCAAAGAACGGCAGATACCCGCCCTCATGGCGCACGATGGGCCTGCCGTTGAGAAACACCTCGGCAATCTGATCCACCGCGCCAAAATGCAGCAGCACCCGATACCCAGCTGGCACAAAATCCGCCGGCAGGGTAAAGACAGTTTCGTAGGTCATGGTATCGCCCACGTCCCCCGCGTATGCGCTGAGCGGGCTTTGCGGCGGATACGGCAGACAAATGGGCTTCCCATTGAGCGTCCAGCCATCCAGCAGCGGGAGGAAGCTGTCGCGCCGCAGCTGCGGCCGGGGATACAGGTCATGCCAGGAGGACATAGGGACACCTCGCTTCATTGCTTCGATGCTGATCATATCCTATCATATCGGCCGCCAACATGCAAGCCAAACAAAAAATCGCCGAACCTTTCGATTCAGCGATCATGTGCTCCCCAGGTAGGGCTCGAACCTACAACAACCCGGTTAACAGCCGGGTGCTCTGCCATTGAGCTACTGAGGAAAATGGAATCCGGCAGCGACCTATCCTCCCGGGCCGTGTCCAGCCAAGTACTTTCGGCACTGAAGAGCTTAACTGCTGTGTTCGGTATGGGAACAGGTGGAACCTCTTCGTCATTGCCACCGGACTGAATTATTGTAGCACCATCCACCGGTGCTGTCAAGCAATTTTTCAAAAAATCATGCGTGATCGCAGCGATGGCTGCCTTTCCGGGCCCTCCTGAGCCACGCTCACACCTCACGAACGCGATTGTGTACTCATTGGCCAGCGATACGTACGCCCCTCAATCGTTGTCACACAGATATAATGCATCCGCCCAGCTGCACCCCTCGAGCGATAGAGCCGCTGAACAGAATGGATTTTGCTGTGGTGAAATGCTGCATGTCCCGCATGGATCAGCCAGCTCTTACCCAAATAAGTGCCTGTCAGGCCTCGGTGCAGGAGGAGAACATGATCTTCCAGAGCAAGGCCTTCTTCCTCTTGCCGTCGAATCATCCGCACAAACGGAATCGCCCGCACCATCACTACCCCGTATGCGACAAGGCAGCCTGTGAAACATGCTGCCATCACGATCAGCGCGTCCTTATCAAAGCCCAGAAATGCACCGCAGAGCACAAACATCAGCAGCACAAAGCCCGCAAGCCCACCGATCAGCAGCGCCGCATTCCTTGCCAGCTCCACCGCGTAACGCCTCATGCAAATCCTCCGCATGCAAAAAACCAGCCGCTTCTGCGACTGGTTTACGCTCCCCAGGTAGGGCTCGAACCTACAACAACCCGGTTAACAGCCGGGTGCTCTGCCATTGAGCTACTGAGGAATATGGGATCCGGCAGCGACCTATCCTCCCGGGCCGTGTCCAGCCAAGTACTTTCGGCACTGGAGAGCTTAACTTCTGTGTTCGGTATGGGAACAGGTGGGAC
>JAFUOR010000022.1 GCA_017481825.1 Clostridia bacterium
CCGCGGTATCCACCAGCTCTATACCCACCAGGCCCATGCACTGCAAGAGGTCCTCGCCGGGCAGGATATCGTCGTCGTCACCCCCACCGCCTCGGGCAAAACCATGTGCTATAACCTGCCCGTCCTCTCCGCGATCCTGGAAAATGACGACGCCCGCGCCCTGTACCTCTTCCCCACCAAAGCCCTCTCAGCCGACCAGGTCAGCGAGCTCTATGAGCTCATCGAGGCCATGGGCGTGGATATCAAGACCTATACCTACGATGGCGATACCCCCGGCGCAGCCCGGCGGGCGGTGCGCCAGGCGGGGCATATCGTGGTCACCAACCCGGATATGCTCCACTCGGGCATCCTCCCCCATCATACCAAATGGGTCAAGCTCTTTGAGAATCTGCGCTATATCGTCATTGACGAAATCCATACCTACCGCGGCGTTTTTGGCTCGAACCTGGCCAATGTCCTGCGGCGACTGCTGAGACTGTGCGCTTTCTATGGCAGCAAGCCCCAGTTCATCCTCTGCTCGGCCACCATCGCCAACCCCAAAGAGCTGGCGGAGACCCTCACCGGACGTCCTATCCACATGGTCGATGACAACGGCGCTCCCATGGGCGCGCGGCATTTCGTGTTCTATAACCCGCCGGTGGTGAACCGCCAGCTGGGCATCCGGCGCGGCGTGATCCCGGAAACGCGCAACATCACCTCCATGCTGCTGAAAAACGGCATCCAGACCATCACCTTCGCTCGTTCCCGGCTGACGGTGGAGGTGCTGACACGATATTTGAAGGATCTCGTGCGCGATCCGCTGGGCAATGCCGGACGCGTGCGCGGCTACCGCGGCGGCTATCTGCCCACGGAGCGCCGGGAGATTGAAAAGGGCCTGCGCGCGGGCCGGATTGACGCGGTGGTATCCACCAACGCCCTGGAATTGGGCATTGACATCGGCGCGCTGGACGCCTGCGTGCTCTGCGGCTACCCGGGCACGATCGCCAGCGCGTGGCAGCAGGCAGGCCGTGCAGGCCGCCGCAAAGGGACGAGCATCGTCTTCTTCGTGGCGTCCTCGGCGGCCATCGATCAGTACATCGTGGCGCATCCGGACTATTTCCTGCGTCAGAGCCCGGAGAACGCCCTCCTCAACCCGGACAACCTCTACATCCTGCTCAGCCACTTCAAGTGCGCGGCCTTCGAGCTGCCCTTTGAGGATGGGGATTCCTTCGGCAACGCCCCCGGTGCGCAGGAGCTCCTGGATTACCTCGACGATGCGGGCATCGTCCGCCATGTGGACGGGCGCTATCACTGGTCAGCGGAGGACTTCCCCGCCTCCCAGATCAGCCTGCGCTCCGCCTCCGCCGAGGAGAACTTCATGATCATCGATATCACCAATCCCCAGAAGCACCGCGTCATCGGCGAGATGGACCGCTTCACCGTACCCATGCTCCTGCACGAGAACGCCATCTACATGCATGAAGCCCAGCAGTATCAGGTGGAGAAGCTCGATTTCGACGCCTGCAAGGCCTTCATTCGCCAGGTGGACGTGGGGTACTACACCGACAGCGATCTGAACATCAGCCTGTCCCTGCTGGACATTGAGCGCGAGGATGAATCGGGCGGTGTACAGCGCGCGCTGGGCGAAATCCGCGTGACGAGCCTGGTGACGATGTTCAAGAAGATCAAGTTCGACACCCATGAAAACCTCGGCTTCGGCCATGTGCGCCTGCCCGAAACGGACATGCACACCACCGCCATGTGGTGGACGCTCCCGGACGAGCTGGCGGCGCGCTTCCAGTCCGACACGCTCAAAAACGGCATGATGGCCGTGACGAACCTGCTGCGCATCGTCGCGCCCCTGAGCCTGATGTGCGCCCCCCAGGACGTGGCGGTGCTCTATCAGGTCAAGAGCCCCATCACCGACAAACCCACGATCATCCTCTACGACAACTGCCCCGGCGGCGTGGGCCTGGCCCACAAGGCCTACGGCATGCAGAGCATCCTGCTGGAGCAGGCGCTGCAGGTGGTGACAGACTGCACCTGCGCCATGGGCTGTCCCAGCTGCGCAGGCCCCATTGGCGAAATCGGCCTGGACGGCAAGGCCACCGCCGTGGAGCTGCTCCGGGCGCTGACCCGCTGACGGATTCCCATCCCCCGGATGACCCCTATGACGACGGGAGGCGATACCATGCCCGAATTGATCACAAGCCTGAAAAACCCGAAAGTCGCTCTTTGGAAGTCCCTCAAGGATCGCAAGGGCCGCAAGGAAACAGGCTGCTTCCTGGTGGAGGGCCGCAAGATGGTGGAGGAGGCCCTCATGTCCTCCTTTGCCGTGGAGACCGTACTGGTGGATGAAGCCCGCCAGCAGGAGTTCCCCCTGCCTGACAGCTGCACCGTGTATGCCATGCCGTCCCATGTTTTGGCCGCGGTATGCGACACGAAGACTCCCCAGGGCATCGCGGCGGTGCTGCGTCTTCGTCAGCAACCCGCCAGCGATGCAAAGGCACTCGTTGCCCTGGACGGTGTGCAGGATCCCGGCAATGTCGGCACCATCATCCGCACGGCGGACGCTGCGGGCATCGGCGGCGTGCTGCTGAGCCAACAATGCGCGGATGTGTTCAGCCCCAAGGTGCTGCGGGCCACCATGGGCAGCATCTTCCGCATGGACATCCGCGTGACAGAGGATCTCCGCGGTGAATTGGCGGCGCTGGCAGAGCGTGGCTACGCGGTGCTGTCCTCCCAGCTGGACGGAACGCCCTTCTATGACCGGGGGCCCGTGGGCGAGAAATTCGCGCTGGTCATCGGCAGCGAGGGCAACGGCGTGACCGAGGAGGTCAAGGCTGTGGCGACCCACAGGGTGAAGCTCCCCATGCGCGGCGGTGCAGAGAGCCTCAATGCCGCCGTGGCCGCGGGCATCATGATGTATGAACTGACCCGGGAACTGGAATAATTCATCAAACAGCAACGCCTCCGTATGGCATCATACGGAGGCGTTTATGTTCCTTTACCTGGGCAGGCTCACCGAGTACACCTCGGTGCCGCTGGTCACGATGGCGTAGCCGTTGTTCGTCAGTCCAACAAATCCGCCTACGGTGCGCCCGTCCGGCAGATTGTAGGCATGGGCGTAGAAGCGCTGGCTGTCCACATTGCCCGAGTAGAGATAATCGGCGGCGAAGGCGTAAATGCGCTTATCCTCAATAGCCGCGCCGACGCAGGAGGACGGCAGGGTGTAGCGGCGGTCGAGGGCGTCGTTGAGCACGCGCAGCTCGGTGATGGTCTGCACGCTGTTGGTCTGAGCCGTAGGCGCCAGCAGCATGCGGGCGCTGCCGCGATCCGGGATAGCGTAGTCCAGCAGCTTCCAGCCGTAGACCAGCAGCGTGCTGTTCACATCCTGCACGCCCTTATAATCATAGGTGTACATCTGCTGGGTGGTGAAGACATGGAGCTTGTTGTTCTCGTAGATCACCTTATACGCCAGGTTTTCGCCGATGTTCACCACGCCGGTGTTCATCTGGCCCACCTGGAAGGTGTTCATCACCGTGGAGACGGCCGGGTTGTACACGTCCATAGCCAGCGTCCACATGTACTCGTCGTTTGTACCATAGAAGCCGCAGTCCAGCATGAGCATGCCGTCGAAATTCTCCGTCTCCGTATCCACCTGAGCGCCCTGCAGATCCTTCACCAGGAGCGTGGGCGTGGTGTCTCCTCCGGTGACAATCGCCGCATAGCGCTTGCCCACGCGGGCAAACTGGATGGTATCCTCCAGCGAGTTGTTGTAGGAGGGCCGCCCGTTGGCATCCACAATGAACAGCTGCGTGCCCGCCCAGATCACCAGATGATCCTCCGATACGGAGAAGGACGCGCCGCTGCCCACGGGATACGACCATTCGATGCCGCCGCCCGCGTTGACAAAGTGGATGGATGCCCCGTCATAATACAGCACACCGTCCTGGAAGACCGTCACGTCCTGATGCGCATAGCAGGGCAGGGACAGCGCGGAGATGCTGGTGGTGCGCCCCAGGCTGCTCAGCAGATTCACGCCGCCGATCACCAGCGCCACCACCACAATGAGGATCAGCCAGTTGCGGATCTGCTTGCGCCGCATCCGGCTCTGCTGCTCCTGATCCGTGATAAGGGATTTGCTCTTGTTCTGCATATCGATAACTCCTGTGAGATCAATCAAAAAGGGTGCGTCCGCCTATGGACTCACCCTATTATAGCAGGAAAACCGCGCTCTTGCAATAGCCGCCAGGGGCGCTGCCCCTGGACCCCGGCAGGGCGCTGCCCTCCACCCGCCAGAGGCGCTGCCTCTGGACTCCGGCAGGGCGCTGCCCTGCACCCGCGAAGGGTCTTCGACCCTCTCGACACCCTTTTCGCGATGGGAGGCAGGTGCCTTCGGCTGAGGGGGCGCACGCGTAAAGGTTGAGGGGTCGTAAGCTTGCGGTGCTTTATTGGGCATGCTGCTTTGGCTCGGAGTCGTGAACAAGTTCACGGAGTCCTCGCGTCGCCCGTACTAGTCTTTCACTTTTGTGTAGTGAGAAGCGGCCCCCGCCTGCGGTGGAGTATGGGAGTCACTGGGGACGATGCCCCTCCCTTTGGGGAAGGCGGCAGTCCGCTTGCGGGCTGACGAATGAGGCCCTCACGCCCTCAAAAGGCTCCCCTTCCGCGGCCACTTCAATTAAACAGATCCTTCACCTTGTCAAAGAATCCCTTGCGCTGCTCATACTCCTTGCCCGTGGACATATCGTCGAACTGGCGCAGAAGCTCGCGCTGCTTTTCGCTCATGCGCTTGGGGATCTCAACGCGCACGCGGAAAATCAGATCACCCTTCTGCTGGCCGCCCAGCTGCTGGATACCCTGCCCGCGGATGCGGAACTCGGTATCCGTCTGCGTACCCTCGGGGATGGCGTACTTCACGTTGCCGTCCAGCGTGGGCACATCGATCTCAGCGCCCAGGGCCGCCTGGGTGAAGGAGATCGGCACCTCCAGGCGCAGATTGATGCCCTCGCGGCGGAAGAGCTTGTGGGGACGCACAATGATGCGGATGTTCAGATCGCCGTTGGGGCCGCCGTTTTGTCCCGGCTCGCCCTCGCCGCGCTTGGTCAGCACGATGGAGTCATCCACACCGGCGGGCACCTTCAAGTCCAGCGTACGCTTTACGCGGTGACGGCCCGTACCGCCGCAGCCGGGGCACTTCTCCTTGATCACCGTGCCTGCGCCGCCGCAGCCGGGACAGGTGCGCACCGTGGTCATCCAGCCGCCGGACTGGCGAATCTGGCCCGCACCCTTGCACATCGAGCAGGTTTCCGGCTTGGTGCCGGGCTTGGCGCCCGTGCCGGAGCAGGTGGGGCAGCTCTCGTTGCGGTAGAATTCAACGGACTTCGTGCAGCCCTTGGCCGCCTCCTCAAAGGAGATACGCAGATCGTAGCGCACATCCGCACCCTGACGGGGAGCGTTGCGGCGCGCCTGGGAGCCCATGCCGCCCATGCCGCCGTTGAACAGCTGGTCGAGAATATCTCCCATGCCGCCCATACCGCCGAAGTCCATGCCGCCAAAGCCGCCCCCGAAGGGATTGCCGCCCATGCCGCCCATGGGATCCTCAAAGCCGAACTGGTCATAGCGTGCGCGCTTATCCGGATCGGACAGCACCTCGTTGGCCTCGTTCAGCTCCTTGAAGCGCGCCTCAGCTTCCTTATCATCCGGGTGCAGGTCAGGATGGCACTCCTTCGCCTTGCGGCGGAAGGCACGCTTGATATCATCATCCGTCGCGTTCTTCTGAACGCCCAGCACCTCGTAGTAGTCACGTTTGTTGGCCAATGTTTGTCACCTCGTAATGGTTGTGAGATGAGGAGGCACACGCCCTCAGTCATTCGGCTCAAGCCGAATGCCAGCTCCCTCAAGAGGGAGCCTTTTGGCTTTGCCGCTACTTGACTGTTCTCTTTTGCAAGTCGCATTCCGCGTCCGCAGACGCGGCTGAAGCCGCCCTCCCGAGGGAGGTGGATTCGCGCCTGCGCGAAGACGGAGGGAGTTCCCCGCCGCAGCGGCGTCTCCCCATAAACCCTGAAAACCCGGGAGCGCCGGTCATGGCACTCCCGGTGTATTAGCTGTTGTCAACGCCTCAATGGATATCGCCGTCGGCCTCGTAGGTGCCGTCAGCGTTGGGCTGCTGATAGCCCTGGGCGCCCATGTCGGGAGCACCTTCGGGGTTCTGCTGCTGGTACAGCTTGCCGAAGATGGCGTACACCTTCTGGGTGAAGGTCTCCATGGCGGCCTTGATTTCCTCGGCGTTGTTGCCCTCGCGCACCTTCTTGAACTCGGCAATCTCGCTCTCGACGGTCGCCTTGTCCTCGCTGGAGAGCTTCTCGCCGTTCTCGCGCAGCTGCTTCTCCATCTCGTAGATCATGGCGTCGGCGTGGTTGAGGGTCTCGACCTCTTCCTTGCGCTTCTTGTCCTGCTCGGCGTACATCTCGGCTTCCTTCACGCGCTGGTTGATCTCTTCCTCGGACAGGTTGGAGGAGGCGGTGATGGTGATCTTCTGCTCGCGGCCGGTAGCCTTATCCTTGGCAGAAACGTTCACGATACCGTTGGCATCGATGGAGAAGGTGACCTCGATC
>JAFUOR010000086.1 GCA_017481825.1 Clostridia bacterium
AACAAGGTGTGCCATGGCGACTTCAACCCCTCCAACATCATCATCGCCGAGGACGGCACCCCCTATATCCTGGACTGGTCCCACGCCACCCAGGGCAACGCCTCGGCCGATGCCGCCCGCACCTACCTGCTCTTCTGCCTCTCCGGCGACAAAGAATTGGCAAAGAAGTATCTGCACCTGTTCTGCAAGAAGAGCGATACCGCCATGCAGTATGTGCAGAAGTGGATGCCCATCGTGGCTGCCAGCCAGTCCGTGAAGGGCAACGCCCATGAGCGCGAGTTCCTGCTCTCCTGGGTTGGAGTTGTTGACTGGCAGTAAAACTGAAAAGAACAAGGGGCTGTTGCAGTATGCAGCAGCCCCTTGATTTATGATCTGATGCATTGAGCTTGCACTAAGAAAGCAGCGCCAAGAGCTGCTGGATGTTCTTTTTGCCAAAGGTGACCTGATCATCATTGACAATCAGGCAAGGCACGCTCATGACCTGATAACGGTTCTTCAACTGATCAAAATGGGCAAGGTCGTACACTTCAGCCGTTACTTGCGGATTGAGTGCTGCAATATGCTGTGCCGCCACCACCAGATCCGGACACATGGTGCAGGAAAGGGACACCAGCACCTTCATATTCACCGGTTTATTCAGTGCAGCGATGGCCTGCCGTGTTGCATCATCCAGCGCCTGACCAGGCCCTGCTGCATTATACAGGCCCAGCACAAAGGAAGTGAATTCATGTCCACCGGGGACGCCGTGGAAGGCGAGTCGGGTAGGCGTGCCATCCTGCAGACAGACGCGCACGCAGGGAGCTTCCTGCGAAGAAGCGGAACGTTGCGCCACTTGCATAGTCAGCTTGTCCGTCATGCTGGTCAGCTCTGTCATGAAGCGCTTCAGTTCTGCGGAGACGGGGCGTTCATCAAGATACAGCGCAAGCTGCAACGGACGCTCCAGCCGGCTGAAAACGGTGTGTAGTTGCTGGCGCATCTCTGGGGTGAACGGGCTACCGTCAGGGGTTGTGCTTGTCTCTGGCGCGGAAGGAAGTTCCTTGATTGCTCGGGCTGGCTGCTGAGGCTGCAAGCCGGTCTTCCGCTGCATGGCGGCAGCATATTTCTCCAGCTCAGTAGCGGCAAGCGCGCCGTCGCCGGTGGCCGTGACCACCTGCCGCAGAGGCTTGATGCACACATCACCGGCTGCATACACGCCCTCTGCGCTGGTTTTCAGGGAGCCGTCGGTCAGGATGTAGCCCGTCTCATCAAGCTCCACAAGTCCCTTCACCAGTCCGCTTGCCGGTTCATACCCGGCAAAAACGAACACACCGAAGGATTTGCCGTTTTTGCTGTGATACTCCGTTTCTTCGCCCGTTTGTGTATTACGCCAGCGGGCATAGGTCAGGCCGTTGTCGCCGGAAACCTCCAGCAGTTCCGTGTTGGTCAGGATGGAAATCTTCTCGTGGCTGCGGGCGGGTTCGGCGGCTGCTTCGGCGCAGGTGAAGTCTTCCGTGAGCATCAGGATGGTCACATGCCGGGCGAATTTGGTCAGGAATACGCTCTCTTCCGCCGCCGCAAAGCCGCCGCCCACCACGAAGACCTCCTTGCCGGTGAAAAACTCGCCGTCGCAGGTGGCGCAGTAGGCAACACCGCGGCCCTTGTGCTCGGCTTCGCCCTTGAAGCCCACCATCCGCGGGTGCGCGCCGGTCGCCAGCAGCACGCCAAAGCATTGGAAATCACCGCGCCCCGTACGGACGGTCTTGACGTCGCCCGTCAGATCAAGCCCCGTCGCCTCCGCCAGCAGGAATTCCGCGCCGAAGGCTTCCGCCTGCTGCTGCATGGTGTCCGTCAGGGCTTTGCCGCTGGTTTTGCCAATGCCGGGGTAGTTCACCACCTCATGGGTGATGGTGATCTGCCCGCCGAATTGTTCCTTCTCCAGCACCAGCACACGATAGCGCGCCCGCGCCAGATAAATGGCGGCGGTGAGCCCCGCAGGTCCGCCGCCGATGACGATTACGTCGTAGAGATTTTTCGTATTGGTCATCACAGCTGCCCCACCAGATCCAGACTGGGCTTCAGGGTTTCCGCGCCGGGCGTCCAGTTGGCGGGGCAGACCTGATCACCGTGGGCGTGGACGAACTGGCAGGCCTGCACCTTGCGGAAAAGCTCCTCCGCGTTGCGGCCCACGTTGCCCGCCGTGACCTCATAGCCAACGATCTTGCCCTCGGGGTTGATGATGAACGTACCGCGCTCCGCCAGACCGTCGGATTCGATCAGCACCTGGAAGTCGCGAGATAGGGCATGGGTCGGGTCTGCCAGCATGGGATAGTTGATTTTGCGGATGCGTTCGGACGCATCATGCCAGGCCTTGTGGACGAAATGGGTATCGGTGGACACCGCGTAGACCTCGCAGCCAACGCCTCGGAACTGTTCGTACTTGTTCGCCAGATCCTCCAGCTCCGTCGGGCAGACGAAAGTGAAGTCCGCCGGATAGAAGAAGAATACGCTCCACTTGCCGAGGATATCCTCCTTGGAAACAAACTTAAAGTCGTTGGCGTGGTAGGCATAGACCTTGAAATCGGACACTTCCTTGTTGATTAGAGACATGCTGTTACCTCCTCTTCGGCCATCACCGGGCGTAAAGCCCGGCGCTGGCTACACTTCGGTTAATGCAAGCATTAACCTCGTTAGTCGGGCGTTGCCCGACCTCCTCATTGTTTCCACAGATTGTGCTGGTTGCAGAACGCATAGATTTCCCGCACCTCATCGCCCTTGCACAGAGCAAATTTGGCTTTGGGCTTGTCCGTGGGTTTCAGGTGAGCATACTGGATGACGTGCTCGCCCTCCAGGCACACCCACTCGATGTAATGCTCCTCCGTCATGGGGTGCTCCATGGAACCCACCGTCACATGAACTGTATCGCCCTCTCGGGTGTATACGGGTTTATGCTTTTCGCCGGAGGCTTCGGTTGTGCCAGGTTCAAGGCGGTGCATCTTCTCGCCGCAGCACTGCACCGGCACACCGGCATCGTGGATCATCGCCAGGATATTGCCACAATGTCGGCAGGTATAGAATTTCTGTTTCATGCGAATCCCTCCCTCTGCGTTCAGTATGTCCGGTGCGGGGTAAATAATGCGCCGGAATCCGGGCATCATAGCGATGAATCGCTGCAAGGAGTTTGAATGATGAAGCAAAGCAACTCGCACTTGAAAGGTTTTGTGCCCTATGCGCTGGCAGCCTTTATGATCAGCCTTGTCGGCGGATTCTCGGCCGTGCTGGGGCCAGCCTTTGTACAAGATATGGGGATCGCCTACAACAATACCACCTGGACGGCACTGGCCCAGGCCATGTCCACCGCAGCCTTTGCGCCGATCCTTGGCAAGCTGGGCGATGTTCTGGGCCGACGCGTCACGCTGCTGACGGGCATCATCGTCTATACGCTGGGCAATGCCCTGGCGGCCCTTGCGCCGTCGCTGCCGGTGATGCTGATCGCCCGGTTCATCGTGGGCGTGGGCAGTGCAGCCGTGGCACCGGTGGTGCTTTCCTACATCGTGACGGATTTCCCGCCCCATCGGGTCGCCAAGGGATTTTCATTGTACATGCTGATTTCCAGTGTATCGGTCATCTTTGGCCCTGCGCTGAGCGGGTTGATCATCAATGCCTGGGGTTGGCGGGCGATGGTCTGGGTGTGCGTGGCGATCTGTGCGGCGGTTTTCATCCCCTGTGCACTGCTCAAGGATGGAAACGCACCGCCCCGCAGGCCGTTTCAGCATTTCGATGGCCTGGGCGCGGTGCTGGTACTGATCTTCTTCAGCCTGATGCTGTGCATCCCTTCCTTCGGGCAGAACTTCGGCTGGGGTTCTCCGGCGTTCCTCAGCGTGCTGAGCGCTGCGATCGTCGCCCTCATCGCCCTCACGCTGGTGGAACGCCGCGCCGTGCAGCCCATTCTGCCCGGCAGCTTCATGGCGCGCCGGGCCTTTGTCCTGAGTGTCCTGGCTCTGACGCTAACACAGGGGCTGATGCAGGCCAACATGACCAACACCATCGTGTTTGTGAACTACACACAACCGGGCAACGACGTGATCTCTGCCTACGCCATTTCAGTGATGTACCTGGGTATGTCTCTGGGAGCGGTGCTGCTGGGGCCGCTGGCAGACAGATTTGAACCCCGCACAGTACTGACCGGTTCGCTGCTATTAACGGGTATCAGCTGTGCGCTGCTGCTGCTTTTTACGGCTGACGCCTCCGTCCTGCTGCTGATGACAGCCCTGGGGCTGCTGGGCTTCGGCCTTGGCGGCAACGGCACGATCTTCATGAAAGTGGCCCTGAGCGGCCTTCCGGGCGACAAAGCGGGGGCAGCCACCGGCACTTACGGGCTGTTCCGCGACCTGGCAGCCCCCTTTGGTGTAGCGGTGCTGGTGCCCTTTTTCACCAACAGCATCACGGGCTATACAGAGCAAGGCGTCACAGCAGCGGACGCCGCTGTTCGTGCCATCCGCACGCTGGGTATCATTGAAATCATCTGTGTGGCAGCAGGGATTCTGGTGGTGCTGATGCTGCCCCGCATCCATCATGAAAGGAGAAATCATCATGCGGCTGAAAAATAAGGTGATTCTGGTTACTGCATCCACAAGGGGCATCGGTCTGGCCATCGTGAAGGCCTGCGCAAAAGAGGGCGGCATCGTTTATATGGCAGCCCGTGACCTTGCACGGGCCCAAGAGGAAGCAGACAAGCTCAATGCCGAAGGCGGCCGGGTATACTGCGTCTACAACGATGCCACCAAACCGGAAACCTTCGTTTCCATGGCGGAAGAAACGGTGCAGCAGGCCGGACGTATCGACGTGCTGGTGAACAACTTTGGAACTTCCAACCCCGGGAAGGATCTGGATTTCGCCCGCACGGATCCCGAAGTATTCATGAACACCCTGCAGTTGAACCTGCGTAGTGTGTTCATTGCCAGTCAGGCAGCAGCAAAGCATATGGCTGCGCAGGGCGGAGGCAGCATCATCAACATCAGCTCCGTGGGCGGCGCGGTGCCGGATATCTCGCAGATTGCCTACGGCACCAGTAAAGCCGCCATCAACTACCTCACCAAGCTGATTGCGGTACATGAGGCAAAAAATCATATCCGCTGCAACGCCGTGCTCCCCGGCATGACTGCCACCGAGGCGGTCACCCAGCACCTGAGCGATGACTTCCGTGCGCTGTTCCTTCAGCACATCCCGCTGGGCAGGATTGGTCTGCCGGAGGAAATCGCTGCGGCGGTCATCTACTTCGCCAGCGACGAATCTGCCTACACCACCGGACAGATCCTCAGCGTATCAGGTGGCTTCGGGCTGGCAACGCCGCTATATGGAGAGCTGGCAGGTAAGGCAATAACGCGATGAAATACAATCCCTTGCAGTAGATGTGAGTGGAAAGAATATGGAAGGCTTCATATAATTGAAGGGGCTGCTGCGTGATGCAGCAGCCCCTGTTTCCATTGCCTGAAAGCCCTGTACAACCGTAGACTGGGCGGCAGCACTCATTCTATGATCCTGATGGGAACATAGATGTCCATCTGATCATAACCCAATGCCGCATGCAGCTTTTCCGATGGATTCAGCATGTGGCACATGGTTCTGTGACCAGGGCGCTCGTCCAGGGCGAAGCCGCTGTTTTCAACCCAGCGACAGATGCTTTGATATACCTGATCATAGCTTTCGCCATCACCATCAATGGACATTGCCGCTGCATACAGTCCCCCCTCAAAGGTGATGAGATTGTAGGGCGCCGTGTCTTCCTTTGTAACCCAGTCTTCCACGGCCCATATCCATTCGGCACAGCCATCATCTTCTCCCCAAAGGAAATCCGGAGATCCATAGATCATCTTGCGGATGAGATGGTTATGAGCCTCCTGCCAGGAGTTGAAATCTGCCATAACCCGTT
>JAFUOR010000087.1 GCA_017481825.1 Clostridia bacterium
GGCGCTGCATCCCGACACGGTACGACTTCTGCGCTCCATGTCCGAGCGTGCGGTGCTGGGTGTGCGCGGAGAGTACACCGCAAGCGTCCTGGAGCGGCTGGGGGTGATCAACCTGCGCATCATCGGCTGCCCGAGCATGTATTACGGCATGAAGGGCGATTTCCGTCTGGACAGGCCGGTCTTCCATGCGGGCATGCGTCCGGTGGCGAACTTCCGCACCTTCTACGGCAGGCTTGATCCGGCGGAATGCGAGTTCCTGACCTGGGCGGCCAACAAAGGGCTTCCCTTTGTGGAGCAGACGCAGCAGCTGCTTGAACTCAGCCACTGCCAGAACAACCAGGCGCAGTTTGATTACCTGTCCGCCTGGCTCAGGGAGAAGATGCAGGTCTTCTTCCATGTGGAGGACTGGTGCGAGTGGATCCGCCGCTACGATTTCTCCATCGGCAGCCGCTTCCACGGAAATGTCATCGCGGTGATGAACGGCGTGCCGGCCCTGACGCTGGTGTGCGATCCCCGCATGGACGAGATGACCCGCCTGTTCCGTCTGCCGACGCTGCGCATGGACGAGTTCTCCATGGACAAGCCCATCGAGCATTACTACGAGCTGGCGGACTTCACCGAGTTCAACCGCGTCTATCCCGAGCGCATCGCCGCCTTCCGCGACTTCCTGCGCCGCAATCACCTGACGGAGGCGATCACCTGACATGCGGGCTACCATCCTCGTGCTGCGGGAGATCCTGACGCATCTGCCGCGCACCATCCGCCTGGCGCTCTACGAGAACCGTTCCCGGCGGTCAGGGCTGCTGCTGGGCCGCATCTGGGATTTCCTCAATCCTCTGTTTCAGATCCTGATCTACTGGTTCGTTTTCTCCGTGGGCCTCAAAACGCAGACCCGCGAGGGTTTCCCATACAGCATCTGGCTCATGTGCGGCATGATGCCCTGGCTGGCTATGAACAGCGCCTCCACCGGAGCCGCCAGCGCCATCCAGATGAATGCCTCCGTGCTCAAAAACGTGTGCATCCCCGTGACCATCATCCCCATGAAGGCCATCGTGCGGGCGTACTACGAGCACCTGTGGACGATGGGCATCCTGGTGGCAACGCTGCTGTTCAGCGGCTTCCTGCCCACCTGGCACTGGCTGGAGCTGGCCTACTACCTGGCAGCCTCCTGGGCGTTCCTGACGGGCTTTTCCCTCATCACCAGCAGCCTGAGCGCCGTCTACCGTGACTTCTACGAATTCCTGAATCCAATTTTGCGGCTGCTCTTCTACATTTCCAGCGTCGTCTGGCCTCTGGAATCGCTCCCGGCGGAGCTGCAGTCCATCATGCGGCTCAATCCCTTTGCCTACATTGTCGAGGGCTACCGCAACTGCCTGCTCTACGGTCAGAGCCTGCTGGCGAACTGGCAGCAGGGCCTGTACTTCTGGGCCTTGACAGCCGTGCTGCTCATGCTGGGCAGCATCCTGCACGTACGCCTCCGCAGCCGCTTCATCGACCAACTCTAAGCAAAGCAGCTGCCCGACCGCGTCGCGGCGAAGCCATCATGCGCCGTGATCCCATCCAGGGAACAGCCAAGCCGCACGATAAAGAAGGGATTCCTAAGGGTGGAGTGCCCTGAAGCGGAATCCGGGGGCAGAGCTCTTGTCAAGGAGGTGATCCCCATGGCGCAGGACGTGATCGTCCGATGCCGAGATATAACGAAGACGTACGATCTGTATTCGGGCGAGAGCGACCGCATCAAGGCGCTTTTGGGCATGCCGGCCAAGGGGACGCATTTCAAGGCCCTTGACGGGGTGACGCAGGACTTCCTCAAGGGGGAGATCGTCGGGCTGGCCGGGCTCAACGGCTCGGGTAAATCGACCCTGGCGCGCATCATCGCGGGCATCACCTGGCCTACCAGCGGATCCTGCGAGGTGAAGGGTACGGTCAGCATGCTGTCGGCCCATGTGGGGATGAACGACCAGCTCACCGGCCGGGAGAACATCACCTACAAGTGCATGCTCATGGGCCTTTCCAAGCGGCAGATCGCCGCCATTGAGGACGAAATCATTGATTTCGCCGACGTGGGCGTGTACATCGACCAGCCCCTGCGCACCTACTCCAGCGGCATGCGCTCGCGCCTTGGCTTTGCCATCTCGGTGCATGTGGAGCCGGAGATCCTCATCGTTGACGAGGCCCTTTCGGTGGGCGACGCCGCCTTCTCCGAAAAGTGCCTGGCCAAAATGGAAACCTTCCGCGATTCCGGACGGACGATCTTCTTCGTCACCCACGCCCCGTGGCAGATGCTCCACTTCTGCAACCGGGTGATGTGGCTGCACAAGGGCCGTGTCATCGGCTTTGACGATGCGGACGTGATGGTGCCCTCCTACGTGGAGTTCACCCGCGACTGGACGAAGATGGATCAGGCCGCCCGTGACCGCCTGACGCCCACCTACGAGCATTACCGCGGCGTTTTTCAGGCCCACCAGCGCGAGCAGTGGGCGAGGGAAGCGGCGCAAAGGCGGGCGCAGCAATAATCCGGTTTTTCCCAGCGAAAGAAAGATGAAAAATTTTTGCCAAACCTGCAATAATTTGGCATGGTGATTCGTCTTATTCGTTGGAGAAGCAATATACATACTTGCAAAAAAAGGAGTGACACACACCATGAAGCGACTGGTATCCCTGTTACTGGTCATTTGCATGATGGTACCCTGCCTGGCCTTCGCGGAGGATGAGATCGTCATCCTCGAGGACGTCGAAGACGTGTTCGGCGAAGTGCCTGAGGAGATCGTCGAGATCCCCGCGGAGGATGACCTCGTCGTCCTGCCTGAATCCGATGATCTGCTGATGCTGCCCACCGAAGAGGTGGATGGCCCCGATCCCTACCGTGAGCTGGTTCTGCTGCAGCCCACCGATCTGCTGGGCACCGCTGTGGACGTGAACACCGTGCGCCTGTCCTGGGGTCCCGTGGCGTTTGCGACCCAGTATGATGTGTACCGCAAGCTGGGCGGCGAGGCGGAGTACACCCGCATTGCCTCCACCCCCTCCACGCAGCTGTACTTCGAGGATACCGACGTGACGCCCGGTCAGGTCATGTACTACCGCGTGCAGGCCGTGAACGTGTCCTACGACGGCGAGAGCTCCGTGCTGACTTACAGCCCCCAGTCCAACACGCTGCCCTTCATCACCCTGGCGGCGCCTGAGATGAAGGATCCCCGCGGCATGGGCGAGGACACCATCCGTCTGGAGTGGACCAAGGTTGACGGCAAGACCACCTATGAGGTGCAGTATGCCACCAACCCCGCCGGCCCCTTCACCGACATGAAGGTGGATCTGACCAACAACCTGTGCAACGCCGAGGGTCTGACCAGCGGTCAGGGTTACTACTTCCGTGCCCGCGCCGTTCGTACCTTCTCCAGCGGCGAGGTGTTCTGCTCTGATTATTCCAACGTGGCCTGCGGCACGCCCATGGTCAAGCCCGAGCTGACCGTGACCGCCGACGGCAACAACGCTGTCCTGTCCTGGACTGGCTCTGCCGGCGCTACCGGCTATGTCATCTACCGCAAGATCCAGGGCGGCGATTATCAGAAGCTGACCATCACCGGCGCTGTCACCTCCTATGTGGATGCCGACCGTACCCCCGGCGAGGTGTGCTACTACTTCGTGTACGCCATGCGTCCCGTGGGCACCTACAACTGCTTCTCCCTGTCCAGCGAGACCAAGTATTTCACCATCGTTGATCCCGTGACCATCTGCGCTGTGCAGAATACCGGTGATCAGGAGCAGACCATCGACTGGGCTGCCCATGCCGCCGGCGCCAACAAGTACTATGTGTATGCCTCCACCACCATGGACGGTATCTACTCCCAGATCGGCGAGACGGCCGAAACCACCTTCGTGGCCACGGGCCTGGAGGCTGGCAGCACCTACTACTACAAGGTTCGCCCCGTGCGCATCTTCTCCAATGGCGACATGTCCTACGGCCCCTGGTCCAACGTCATGTCCATGCCTGAGGCCGGCGCCCTGCAGCTGGGCGGCTTCTCCGCTACCAACCTGACCTATGCCTCCGAAAACGGCGGCAAGGACATTGCCGGCGGCTATGTGGGCGACGTCTTCAACTGGAATACCACCGTGTCCGGCGGCAGCGGCGCTTACACCTTCAAGTACAGCCTCGTGTCCATCAAGACCGGCAGCGCGCTGTTGCTCAAGGACTTCGATGACGCCTACAAGACCCTGGAGGAGGGCGCCATCACCTACACCGATTCCTTCTCCATGACGCTGACCGAGCAGCATATCGACCTGATCAACAATCAGGGCTATGCGATGCAGATTGAGGTCATGGACTCCCTGGGCGCTGTGGCGACGCAGATTGCCTGCGGAGACACCCAGGTGGAAATGTCCTTCGTGGCGGCCAAGCCTGTGACCAAGATGGTCAACGTGACCCTGCGCGCGGGTGAGACCCTCGAGCTGGATCACGGCATCTACGCCGAGGCCGGCGACACTGTCATCATGGACGTTGCCGATCCCTCCAGCGCCGTGTCCATCTCCGGCAGCACCCTCACTGCCAAGTCCAACGGCTATGTCACCATTCTGATCACCCCCAGCCGCTTCACCAACGATGTGCTGGTTGCCTATAACATCACCGTCGGCTATGCGGCCCTGAAGGTCACTGGTGTGACGCCCAGCGCCACCACCATCAACACCGGCGATACCCTGGCATGGGATATCTCCTTCACCGGCGGCCGTCCCAACTACACCGTGAACTTCAAGGTGTACCGCGATGCCATCCTGGTGGCGGACAACACCAGCACCAAGACCACCACCGGCGTGATGAGCGTCAACTACCAGCCCAACGCTGCCGGTACCTACTACCTGGAGGTCAACATCACCGCGGCTGACGGCCAGACCGTGACCCAGCGTTCCGCTGCGACCACCGTCAAGAGCTACACGCCCGTCACCGTGGCGCCCACCACTACCTCCACCACCACGGGCAACAACATCGCCTGGGTTACCACCTACAACGGCACCAACACCGTCGTGCGTCGTGACTACACGCTGTTCCGTGACGGCATGGTCGTGTCTTCCTCCGTGGGCACCAATGACTTCTCCTTCAGCTACGTGCCTACCGTGGCCGGCAGCTACGTCCTGAAGGTCGTGGTCTACGAGGCCAACGGCAACACCTACACCGCGACCTCCGCCACTGTGACCGTCGTCACCGGCAACACCACCGGCGGCACCACCTCCGGCACCGGCAACGGCATCGTCACCGGTACGAACGTCGCACTGCGCAAGGGTCCCGGTACCAACTACGGCAAGATCACCCGTCTGCCCACCGGTACCGAGCTCATCATCCTCAAGCAGGAGGGCAAGTGGTACTACGTCAACTACAATGGCACCCTGGGCTTCATGCACTCCGGTTACGTGAAGTATAAGTAAGCTCAATTAGAATGGGGAGACCGCCTTTGATGGTGGTCTCCCTTTTTTGCGGCGCAGTCAGGCCACATGAAAAAGGAGCTGCCTTGTGCAGCTCCCTAAAACCTTATTCTATCTCCACCAGCTCGTACGTCCGCTCGCCGAATCCAAGCGCCGCCGCAGCCTCAATGGTGTGCACGCCGTTGCGGCTCTCAATGCGCTCCAGCATGTGCTTCTGGCCGGGATCGTCCGTGGCGGCGTACACCAGGTCAAGGCAGGCATGATCCAGCGCGATGGGGTCCAGCGACGCCAGCACGCCGATATCCGCCATGCAGGGATCCTCCGCTACCGCGCAGCAGTCGCAGTCCACGGAGAGGTTCTTCATCACGTTGATGTACACGGCCCTGCCTGCAAAGCGCCGCGCCACGGAGGACGCCGCATCCGCCATGGATTCCAGGAAGCTGTCATGCTCTCCGCCAAAGCTCAGCTTTGCGTCGCCGCCGCCATGGATATACGCCTTGCCGTAGGAGGAAGCGATGCCGATGGACAGCTGCTTGATCGCGCCGCCAAAGCCGCCCATGGGATGCCCCTTGAAGTGGCTGAGCACCAGCAGGGAATCGTAATTCGTCAGGTTCTTGCCCACGAAATTTTTCTGGATCACCTTGCCGCCAGGGATGAGCAGCTGCAGGTCGGGGCCTTCGCCGTCCATGATGTCCACGTCAAAGTGCTCGCTCCAGCCGTGCTCCTTCATCGTCTGCAGATGGCGGCTGGTCACGTTGCGGCTGCCTTCATAGGCGGTGTTGCATTCCACCACTGTGCCGCCCACATGGTTGATCACAGGCCGCCAGAAGTCCGGGCCCAGGAAGTTCTGGTTGCCCTTTTCGCCGGAATGGAGCTTCACGGCGACCTTGCCCTCCAGCGTCACGCCCAGCAGCTCATACATCTCCAGCACCTTTTCAGGGGTGATGGTCTTGGAAAAATAAACCTTAGCCATGGATGCCTTCCTCCTTGCGTTTGTTCAGCTCATCAGAAACATAACCGGAAAGGATCTCGACAATACGTGCATTCCTGCCGCCCCGGGCCACGATCACATCCGCCAGGTTGATGTAATTGCGGATGTACTGCTCAAACATGGGCCGCACGGTTCTGCGGTACTGATCTGAAATGGAATCGATGGAGCGCCCGCGCTCCGTGATGTCCCGCTCAATGCGCCGCAGGAGGCAGATATCTGCATCCACGTTCATGTAGAGCTTCAGGTACATCAGCCCCAGCAGCCGCGGATCGTGGAAGCAGTGGATGCCCTCCAGGATGAGCACGTCCGGCGGCATGATGAGCTCCTGCGTGTCGGCGCGGCGGTGGAGGGTGTAATCGTACCCCTTGCGGGTGATGGGCTGCCCCGCAAGGAGAGATTGCACATCAGCCAGCAGCTCGTCATGGTTGAAGATGGACGGCTCGTCGTAGTTCAGCTGCGTGCGCACCTCAAAGCTCAGGTGCGGATGATCGCGGTAATAGCAGTCCTGCTGGAGCACATAGCAGCGCTCGCCCAGCTTGTCTGAAAGGGACTGCGCCAGGGTTGATTTGCCGCTGCCGCTGGCTCCGCAAATGCCGATAAAGATCATATTCGTATCCTCCCCATCGTTCTCCCTATGGTAAAAGATACAACACCGAGCCTTATTCGTCAAGTATATTCCGGCCCGAATTGCCATCATCCGGCATAAAACGCTCTTTTTCCGTCAAATAACAGTGACAAATCATGCAGTGTGTGATATCATGTGTGGCGAAAACACATCCGGAGGTGAACGCGATGCCTGAAATCAGGCCGCGTACCAAGGATAAAAGGGCCAGCCGGGGCGTAAAAATGTGCCTGCTGACGCTGCTGATGCTTTCAGCCAGCGCATCGACACTGCTCTCGGGCGGCCCTGATACGCCACAGATGATGACAGTAGGGGAGGCGGCTGGGGTGAAGCGCCATGGCAAAACGGTCATGTATGTTATGGATCAGGCCGGTCTTGATCTTCGCTCCTCGGATGCGGAGAAGCTCGACCAGCTCAATTACAGCTTTGCGCTGATCAAAAACGGCAGGGCTGACGGCAGCCACTGGACGGGTGTGCGCAAGGTCACGTCCTTCCTGAAAAAGCATCCGCATATCGACGGCGTGCTGTCCGTGGGCGGCTGGGGAGCCGAGGGATTCTCCGACGCCTGTGCCACGGCGGAGGGTCGCCAGCTTCTTGCAGACAGCATCCTTGCCCTCATGGACGAGCATGGCTTTGTCGGCGTGGATATCGACTGGGAATACCCCGGCATATCCGGCACGGGCATCAAGAGCCGCCCGGAGGACGTAGACAACTGGTACGCCCTGCTGGCGCTGCTGCGGGAGGGCCTGGACGCCCGTGAAGCGCGCCAAGGCCGCGAATACATCCTGTCCGTGGCCCTGGGCGCAGGCGACCAGCATATCAAGGCCATCGATCCCTCCCGGCTGGACAAGCTCCTCGACCAGGCCGTTGTCATGGCCTACGATCTGAGCGGTTTTGACCGCCAGACGGGTCACCATGCAGGCCTGTATCCCGGCGCGAACAAGTCCGGCAGCGGCGGCAAGGCCGTTGCAGCACTGGTGGAGGGCGGCCTTTCCCGGGACAAGATTCTCTTTGGCATGCCTGCCTATGGCCGCAAATGGCGTCAGGTGACGGGCGGGGGCAACGGTCTCTATCAGCGCGCCGGCACCAGCGGCAACAAGACCATCTCCTTCGATGAAGTCCTCCGCCTGGAGGATCAGGGCTACACCCGCTACTACGATGAGGAGGCCCAGGCCGCCTGGTGGTTCGACGGCAGCAGCTTCATTTCCGCCGAGGACGATCGCTCTATCGCCTACAAATGCGACTGGGTGATCGATGAGGGCCTGCAAGGCGTCGCTGTATGGCAATACACGCAGGATGCTTCCGGCGCGATGCTCGCCATGCTCGACGCCGCGCTGACAAGGTAACTGCCGTCTTCCACGATCAGCATGCGGCAGCCCCGCTTCTGCGAACAGGGCGATCGCAATCATAATCCCATCTGAGGCAATAGCAGAAAAGGACAACATATATGCCGGCCACGCAATGGTCAGCATTTACTCCTGCACCCATCGCAGGTGGGGCTGCCTCCCACTGCCCAAAAGGGAAAGACAAGTATGAGCGACGCGAGCCCAACAAAGAACATGTAGCTTTTGTTGCCATGATAAACACGTGCGCGCAACCTCAACCGAAGGAAATCAACCGCATCGCGCCGGAACGTCTCCCCGGGGGGAGTTCGCCGAAGGCGAAAGTGACAGGCGATGTTGGAGCGAAGCCCCTTCGCAGGGTTCAGGGGCGGCACCCCTGGCGAACGTCTTGCCTTGTGAAACAACCCCCTTGACAATTCAGCTTTTCGGGCATATACTATGCATATTCCGAAACGACGGAGAAGAGTAACCCTGCATCGTGAGCCTGACAGAGAGATGCGTCGCTGGCTGAAAGCGCATCGGTAAGCGCAAGGGCGAAAACCACCTCCTGATCGGGACGCGGGCTGCGCGATACAGCGGCAAAGAGAACCAATCAGGGTGGAACCACGGGCATGATTTTGATCAGCTCGTCCCTCGAACGACAACGCGAGGGATGGGCTTTTTTCTATCCCGCCGCAAAAGCAATTCCGAATTCTGAATTCCGCATTCCGAATTCGGAAACCGACAGAAGGAGGTTTCCCAAAAATGAAGGTCATCTACAACGACGGTCACGTGGCCGAATGTCCCCAGGACGAGGAGCTGTACATCCTGCGCCACAGCGCGGCGCACATCCTCGCTCAGGCTGTGAAGAACCTCTACCCTCAGGCGCATTTCGCCTATGGCCCCGCCACCGAGAACGGATTCTACTACGACGTTGACCTGGGCGACGTGAAGCTCTCTGAGGAAGATCTGCCCGCGATCGAAAAGGAGATGCAGGCGATTGTCAAGAAGAACCTGCCCATCAAGCCCTTCGCCCTCAGCCGTGACGAGGCGATCAAGCTGATGGAGGAGCGCGGCGAGAATTACAAGGTTGAGCATATCGGCGATCTGGATGCTGACGTGACGCTGACCTTCTACCAGCAGGGCGACTACATCGACATGTGCGTCGGCCCCCACCTGTGCTACACCAAGGCCCTCAAGGCCTTCAAGCTCACCGCCATCTCCGGCGCGTACTGGAAGAACGACAAGAACAACAAGATGCTTACCCGCATCCGCGGCATCGCTTTCCGCAACGGCGAGGAGCTGGCGGAGTACCAGAAGATGATCGAGGAGGCCGAGAAGCGCGATCACCGCAAGATCGGCAAGGAAATGGGCCTGTTCATGTTCTCTGAGGAAGGCCCCGGCTTCCCCTTCTTCCTGCCCAAGGGCATGCTGCTCAAGAACGCGCTGATCGATTACTGGCGCGATATCCATTATGCGGCGGACTACGTGGAGGTCTCTACCCCCATGATGATGAACCGCCGCCTGTGGGAAACCTCCGGCCATTGGGATCATTACAAGGACAACATGTATGGTACCAAGATCGACGAGGAGGACTTCTGCGTCAAGCCCATGAACTGCCCCGGCGGCGTTCTGGTGTATAAGAATGAGCCCCACTCCTACCGTGATCTGCCCCTGCGCTGCGGCGAGCTGGGTCTGGTGCACCGTCATGAGCTGAAGGGCGCGCTGCACGGTCTGTTCCGCGTGCGCTGCTTTACGCAGGACGATGCGCACGTCTTCATGACCCGCGAGCAGATTCCCGATGAGATTGCAGGCGTGGTTCACCTGATCAACGAGGTGTACTCCAAGTTCGGCTTCGAGTATTTCGTGGAGCTGTCCACCCGCCCGGAGAATTCCATGGGTTCCGACGAGGACTGGGAGGATGCAACCAACGGCTTGAAGGCTGCGCTGGATAAGCTGAACATGCCCTACATCATCAATGAGGGCGACGGCGCGTTCTACGGCCCGAAGATCGACTTCCACCTGCGTGATTGTCTGGGCCGTACCTGGCAGTGCGGCACCATCCAGCTGGACTTCCAGCTGCCGCAGAACTTCCAGCTGGAGTACGTCGCGGAGGATGGCTCCAAGAAGCAGCCCATCATGATCCATCGCGTGGTGTACGGCTCCATTGAGCGCTTCATCGGCATCCTGACCGAGCACTTCGCCGGTAAGTTCCCGACCTGGATGGCCCCCCTGCAGGTCAAGGTGCTGCCCGTGTCTGACAAGACCATGGAGTACAGCACCGAGGTCTACAAGAAGCTCAAGGCGCTGGGTATCCGTGTCGAGCTGGATGACCGCAACGAGAAGATCGGCTACAAGATCCGCCATGCCCGTCAGATTGACCGCGTGCCCTACATGCTGATTCTGGGCGGCAAGGAGGTCGAGGAAGGCAGCGTGTCCGTCCGTGACCGCGCCACCGATCAGACCGTCAGCTGCACGCTGGACGAGTTCATCCAGAAGCTCACCGCTGAGATCAAAGAGCGCGTGTAAGCGCATTGCCAGGGCGCATCCTCATGCAGGGTGCGCCCTTTTTCCATGCCTGCGATACCGGGCGCCATCCCCACGCTTTTTCTTGCAATTTTCACCCATTGGGCGGTTGAAAAATAAGATGTGAACGTATATAATATAGAGTGAGATATTAGGAGGTCAGGCAAGCCTGACAACTGAGGGCGGGTGCTGGCACCTGCCGAACCGGAGGGAAAATATGTTTACCGGCTTTCCGGAGGAAACGCTGCAATTCTTCCTCGACATTCGCTTCCATAACGACAAGGCCTATTTCGCGGAGCACAAGGCCCGCTACGAGCGGGATGTGAAGGCGGTTTTCCATGCCTTCATCGAGGAGCTTGCGCCCACGATGCAGAAGATCGATCCGCTGATGGAGATTCGTCCCTACAAGTGTCTGGCACGTATCCATCGCGATACCCGCTTCTCCAAGGACAAATCGCCCTTCCGCGACCATCTGTGGCTGTGCTTCCGCCGCGCGGCGGAGCCAAGGGAGGGGAGCGTCAACTTCTTCTTTGAGCTGGGCCCTACCACCCTGGGCTGGGGCATGGGCACCTGGGGGGAGAACCGCCCGATGATGGAGGTGTTCCGCCGCCGGATGGCTGCCGAGCCGGGCAGGTTTGCCAAAATCATTGAGGGCTGCCATCTGGAGGAGAATGACTTCACCGTCTGGAACAGCACCTGGAAGCGCATGGAGGTTCCGCCCGATATTCCCCTGGGCCTGAAGGGATGGTACACCTCGCGGGATATCTATGTCGGCCGCGCGCATCCCGATATGAACAAGATCGGCAGCCGCGCCATTCTCGATATGGTCCGGGAGGACTTCAAGACCCTTGCGCCGCTGTATCACATGCTGCGCGGAGCGTACGATGAAGCAGCAAATGACCAAAGCATGTAAGACAGACGATATAGATTGGGAGGAATATTCATGGATTGGATGAAACTCAAGAGCGGCTCCGACGTTCGCGGCACGGCAGTGGGCGAGAACGCGCCCCTGACGCCCCACGTGGCGATGTGCCTGGGCATGGCCTTTGCCCGCTTCGTGGCTGAAAAGAAGAAGAAGCCTATTACCCAGGTGACCATCGCGCTGGGCCGCGACAGCCGCATCTCCGGCCCCGCGCTGCTGCAGGCTGCTGCCGAGGGCGTTGCCAAGGCCGGCGCGAACGCCATGTCCTTTGGCATGTGCTCCACCCCGGCGATGTACATGTCCATCATCACCCCCGGTTTCCAGCCCGATGCCTCGGTAATGATCACCGCCAGCCATCACCCCTATGACAAGAATGGCCTGAAATTCTTCGTCGAGGAAGGCGGATTGGACGGCAAGCAGGTGGCGCAGCTGATCCAAATGGCCTCCACCTATGATCCTGAGGGCATGGCCATGTCTGGCACCATCACCGAGAAGCCCTTCCTGCCCACCTACAAGGAGCAGCTGGCAAACCGCATCCGCAAGGGTCTGGGCACCGATGTGCAAAAGCCCCTGCTGGGTCTCCACGTTGTGGTGGATGCAGGCAATGGCGCGGGCGGCTTTTATGCCGAGCTCATGGAGGAGCTGGGTGCGTGGATTGAGGGCAGCCAGTTCCTGGAGCCGGACGGCATGTTCCCCAACCATGTCCCCAATCCTGAGAATGCCGACGCCATGGCTTCCATCTCCGCAGCTGTGGTCAAGGCCGGCGCCGACCTGGGCGTGATCTTCGATACCGACTGTGACCGCGCGGCGGTGGTTGATGCTGACGGCAGCGAGATCAATCGCAACCGTCTGATCGCCCTCATTTCCGCAATCCTGCTGGACGAAAAGCCCGGTCAGACCATCGTGACCGATTCCGTCACCAGCGCGGGCCTGAAGAAGTTCATCAACGACTGGGGCGGAGAGCATTATCGCTACAAGCGCGGCTACCGCAACGTGATCGACGAGGCCATCCGCCTGAACAACGAGGGCATTTCCTGCCCTCTGGCTATCGAGACCAGCGGTCACGCGGCCCTGAAGGAAAACCATTTCCTGGATGACGGCATGTACCTGGTTACGGTGCTGATCGTCCGCGCGATGAAGCTCAAGCAGGAGGGTAAGAACCTTGGCAGCCTCATCGCCGACCTCAAGGAGCCCGTGGAGAGCAGGGAGATCCGCCTGAACATCACCGCAGAGGACTTCCGCGAGGCGGGCAAAGTTGCCATCCAGAAGGTGCTGGACTACGCCAACGCCGCCGAATCCTGGCACATCGCCCCTGACAACCGCGAGGGCGTGCGCATCTCCTTCGATCTGGATGGCGGCATGGACAACGGCTGGTTCCTGCTGCGCCTCTCCGTGCACGACCCGGTGCTGCCCCTCAACGTGGAGAGCGATGTCCCCGGCGGTGTGAAGACCATGCTGAACGGATTGTATAACGTCCTCAAGGATTGCGAGGGTATCAACTTCGAGCCTCTGATGAAGGCCATTGCTGACTGAAATACCGGGGCGTGACTCACCATCACGCCCCTTTTGCATACGGAGGAAGCCGCTGTGAATGTCAACGTCTATCAAAAGGAAGCCATGACCCTTCTCAACCCCGCCCTTACCGAAAAGGATGTGCTCATGAACGCGCTCATGGGCCTTTGCGGTGAATCCGGCGAGGCCATCGACCTGATGAAGAAGCACCTCTATCAGGGGCACGACCTGGACCGGGTCAAGCTCATCAAGGAGCTGGGCGACATCGCCTGGTACCTTGCCGAGGCAGCCACGGGCCTGAATATCGACCTCTCCGAAATACTGCAGAAAAACCTTGACAAGCTCCACGCCCGCTACCCTGAGGGCTTTTCTACGGAAAAATCCATGCACCGGGAGGCCGAGGCATGAGGCGCTTTAATATCATCCTGGTGGTGGATGCAGCAGGGGAGAACATCCTCATGTGCAGGCGGGTCAAGCCGCCCTATCAGGGCATGTACAACCTTGTGGGCGGCAAGATCGAGCCCGGCGAGGACGATCTGCATGCCGCCTACCGCGAGCTGCGAGAGGAGACCGGTGTGACGGCTGCGGATGTGACAATCCGCCACTTTGTAACCTTCTGCTATTCCGAGGGCTGCTCGGGCTTTCCGGCCACGGAGCTTCAGGCCTATGTGGGGCGGCTGCGCCGGGAGGTCACGCTGGTGGAGGAAAAGAATCCGCTGCTCTGGATGCCCCTGACAGAGGATTTCTTCGACGTGGATCGCTTCTCCGGCGAGGGCAACATCGGGCATGTCCTCCAGAGCGTGCAGCGGTATCAGCCCCAGCTTCTGGAGGCACGAGAACCTTCCTTTACCCTTGCTCCCTTGGAGGAGGCGGATCTGCCCCTGGTTGCCTACTATCAGCGCTGTGATGTGGAGTCTCTCCGCCCTATGATGGCGGAATCCGCCGCGCAATCTCATGAAGGCCGCTATTACGAGCAGTTCACCATTCGCGTGGATGGCTGCATCGTGGGCACAGCGTCCCTCTATGCCCATGAGGACGGCACGGTCTCCGATGGCATCGAGATCTATCCGCCCTTCCGGCGGTGCGGATTCGCCGCCCATGCTCTGTTTCTTCTGGCGGACGTCGCCCGGAGATGCGGCTATGCTGCCTTGACCGCCCAGGTGCGCACGGACAATGCTGCCAGCCTTGCCCTGCACCGGGGGAGCGGCTTTGCTGAGGCGCGTACCTTCGTCAACCGCAGGGGGAACAAGGTGTGCGAGCTGGTGCGGGCACTGTCCGTGTGCCATGAAATGTCCCTGCGTCCCGGCCCCTTTGCTGCCATTGCGGAGGGCCGTAAGCGCTACGAGCTGCGCCTCCATGATGAAAAGCGCTGCCTCATCCGCGTGGGGGACGAGATCCATTTCACCCGTACCACCGACGGCGCATCCATCCGCACCCGTGTCACATCCCTGCATCCCTTTGCATCCTTCGCCGATCTCTACGCTGCGCTGCCTCTGACTGAATGCGGCTACACGCAGGAAAGTGCCGCCACCGCCGACCCGCGGGACATGGAGGCCTACTATCCGCCGGAAAAGCAGGCGCAGCACGGCGTGCTGGCCATCAGTATCAAGCTCATCCGGCTGCCCATTGCGGCCCTGTCCGGCAAGCTGACTGTCCGTGAACTGACGCAGAACGACATACCTGAGATGCTGCGCATCGCCCGGAGCAACCCGTTGTATTACCAGCACATGCGCATCCAGCCCACGGCGGAAAACCTTGTCCAGGCCATGCAGGCCCTTCCGCCTCGGCGCACGATGGCGGACAAGCACTTCTTCGGCTGGTTCGACGGGGGAGAGCTTGTTGCCCTGATGGATATCATCATCCGCCATCCTGAGGAGGACAAGGCTTTCATCGGTTGGTTCATCGTGGACGCCAGGCGCCAGGGCGCAGGTCTTGGCAGAGCGCTCGTGGCGGATGTCCTCGCCCTGCTCAAAGCCCAGGGCGTGCAGGAAGTCCGCCTGGGGCGCATCACCGGCAACCCGCAAAGCGAGTGCTTCTGGCAGGCCTGCGGCTTTGCAGACAACGGCATGAGCTACGACACGGAAGATTACACGGTTGCCGTTATGGCCAAGAGGCTGATGGAAAAGGACGGTCAGGCGTGACGAAGAGGAGACGGAAGATGGGAAAGAAGATCGAAATCATTGCGTATCCGGCGCCGGATGACGCGGGCTGCAGTTCGACTACAAAGGATTGTTTTGGTTATACATGGATCATTACATGCCCCAATCCGGCCAAGCAGTCGTTGGAGAAATGATGCCTTGCGCCGATCACAAAAGCCAAGGCAATATGCCTTGGCTATGTTAAGGTTATGTGCAAAAACGCCTTGCCTCTGTGTCATGTATCAAACATTTTCCGCATGTAGGCCACGCGTTTTTTGATCATGGCCTGGGATGTTGGCGCATGGAACACCGTGTCAAAGCCGTGCATGGTGCCTCGGGTTTCGTGCAGCTCCGCGCTTACGCCAGCCTTTTCAAGCAGCTGTGCATACAGCACGCCATCGTCATGGAGGCAGTCGAACTCTGCGACCTCCACATAGGCAGGCGGCAGTGCAGCGAGGCTGTCAGCCTCTACCGGGGAGCGATAGGCAAGCGGCGTGGCGGAAGGGGATGGATTGATCAACGGCCCCACCTTTTTGGATAACGTGGAGTTCCACATGGGCGTATCGGTGAAGCGGTGATAGGAGTCGCTGACATTGCGGTCGTCCAGCCATGGATAGACCAGCAGTTGGAACAGCGGACGCACCGGTGCATGACGATCCCGCGCCATCATGCAGGAGGTGACCGTCAGCGTGCCGCCTGCGCTGTCGCCGCATATGCCGATGCGCTCGCGGTTGATGCCAAGCTCCTCTGCGTGGTCATATACCCAGCAAAGCGCCGCATAGCAATCCTCCTGCGGAACCGGGAAGGGATTCTTCGGTGCCAGACGGTAGCGGACGTACACCACCTTGCAGCGCGCATCCTTGGCATAGGTCATCGCCAGATGATAGTGACTGGATGAACCCTCAAATACAAAGCCACCGCCGTGGATGTGCACAAGACAAGGGGCAGGGGTGGGGAGTCCCTCAGGCGTGAGGATAAACACCTCGATTTCTGCGCCCTGATAGCCGGGGATCATCTGGGACTGCACATGAAGCTGCGGATCCTTCCACAGGAATCTGGGCGTTTTCATCCCCAGTTGCGCCAGCATAACGAAGCGGCGGCTCATGGGCGGTGTGAATTGATTGAAGGGAAAAAACTCCTTGCTGATGGGATATTTCGTCCTGGCCATGCGGTCCTCCTTATGAATGTTCCAAGTCCATTGCCCATTGCGCCAGCTGTACAAGAATCGGCCCCAGTGCGCGGGCTTTGTCGGTGATGGCATATTCCACACGGATGGGCACCTCCAGATACTCCGTGCGCGTCACAAGGCCGTCATCCTCCATTTCCTTGAGGGATTTGGCCAGCATCGTGTTGGAGATGCCCTTCAGCTTGCGCTTGAGGTCGTTGTAGCGCGTGGCGCCGTCCGCCATGAGGGAGCAAAGGATGGACAGCTTCCACTTGCCGCCGATCATCTCCATGACCCGCTGCAGCGGACAGGCCTGGGTGCAGGGACAGTTGTGACTAACAGACATGGTATCTCCTCCGGTCGCTCTTGTTTTTCTTACCTGCTCACATAAATCTGCGTAATTGACGCTGATGCTCCGTCTGAATACAATGATAGCAGGTAAGGAAATAAGAGTAAAGAGCAAATCAGGAGTTTGTCGAAAAAATGTTGAAGAATCATTTGTGGAAGCAGGAGGTTGCCCATGCATGACATCGATGCGCTGGTGCGCGGAAGAAGAAGCGTAAGAACCTTTGAGGAAAAGCCTGTCAGCCAGCAGGATCTGGAGCAGCTGCGGGCCTTCATGGCGCAGATCGGCAATCCCTATGGGCTGCCGGTGGCGTTCAGGCTGCTGGATGCCAAAAGGCAGAATCTGACCTGCCCGGTCGTGGTCGGAACAGACCTGTATGTGGGCGCGAAGATGAAAAAAGCGCCGTATCTCAACGAGGCCGTTGGATACAGCTTTGAGCTGCTGGTACTCTATGCCCAGTCCCTGGGGATCGGCACGGTCTGGATTGGCGGAACGATGGACCGCGCTGCCTTTGAGAGCGCCATGGAGCTTGCGGAGGATGAGGCGATGCCCTGCGTGAGCCCTCTTGGCTATCCGGCAAAGAAGATGTCGCTGCGGGAAACCATGATGCGCAAGGGCGTTAAGGCTGATGACCGCATGGCGTTTGAGAGCCTGTTCTTCCGCAACTCCTTTGACGTTCCCCTGACAAAAGCGGAGGCAGCAAAGCTCGCTCATCCCCTTGAAATGGTGCGCCTGGCTCCCTCTGCGGTCAACAAGCAGCCCTGGCGCGTGGTGGTGACGGATCGTGCCGCCCATTTCTACCTGAAGCGCTCCAGGAGCTTTGGCGGCGGTACGCTGGATATGCAGAAGATCGATATGGGCATCGCGCTGTGCCACTTCGACCTTGCGGCAAAGGAAGCCGGTCTTGCGCCCCGCTTTGTGCAGGCTGCCCCGGGTATCGTCACAAAGGACGGCGAGGAATACATCGCGTCCTATCAACTATGAATCAATCAGGAGGTACCATGATGAGTAGGGTTCTGGTTTCCTATTTTCCGCAAGCGGCGTGACCCGTGCAGCAGCTGAAACGCTGGCCGCTGCCGCCAAGGCTGATCTGTTTGAGATCCGCCCCGAAACGCCCTACACCGCAGCTGATCTGGACTGGACGAACAAGAACTCCCGCAGCACCCTGGAAATGCAGGATCTGAGCTGCCGTCCCGCGCTGGTGGCTGATCAGCCGAAGATGGATGAATACGATGTGATTTTCATCGGTTTTCCCATTTGGTGGGGCCGCGAGCCGAGCATCATTGATAGCTTTGCGCAGGCGCAGAATTTCATCGGGAAGCGCGTGATTCCCTTCTGTACCTCCGGTGGCGGCGGCTTTGCCAACAGGGCGCAGCTGGAAAAGCTCATCCCTGGTGTTGAAGCCCACAGGGAGCTTGGCAAGGGCGCCAGGGAAGCCGATGTAAAGGCATGGCTGGCCGAGCTGGCCCTGTAATAGGCGAATGCCATACATGCTGTAAAACCGTGGAAGACGGGAAGAACTTCCATCCGTCCCGGCCCAGCGGTAAGAGGAGTTATCATGCATGACAGCGAATAACAGAATATATGCCCGAAAATGAGAGTGAAGCACCACTCAGGGCATCAAACCCAAGAAAACGGAGGAATACATCTATGAGCAAAGCTGCCCGCAGGAAGAACCAACAGAAAATGATGGAGCGCATCTTTTTCGCAATTCTGATCGCTGTCGTGCTGATGATTATTTTGCTGCTGATTCTGCCGGGGTCGATGTCTACGGACGATACGGGCTATGTGATCACCGAGGATGGGCATGTCCACGCCGCTGACGGCACTCACATCGGCACCTATGACGAGCTGTTCGGCACGGAGGATGGCTCAGGCTATGTGATCACCGAGGATGGACATGTGCATGCCGAGGATGGCACGCACATCGGTACCTACGAGGGAATGTTCGGCACGGAAGAAGAGCAGGAGTCCGCCGCCCCATAAGCTGCTTTTGAAGAGACCACGCTGCGGCAGTGTGTTTTTTCTGAATCATTCCTTGATTGGCTGTTGCAAACCGCCGCAACCTGACGATCATCAAAAGACGCGTACCCTATCTTGAAACGGGGTACGCGTCTTTTTGCTGCGATGAAGCTATCTGGTTTACGTTGCACTTCTGCTTTTTCTGATGGTATAGGCCTGCATCCCGCGCTGGCAGCCGTTTTTTTCGTAGAATACTTCGATTCCCGGCTGTGCGCCAAAGTACAATGTTGTTGGCGTATGTTCCCTGGCCAGCTGTAGAAGGTGGCTTCCGATTCCCTGTCTCTGGTATTCTGGAAGAACCAGCAGCTCGGTGATTGTCCCGAAATAGTAGCCATCCGTCAAAATACGGAGACACCCGATTAGGCGTCCACTGTCATAAGCAGATATATTGATCGTGCAGTCAAGTGCACTTTGGGTCCTGGATTCATCATAGTTGCCAGGCCAAACCTGATTCACAAAGCAGAGAAATCTCCGTGCATCAAGGCTGCGATCATCTACGATATACTGTATCACCTTTCCACCTCGTTAAATTACCGTCACACCCTGCCTCAGAGCCAGCCCAGATGGCAGCCCGGCGCCCAGAGCCCACACGTCGCAGGCCCGCAGCTCTGCCGAGATCCACGGCTGTGCCCTGTCCGCATCAGCGGCTTTGCCGATGATGGGCAGCGAGCCCTTCTCCCGGAAGTGCGCAAACAGCCCGCGCACCTCTTGACGGAAGCCCAGCAGCCACGCCGCGCCCGGCAGTGCCTCGCCCTCCAGCAGGTCATCCGTAATCCCCAGCAGCGCGTGGGTTGCCATCCGCGACAGCCGCGCGTAGGGGTAGCGCCGCGTTTTGGCCGCCTGCAGCAGCTCCTCACGGGAGAGCGCTGCTTCTGCTGCGTGCATCAGACGGTGCTCAATGCCCTCGCTCACATCGGGCAGGTGGGCATAATCCTCCGCTGTCATGGTGCGCAGGCGGTACATCAGCGCTCCGTCGAGCGCCGCGCGCTGGTGGAGGCGTCCCGCCTGTGCAGCTTCCCGCAGAATCTCGTACGCCGCGCCGGGCATCGCCGATTTGATCCGGCTCCAGTCTCCGCGCAGGATGGCTCCCCGCAGGGCCGTGGCGGAGGGCAGCGCTTCCGTCAGCGCTGTCGCGTGATAGCCTCCCAGCCGCACCACCGGGCATACATCCATTGACGTCCCCAGCCGCAGCATGGCGCGCAGATAGCACACCGCCAGCGTGCTGTTGGGCTGCGCCAGAAGAGCGCCGCAGCCAGGGTGTGCCTCCTCCATCGCCGCCGCCACCGCCGCAGGGTAGGGGACGCCGTCGTTCATATGCGCTCTGACCGCAGCATTGAAGCCCTCGCCCGGCTTTTCCAGCAGGCGCGCGGTCTCTTGCAAGAGCGGTAAATCCGCCGTCTCCGTCCCAAAGGAAATCGCATCGCACCCAAGCCCGGACAGGAGTGCCGTTCCGCCCAGCGCGAAGTGCTCCGCATCCCGCACTGCCCATACGGCAGGCAGGGCGAACACCGCATCCGCGCCGCATTCCAGTGCCATGCGGGCACGATCGGCAGGGGAGAGCAGCGCCGCGTCGCCCCGCTGGGTGAAGCACCCGGACATGACGACCACCACCGCATCCGCCTGTGCCAGCTGCCGGGCCTCGCGCAGCTGATGCGCATGCCCCAGGTGGAAGGGGTTGTATTCCGCGATCACGCCCACAATGCGCATCGCTGCACCTCCTTCATGTTATGCGCGCGCCGACAGCAGGCCGCCCACGTCGAAATGCCGCCTGTCCTCCTCAAAGCCGCAGAAGGAGAAGGCGTCCCCGGCGCGCCGCAGCTCTGTGCGCACGCTTTGGCCGGGAAGAATCTCCTGATTGTAATTCACCGCAAACTGGCGGATCATCTGGCTGCGCAGCGTTTCGATACCCAGCGCGTTGCAGCACCAGTCAAGATAGCGGGTGTTGTTGACGTGACCGTTCATATCAAGATCGGTGTAGACAGGCGTGCGAATATCTGCCGCCGCCTCGCCGGAGGCTTCCTCAACCGTGGCGGGCATGCCCATGGGCGCGGTCAGGTCGCTGTTGTCAGGCATAAAGGGGAGAACGACGTCAGGCTTGGCCATCTTGCGGCTGTCGATATCCAGCAGCACCCACATCGAGCCCGCGCAGCCGATGACATGGCCCTCCCTGTCGCGGAAGACGAAGTAGCGCGGGAAGAACCAGCGCCTGTTGGGCATGGGGAAGGTCTCCGCCGTGAAAGTCTCCCCGGACTGCGGATACCGCTCCATACGGACCTCCAGGCGGGTCAGTACCCAGGCAAGGTTTTGGGGCAGCAGATAGCGCCTGCCGATCCCCAGCATTTCCGCATGAGCTCCCGCCATCTCCTGCATGATTTCCAAAATGGCGCTGGGCTTCATCTGCGCGTTTACATCTGTCTGATAGGAACGGACGAGGATTTCCTCGCAATACGTTTTCATCATCAAGGCAACGTCCTTTCGATTGAACAAGATCGATCCTATTATACGCCATTTCCGCCCTGACAGCAAGGGGGAGATTGATGCTGGGAGGGAGCTGCTTCGCTGCCTGCCAGGGACGCTGCCCTCCATCCGCCAAAGGGTCTTGGTTCCAACATCGCTTGTCACTTTTGCCTTCAGCGGAATCCCTACTGGAGAGGCGTTCCGGCGCGGTGTCATCTGGACACCCTTCTGGCGATCGTGCTTGTTTTCCTTCGGTCGGAGTTGAGCACGCGTGATTATTGAGGGGACGAAAGCTACATGTGCGTTGTTGGTACCGCTTTGGCTCGACTCCTCTGCGGTCGTCTCGCCCCCCCAGTTCTGCTCCCATCCCTTCCCGCATACAAAAAAAGCGGGCAGCACAAAGCTGACCGCCCCATGACGGATGTCATTCACAACAGATTATTCCGCGTTCTTGAGCTCCTTCAGGCACTTCTTGCACACGAGCTTGTCCTTATAGGTGATCACGTCGCGGGCATCGGAGCAGAACACGCAGCTGGGATGATACTTCTTCAGGACAATATGGTCGCCTTCCACGAAGATCTCCAGCATATCCTTGATGCCGATATCCATGGTTCTGCGCAGCTCGATCGGCAGCACCACGCGGCCCAGAGTATCCAGTTGGCGAACAATACCAGTCGACTTCATTGATTCATTCCTCCCATAATCACAAAAAACATAAAATATAGAAACCAAAGGTTTTTGAAAACCACTTCACAGAATATTCTACATAAAATAACAAAGTATGTCAAGAGATATTTTATAAAATAATAGTATTTCTGGTTTTGTTGCCTTGATGTAAGCATCATGCGTGCGAATATGGGCTGACAGGCATTGCGCCTGACAAAAGGAGTGAAAAATCATGAGCCGAATCTGGACGGTGCTGGTGATTGCGTCGGTGGCGATTGCGCTGATCATGGGGCGCACGGGCGACGCTGCGGAGGCCCTGTTGGGCAGCGGGGACGAGGCCGTCGCCCTCCTGTTGACGCTGCTGGCCACAATGACGCTGTGGAGCGGCCTGATGGAGATTCTCGACGCCACCGGCGATGTGGCGCGTCTGGGCAGGCTCTTCCGCAGGGTGGCGAGGCCGCTTTTCCCCGGCCTGTCGGACGACGCCTCCTGGGCAGCCATGGGCATGAACCTCTCGGCGAATCTCCTGGGTCTGGGCAACGCGGCGACCCCGGCGGGCATCCAGGCGGCAAGGCTGCTGTCTGCCCAGGGGGAGACCGGCCTTCGCGCCCTGGCCATGCTGCTGGCCATCGATA
>JAFUOR010000088.1 GCA_017481825.1 Clostridia bacterium
AGGAATGCTGTACCGCACCCGCGAAGGGTCTTCGACCCTCTCGACACCCTTCTCGCGATAGCGTTGGCTGCCTTCGGTTGCGGTTGCGCACGCGTGAATGTTGAGCGCTGCTCGCTATCCACACACAAAATCCCCCGCATCCTGTTACAGCACGGATGCGGGGGATTTTTTCATGGATCCGTATCAGTCCCTGCGCCTCCTGGCCAGCAGCACCAGCCGCAGGAGGGACAAAAGGCTTGTGACCGCTGCGGCCACATAGGTCAGGGCGGCTGCATTGAGCACCTTGCGCACGCCGCGAACCTCCTCGCCCGTCACGTAGCCGCCATCGGCCAGCATGTTCACCGCGCGGCGGGAAGCGTCGAACTCCACAGGGAGGGTCACCAGGGCAAAGACGGTCGATGCGGCAAAGAGCAGGATGCCGATGGTCGTCAGGGGCTCCCAGGCGAAAAGCAGCCCCAGGAAAAACAGCGGCGTGGAGAGCGACGAGCAGATATTCACCGCTGGAACAATAGCCGTGCGCAGCTTGAGGGGCATGTAGCCATCGTGCTTCTGCATGGCATGCCCCGCCTCATGGGCCGCGATGCCCAGCGCCGCAATGGAGGCCGACCCATACACCCCCTGGGACAGATTCAGCGTCTCGCTGGCAGGGTTGTAGTGATCAGTCAATTCTCCGCTGACCTGCCCGATGGACACGGCCCGGTTGCCGTTGCGGTGCAGAAGGTCGTTCACCACCTTGCTGGCGGGCTGCCCCAGGCGCGTGCCCACACGGCTGTACTCCGCATAGGTGCTCCTCACCTTGTGCTGCGCCCAAAGGCCCAGCAGGAGTCCTGGAATGATGAGAAGATACGTCCAATCCCAATAAAAGAACATACTTGCCTCCTGTGTCAGAAATCGGTCATTTCGGTAAAGACGGAGCCCTCCGCCGCCGTCACACCGCCATAAAGGATGCTGTTGTGACGGCCAATCGTCACATAATGGCGGATGACCGCCTTGGCCGTGACGGGCATAGGCAATGCTTCCAGCGCATCGAGGGTATGCCATTCGAGGCGGCCCTCATTGCTATGGTTGACCTCATAGCCCTCTTTTAGCGCCGCGAAATAGTAATAGTTTTGGCGAATTTCGTCGTTTTTGAGCCGCTGGGTAATATAACGCAGGGTCAGTCCCTCCAGCGCATCGGGCGTGAGGCCGGTCTCCTCCTCCAGCTCCCGCAGCACGCAAGCCTGCGGATCGCGGAATTCCTCCGCCTCCACATGTCCGCCCGCCGCGCCCGTGTAGCTGTTGCCCACCACGCGGGAGCCGATGCGGTACAGGAGGAGAATGCGGTCTCCCCGGGTCAGGTAAATGGCGGTCATGGGGCGGAGCTGCATAGGGGCTGCCTCCTTATCAGTCTATCACAGTTTAAATGTATTGATGACAATCTTTGCAAGGCTTTCCGGCGTATCATCCGCCGGGAGCCGCAAGTCGCAGGGCATGTTCATCTGCGCGTCAAGGCATCGGGCCGTCTGCCGGGCGCACCAGCAATCCGGCTCCTCGCCGCGCATCAGGATGCGGCGGTGGACAGCCTCCGCCTCCGCCTTCAGGATCACATGGCGGACGTCCGCGGCCTCCGCCTTCAGGTGCGCAAATATGTCCATGGATGCGGGATGCATCAGCGTCATCGGCACCAGCACATGTCCCTCATGGCTCCGACTGATGTCCGCCAGGAGCCGGACGCAGGTCTCCCGCCACAGCGGGTATTCCTCGAAGGTCTCATGATAGAACGCCTCCGGCATATTATCGCGGATGGCATTGCCGACCTGCTCCGCATCAAAGATGAAGCTGTCCGGCAGCGCCACGTGGAGCGTCTCCGCCAGGGTGCTCTTGCCTACGCCGTAGGGCCCGTTAAGCCACAGGATCATCATACTACCTCCACATGAACTGCATGTGGACAGTATATCACAGCCGCTTGAGGTTTGCAAACCGGAGCACAAGGCGGCCTGTAAAATCTGCGCGATTGCTTTACAGGCAATCCCGGCGATGATATGATAAAAGCAGAAAGCTGTCCATTCTGACCGCATCGGAGGCGCCATGAATCATTTTTTCACGAAATCCCCATGCCCGATGACAAGGGCATCCGCAAATTCCTTTGGATCAGTTATTTTCACGACGGCCAGATCAAGGAGATTCTGTTTGCCACCCCCAAACCTAAGGATATCACGCTGCGCATTTACAGCTGCCACGACGGCTTCACCTATTTGCTGCGCTTCCACCGCGTGCAGCATTTTGAGTGCAGCACGCCTGTGAGCTGCTGGCACGAGGGTGAGGAGATCAGCGGCACCGTTTTCAAGGACACTGCCCTGCTCCACCGCCTGCAAAAGGAGGAAGGCACACCGCTGTATCACCTGCGCATTTCCCTCTGGACGGGATACCTGGATGCGATCTTCCCCAGAGTTACCATCCGCCGCGAAGGCGGTCGGGTGTCCTACAAGAGCGAGATTCCTCCCGAAGCGGTTGACTGGGGCAATCGATGGTGCGCCCCCAACTGCTATTTTTACCTGAATCATGACCCCTTCCAGGTAGACCTGGCATCTATCACTGGCGACGATTCGGCCAAACGGGATGAACAAATCGATGATGTTCTCTGGGCTCGGCTGTATTATCTGCATCGCAACGGGAACGTACCAGATATCGTAGCACAGGCGCGCTCGATTGCTGCCAAAACCTCCGGCTACTGGCATGCTGAGCTGTATGCAACGGTTCTGCTGGGTAAGCACGGCTCACCGCAGGACTTGCCTGCACTGACTGTGCATTACCTTTGTGCTGAATCGACCATCCGCAAGCGGGTGATTCTGGATGCAATGGAGCTGATTCAGGAACGCACAGGTAGAAAAAACAATTGACACTCGGCGGACGGTGGTATGCGTCCGCCTTTTGGGTTGCCAAAACAAAAGAAGCCTCTTCATTGAGATGCTTCAAAAGGAATCCGGCAGGCAGCGTGACGCTGCACTCTGCATATGTCAAGTCCTCCCATCAACCTTGTAAGGGTTCACCCGCCCATGCGCGAATTCGCCCCTCCGGCAAAAACAAAAAAGGAAGCATTTCTGCTTCCTTAAAGGGGATCCGGCAGCGACCTATCCTCCCGGGCCGTGTCCAGCCAAGTACTTTCGGCACTGGAGAGCTTAACTTCTGTGTTCGGTATGGGAACAGGTGGG
>JAFUOR010000009.1 GCA_017481825.1 Clostridia bacterium
GAGGTCCCACCTGTTCCCATACCGAACACAGAAGTTAAGCTCTCCAGTGCCGAAAGTACTTGGCTGGACACGGCCCGGGAGGATAGGTCGCTGCCGGATCCCCTTTAAGGAAGCAGAAATGCTTCCTTTTTTGTTTTTGCCTGAGGGGCGAATTCGTGCATGGGCGGAATCGCCACTGCATGGGTGGCGGGAGTGCTATTGTACTGCCGATGCATAAAACTGCCGCAGACGCACGTGTCTGCGGCAGTTTTTGTGATTAGCGCGGCGCGCCACCGTGGAAACGGCATTCATAGATGACCTCGTCGCGGAGATATATCGCTTCCTTTCCGCTGAACCAGTCCATGCTACCTCTTGTGGTGCACTGATAGGTGTAGTCCCCTTCGCGGTACAGCGCTGGCCCCCGGTAAGGCATTGTCTCTGTGCCGTGGCACAGAGCGCGCTTAAGAAAATCGCCGCTGAAGGCGCTGCTCAGGGTGCGTCCGCCATAATTCATGCGCCAGATGGGCCGGGCTTCACACCAGACGATCTCTTCACCAAAGAAGCATTCGCCGCCGATGTAGCGGTCATGATAGGTCAGCGTACCTTCGGCATAGGTGAAATCATGGGCGCCGGGGCAACTGGGACGATCCTCCGGGCCATGTCCGGCGTAGGTGGAATGCTTGGCGCGAAGAAGAAAGGGAATCAGTTCGTGGACGGGTGCAGCAGAGTGCAGAGCGGGAGCGCAGGGTTCGTCCCTGACAAGGCTGTCGAGGGTCACGCGGAAGAAATCGCTGATGGCCAGCAGTCCGTTGAGCTCCGGCTGAGCCTGAGCGCTCTCCCATTTGCCGATGGTCTGGCGGGATACGGCCAGAGCTGCCGCCAGCTCCTCCTGGGAAAGCCCCTGTTGGATTCGCAGGGCAATGAGCTTGTCACATAAGGGCATGAAAACACCTCCTGTTCCTATCATAGCGGAGCAGGAGGCGTTTGTCTACCAACCAAAGGCGGCAATCTTGTCAAGGCAAATCGGCAAAGTCATTGATCAGCTGCTGCAGCGTGTCCACAAACTGCGCCACATGAAAGCCATCGCACACGGCATGATGCACCTGAATGGCAAGGGGCAGCATTGTGCGATCTGCGCAGGGAACCGCCTTTCCTATGGTAAAGACGGGCAGTGTGTAGGTCTGTGCATTGTACAGGTGCAGATTGAAAGCCGAAAAGGTGAACCAGGGAAGCATCGACACGTCGAAGCTGTTCTCGGGACGGTTTGCTTTGGCAAAAAGGTGAGGCGAATTTGCGTAGGTGGCAGCATCCTCTTCGTAGGATCTCAGGAAGCGCTGAAAGTCCGCATGAAACGCTGTCCAGACGCAGGTGAAGGTTTCGCTTCCCTTGCCCATGATGGTGTAGGCCGGGTGCATATCGCTGAAAATGCCAGGCCCTTGGGGAGTCACCGTGGTGCGGAAGGCTTCATGGGTATTAACGGCACGGGTTAGCAGCCACAGCATGGTCGGATATAGCCGCTGGTCCTGCAACGCTGTGATATCAAGCTGCACGGTGACTGTATAGGTGCACGGATTGCGGCGGAGATAATGCTCATAATGCTCCCGGCGGGGCCAGGCAGCCTGATCAATGAGCCTGCGGGCCATGGGCAGCAGCCTCCTTCATGACGATGTGCTGCTGTTATCATAACACAGTTTCAGGACTTTGTCACCGCCTCAGTCCTTTTCGCCGATGGCGTCCCGCAGCAGTTCCACGGCATGCTTCTGCACCCGTGAAACATAGCTGCGCGAGATACCCAGGAGTTTGGCAATCTCATGCTGCGGATGCTGCTTGCCGTCGGTGAGACCATAGCGCAGCTCCAGCACCATCCGCTCCCGTGGCGGCAGACTCCCCAGCACCTGCTGCACCCGTTCCAGCGTTACCCGGCGGATGACCGCATCCTCCAGCGCGCCCTCGTCCGTGCCCAGAATGTCCATGTAGGTGATGTCATTCCCCTCGCCATCTGTCCCCACAGGATCCTGCAAGGAGACGTCGCTGCGGCGCTTGCGGCTGGCACGGAGGGTCATGAGGATTTCATTTTCTATACACCGCGCCGCATACGTCCCCAAAGGCGTGCCGTTTTGCGGCTTGTAACTGTTTACGGCCTTCACAAGGCCGATGACGCCGATGGAGATCAGGTCATCCTGACCATAGCCGGGTACCTGGTATTTGCGGGCGATGTGGCTGACCAGGCGCAGGTTGTGGGTGATGAGCGACTGCCGGGCTTCGTCGTCGCCCTCTGTCATGCGGGTGATGAGGGCCTCCTCCTCCTTGCGGGGGAGCTGCTTTGGGAATTCGGATTTGCCGGTGATGTAGCCAAGGAAAAACAGGCACTCCTGCATCAGGAGCGCAATGAGCTCAAACATGGAATCCCTCCTTTTTATTCGAGGGTATGCGAAAAGCTGTCGGGATATGGCAGGGGACGGACTCTCCCTCCGGGCGGTCTCATTCAAATACCTATTTTCACCAATAAAAAGGTTGGCATACATAGCGAAAAGGCCATCACTTACTCCCATACCTCTCCGCAGGAGGGGGCCGTCTCGCGCGACATCAAAAGTGCGCTCAAACCGCATGCGACGCGAGGACTCCGTGAACTTGTTCATAGATCCGGACCAAAGCATGACCAACAGGTGCATGTAACTTTCGTTCCTCCAATAAGCACGCGTACGCAACTCCAACGGAAGGAAATCAACCGCACCGCGAAAAGGGTGCCGAGAGGGTCGAAGACCCTTCGCGGGGTGCAGGGGCAGCGCCTACGCCCGCCGGAGGCTCTCGAATGAGGTCGCCCTGGACTTTCCTGGATGGGGCTTGCCAAAAACGCCCGGATGGCATATGATAATCAGGATGGACATTTCGTGTGCCCTACTGAAAGCAAAGAGGTACAGCCTGATGGAAACAAGGCAATACTGGATTGATACCATGCTGCGAATTGCCGATCCGGTGCTCCGCCACCTGGCGGCGGGGACGCTGAAAGGCAGCATGCCAACAGCGTTCCATCCCGACAGGGCGGAATATATGCATCTGGAGGCGCTGGGGCGCACCCTGTGCGGCATGGCGCCGTGGCTGGAGCTGGAGCCGGTGTCTGGCGGGGAGGCGGCGCTGCAGGAGGAATACCGTATCCTGGCGCGTCGGGCAATCGCATCGGCCACAGACCCGGCATCACCGGACTATATGAATTTCACTCAGGGATATGGTCAGGCGCTGGTGGATGCAGCATTTCTGGCCCATGGCATCGTGAGGGCGCCCCGTCAGCTTTTTGGGCAGCTGAACGATGAGGCGAAGGGGCATGTCATCCGTGCGTTGAAGGATACCCGGCGCTTTACGCCCTATGTGTCGAATTGGCTGTTCTTTTCCGCCATGGTGGAGGCAGCGCTGCACGTCATGGGCGAAAAGGATGCCGACATGACCCGGGTGGACTATGCCGTGCAGATGTTTGAAAGCTGGTACCTGGGTGATGGCACCTATGGTGATGGTCCGCAGTTCCACTGGGACTACTACAACAGCTTTGTCATCCATCCCATGTATGTGGATGTGCTCCGCACCTTTAAAGATACGGGGCGGGGCTATGACAGGCTGCTGGCTGAATGTGAAAAGCGCGCTGCGCGGTATGCGGCGATTCTGGAGCGGCTCATCGGCCCGGATGGCACGTATCCCATCATGGGCCGCTCGGTAACGTACCGCTTCGGAACTTTCCAACTGCTTTCCCAGGCGGCGCTTCAGGGCTTTTTGCCTGAGGAGCTCCATCCGGCGCAGGCCCGCTGTGCGCTGGACGCCGTCATCCGCAGGGTGATGGAAAGCAAGGATATGTTCGATGCTCAGGGCTGGCTCCAGCCGGGCGTGTATGGCTGCCAGCCAGGTCTGGCGGAGGGCTACATCTGCGTAGGGAGCCTGTATCTGTGTGAGAGCGTGTTTCTGGCGCTGGGACTGCCGGCATCGGACGAGTTCTGGCGTACGCCGGATCGCCCCTGGACGGCAAAGCGCATCTGGCAGGGCGACGATATGCCCTGTGACCATGCGGTGGATTAAGCAGGGTTGAGGTGAAAACATGACAGCTCAGGAAAACGATTTTTCCGTCGGCTCGGTCAAGCGGCGGATCGTGGCGCAGGCGGTACCGCTGACGATGGCGCAGGTGGTGCAGCTTCTGTACAATGTCGTTGACCGCATCTACATCGGTCATCTGCCGGAGGTCGGCAGCGTTGCGCTGACGGGTCTGGGGGTGACGTTCCCGGTGATCGTGCTGATTGCGGCCTTCACCAGCCTTTTTGGCACGGGCGGTACGCCGCTGTTTTCCATCGCCCGTGGACGGCATGAGGATGAGGAAGCGGAGAAGATCATCGGCAATGTCTTTGCCCTGCTGGTGAGCGCCTCGGTGATTCTGTTTGTGTTCTGCTATGTGCTGCGGCGGCCGATTCTCTTTCTTTTCGGAGCCAGCGAGGTATCCTACGCCTATGCGGATGAGTACCTGCGCATCTACCTTTTCGGCACGCTGTTTTCCATGCTGGTCACAGGGCTGAACGGATTCATCAACGCGCAGGGCTTCCCGCGCATCGGCATGCTCACCACCATCCTTGGCGCGGTGATCAACATTGTGCTGGATCCGCTGTTCATCTTTGTGTTAGACATGGGTGTTCGCGGCGCGGCACTGGCAACGGTGATCAGCCAGGCGATTTCGGCGGTGTGGGCGATGCGCTTCCTCACCGGCCCGCAGGCGATTTTGCGACTGAAGCGGCAGCACATCCGCATCGACGCCGGGCGCACCCGCGATATTGTCACCATGGGTCTGCCCGGATTTGTCATGCAGGGCACCAACAGCCTGGTGCAGATTGTGTGCAATAACCAGCTGCAGATGTATGGTGGCGATCTGTATGTGGGCATCATGACGGTGCTGAACTCCGTGCGGGAGATACTCTCCCTTCCGGTGGGAGGCATCAGCAACGGCGCGCAGCCGGTGCTGGGGTATAACTACGGTGCGCGCAGGCCGGAACGCGTCAGGGAGGGAATTCGCTTCATGGCGCTGCTGGGTGTGGCATACACCCTGCTGGCCTGGCTGGTGGTGATGCTCATCCCACGGCAGCTCATGGCGATCTTCTCCAGCGATGCGCAGACCATCGCCGTGGGCGCGGGTATGCTCAACCTGTATTTCTTCGGCTTTGTGTTCATGGCCTTTCAGTTTGTGGGACAGAGCACCTTTCAAGGGCTGGGCAAGGCCCGGCAGGCGATTTTCTTCTCCCTGCTGCGCAAAGCCATGATCGTTGTGCCGCTGACGCTGCTGCTGCCCCGCATAGGCTTTGGCGTGCAGGGCGTGTTTCTGGCAGAGCCCATCTCCAATGCCATCGGCGGCCTGGCGTGCTTCATCACCATGTGGGTGACGGTATACAGGAAGCTTGATCAAATGTGATGGGAATCTGATGGGTTTGTGAACTCGCTGTAACTTTTCGCCATAGTGGTTGCGCGAAAAGCGAATTCGTGTCATAATAGTATCCAGAGAGCCTGCGCCTGACGCGGGCAGAAGGGAAGGAACCAAGAACCATGAAGATGCTCAACCGACTGCTGGCAGCGGTGATGGCGCTGATGCTGTGCTGCGTGCCCGCATTTGCCGAAACCGCGACCTCCGTTGACGATGTGCTTGTCACCGTCAACAATGTGCCCGTGACCCGCGGTGAATTTGATGAGTACCTTGCGAATCTGCAGAGCTTCTATTCTCAGTATTACGACGTGACCAGTGCGGAGATTGCGCCCCTGCTCAATGAAATCGCGCTGACGACGCTGGTGCAGTTCAAGCTCATGGATCAGAAGATCATCGACCTGGGCCTGGCGCTGACGGACGAGGAGAAGGCCGACGCCACGCAGACCGCCCGCGAGGAGTGGGAGGCCGTGATCAACGATGGCATGACCTACTACGGCATCACCGACGAATCTACCGAGGACGAGCGTGCCGCGATGCTCCTGCAGATCCTTGCCGAGCTGGAGAGCATGGGCTACACCGAGGAAGCCTACATTGAGGAAGCGGTGCTCAACGCCGGCTATGACAAGCTGGACGCCGAGATCGTCAAGGATGTGACCGTCACTGACGAGGAGGTCGTGGCCCACTACAACGAGCTGGTGGCCTCTGACGAGGTGGCCTACAAGAACGATGCGGCTGCGTATGAGAATATGCAGTCCATGAACAACATGTACCTCATGTACGGCTACACGGATTATTATATCGATCTGTACTACATGCCCGAGGGCTACCGCTCCGTGACCCACATCCTGCTCAGCGCTGATGAAGCGCTGCTGACGGCTTATGCTGATCTGCAGGCGCTCTATGAGGAGCAGCAGCTGGCCCTGGAGGAGGGCACCGAGGTGACCGGTACCCTGGTGACGGCCGAGGAGATAGAGGCTGCCCGTCTGGCGATCATCGCCAATGTTCAGCCCACCATCGATGAGATCAACGCCAAGCTGGCCGAGGGCGTGGCCTTTGCCGACCTGATCCCCCAGTACACCGCCGATCCCGGCATGTCCGATGCGGCTGCGATTGCCGAGGGTTATGCGGTGCATATGGACTCCATCGCTTGGGTCACCGAGTTCCGCGACGCGGCCTTCACCGTTGATAACATCGGCGATGTGACCGAGCCTGTCGTGACCGACTACGGCGTGCATATCCTGCAGTATACCGGCGATATCCCCGGCGGCCCCGTGGAGCTGACCGACGACCTGAAGGAGGTTTTGCGTCAGGAGCTGCTGGCGTCCGCACAGAGCGATGTCTACACGGACACCCTGAACCAGTGGATGGAAGAGGCAGAGATCGTCTATTCGGACGAGGCGAAGGCCATGCTGCCTACGGAAACTGCTGAGTAAGCTGCCCAATTTGCAGGAAGCCGGTGCAGTGTGCATCGGCTTCTGCTTATAGGAAGGAGATACGACCATGAAGAAGCTGCTTTGCCTGCTGATGGCGCTGCTGCTGGGAACGATGACCTTCGCCGCTGCGCAGAGCGTCGAGCCCACATACGATGCGACCAAGGCACTCATCACTGAGCTGGAGGCCAATGAGATCGATTATGTATGCCACGGCTACAACGAGAGCTACATTGAGCGCCTCACCGTGACGTTTAAGGGCGAGAATGTTGATAAGATCACCATCGACCTGTTTTTCCAGGGTCATGCCGATCTGGAGTGTATGATGCGTGCCTGGAGCGTTGTGACCTACGATGATGGTGACATGCTCACGGTTTACGAGACGCTCAACACCCTCAACAACCGCAGTCGCTTTGCCCGCTTCTATGCGGATAAGAGCGACAATACTGTCACCTGTGCGGTGGACGCCAACCTGCCCACTATCGAGGTGGCCGAGGACGGCAGCCCCGATGCGGAGATCGGCGCCGTGCTCTATGGCATGCTCAAGACCATGGCGGAGCACATCGACGCGTATTATCCGGAGCTGCAGGCGATCGCAAAGTAATCTGGAAAAATGAAAAATGGGCTGGTGCACGTCCAGTGCACCAGCCTTCTTGCTTTGTTTGATTAAATCGTCCCCTCGCTCAGCGCGGCCAGCACGGCGTTTCGCACCTTGCGTACGGCGGCGGCAGTGCCGCAGTCGGTGGTGTTCTGCATGGAGAGGAGGGTCATGCCCTGTTCAGGGAAATTGCAGAAGTACGTGCCCAGCCAGCCGTCCCAGCCGTATTCGCCCTTCATGGCCAGGCCTGCCACGCGCTCTGGCTCCACGCACACGCGGGAGAGTTTGCCGTAGCTGTAGCCATTCAGCGAATCCCACATGTCCCGGCGGACATGCTCGTCCAGCTGCGGGGTGGTGAGGAACTTCACCGATGCAGGGGACAGGATACGCTTGCCATTGTAGACGCCGCCGCCAAGCATCATGTCGGCGAAATGGCTGTAATCCTCCAGCGTGGAGGTCAGACCCGCGCCGCCGGACTCAAAGGCGGGGTCGCGGCTGTATTCGCCGCAGGCGAGGTTCATATCCAGCCAGGGGGTCAGGCCCTCCGGCGTGCGCTTGTAGCAGGTGACGAAGCGCTCCCACTTCTCTTCCGGTACCCAGAAAGCGGTATCCACCATGTCAAGGGGCTCGAAAAGCTCCTCCTTCAGGAAAGAGCCGAAGCGCTTGCCGCTCACCACCTCAATCACCGCGCCCAGCACGTCCGCACAGGTAGAATAGCGCCAGTGCGTTCCTGGCTGGAAGGCAAGGGGCTGCTCGCCCAGGCGGTTCATGAACTCCACCGTTGGGATGCCGCCGCCTGCGCGGATCTGCGCATGGGCGTCCTCAAACACCCGCGCGGCATATTGCCCTGCCGGGTCTTCGCCAGGGTAGGAGAGTCCTGCCGTCATGCCCAGCAGCTCCATGATCCACGGTGCACGGTAGGCTTTGGTCACATTGCCCTTACCGTCCACGACCTTGGCGTGGCGGAAGCCGGGAAGATACTTATCCACACCGTCCATCAGGTCAATCAGGCCGCGCTCCACCAGCAGCATGACGGCCGCAGCGGTGACGGGCTTGGACTGGCTGTACAGGCGGAAGATGCTATCCCGCTGCACAGGACGGTGGCTATCGATATCCGCCATGCCAGCCTGGGTGTAGAGCACCTCTTCGCCATAGCGGCGCACGAGGACGTTGATGCCCGCGCACTCGCCGTTTTCCACAGCGGTGGCGAGAATATCGGTGATGCGGTCGTGAAGGGTCATGGCAGGTGTACCTCCAATGCTTTTGCTTGGGAGTATTATATGCCTTTTTGGCGCAAAGTGCAACAGCCTGACACACTGTCGTTGACGACTCAAAGCACCGGTGCTATACTTAAAGAAGCTTTCGGCGTTTCTAAAAAAACAACTCCTGCAAGGAGAAGCATATGCATTACGCACACATCGCAAAGGATTTCCTGACGGGGCAGAGACAATGACCTCCGACCTGGAGCGTTCGGGCATTTCCGCAAAAAAATGAAAAGGACATGGTCTGCTGTCGTGTTGTTGGACTGAACGCAGACAGCGGGCCTGTGTGGACGGATGTTCCGCTGATGAAGGAGTATTCAAACTATTACCTGTCACAGAAGCAGGGGAAAGACAGGTGTGCATGCTGACAGGAGAGGATACATTCATCACATGGCGGCATCTGAAGGGCGCCTTCTCCCTGAACGGCAATGCGAAGATCATCTCTGCTAACGACAGCGTCAACTTCACCTACTGCGGCCGCTTTGCAGAGCCGGAGGAAGCCGCTTCTGTGGGTTGCCTGCCTCCCCAAAGGGCACAATGCCCTCAAGTGGCTCATCAGCACGCAGGGGACGATTCATGGTCATAGTGCCTTCGTCTGTTGGAATCCGGTCCCAAAGGTGCATCTGCCGCTGGTTTTCCCTTCTGCCGATGCGCCGTCTGTGCCAACCTACAAGAGCTACCGTGACGTGCTCTGGAAGAAGCTGATGGGATATACCGAGGGCCTTCCCACGGGCGACCACAGGACGTCTGGCCATCACCTACTATAACGAGCTGATGGGTTCAGATCTTCTGGAGTGCCTGGCATACTGGGACGAAACCTGCTGCTGGACGGATAACCGCAGGTGTGTGTGTTCCACGCTGCTGCGGGTGCGGAAAAGAAGGACGTGGCCGATCCTTCCTCTGTGGAGGATTATAGCATCACGTTGGATGAGCTGCCAGGGCTGGCCTGTGAGGTGATCGAGGGCATGTGATAGGCTGCCGGATACCCATCAGATATCCGGGTTTGCTTTCTTTGTCTCATCCCTGTGCGGGGTGGGTGGATTGAAATGACGGCGTATCGTGGTGTATGGGTGTGCTGTCCCGTCTCACGCTATGTGAGATGGGTGGATTGAAAACCGAAGGATACTGAGCTATATCGCATCATGACCAGTCCTGCCCTCCTGTATGGGCAGGTGGATTGAAGTGTTGTGCCGAATCATTTGACGGAGCAGTGGGCGCCCCAGAATGGCAAGACCCGCATTTTTCTGATTGCACCCCCATCAAATCTGTGCTATCATATACACGTATATGCCAACAAAGGAGCATGATTGCTATGGATATGATGACGCGCATTGCGACGCTGACGGCGGAGTGCCTCACGTCTACCTGGCCTGAGGCGCAGGGCCTGCCTGCGGCTGATGAGATTCGCGGATTGCTGGCCGTGCCGCCGGATCGGGAGATGGGCGACTATGCCTTCCCGGTGTTCCGCCTGGCCAAGGCGCTGCGGATGGCTCCGCCCAAGATTGCCGCTGCCCTGTGCGAGGCCTGGAATCACCCCGAGGTTGCCCGGGTGGAGGCTGTGAACGGCTACATGAACTTCTTCCTCAACCGCGTCAACTTTGCCAAGGAGACCCTTGATAAGGTGCTGGCAGAGGGCGAGAAGTATGGCTCCAGCGAGCTGGGCAAGGGCAAGACCGTCTGCCTGGACTATTCCTCCATCAACATCGCCAAGCGCTTTGGCGTGGGCCATCTGTCCACCACGATGATCGGCCATTCCCTCAAGCGCATCCATGACTTCCTGGGCTACAAGACCGTGGGTATCAATCACCTGGGCGACTGGGGTACCCAGTTCGGCAAGATGATCTACGCCTACAAGACCTGGGGCTCCAAGGAGGAGGTCGAGGAGAAGGGCATCACCGAGATGATGCGCCTGTACGTCAAGTTCCACGAGGAGGCCGAAAAGGATCCCTCCCTGGAGGACGAGGGCCGCGCCTGGTTCAAGAAGATCGAGGACGGCGACGAGGAAGCCCGCGCCATCTGGAACTGGTTCAAGGACATCACCCTCAAGGACGCCTCCCGCGTGTATGACATGCTGGGCGTGGAGTTTGACTCCTACGCCGGCGAGTCCTTCTATATGGACAAGATGGACGTGGTCATCGACGAGCTGCGGGAGAAGGGTCTGCTGACCATCTCCCAGGGCGCGTCCGTGGTCGATCTGGAGGAGGACAAGATGCCTCCCTGCATCATCCTGCGCTCCGACGGCGCGACGCTGTATCACACCCGTGACCTGGCTGCCGCTGTGTACCGCAAGAATGTCTACGACTTTGACAAGTGCCTCTACGTCGTGGCCTACCAGCAGGATCTCCACTTCCGCCAGCTGTTCAAGGTGCTGGAGAAGATGGGCAAGCCCTGGGCCAAGGACTGCGTGCATGTATCCTTCGGCATGATCTCCTTCGAGGGTCAGGCATTCTCCACCCGCAAGGGCCGCGTCGTCTACCTGGAGGATGTGCTCAACCAGGCCATGACCAAGGCGTTGGACATCATCAATGAGAAGTCCCCGAATCTGCCCAACAAGGAAGACATCGCCCGTCAGGTGGGCATCGGCGCGGTCATCTATTCCGACCTGAGCAACGGCCGCATCAAGGATATCGACTTCTCCTTTGAGCGCGCCCTCAACTTTGACGGCGAGACCGGCCCCTATGTGCAATACACCCATGCTCGCTGCTGTTCTGTCCTGCGTAAGGCTGCGGAGGTCGAGCTGCCGGAGATGGACGTGAACGCCCTGGCGGACGACGAGGCTCAGCACCTGCTGCGCCTGCTCAGCCGCTTCCCGGACGTGATCAAGGAAGCCGCTGACAAGTACGAGCCTTCGATGATTACCCGTGCGGTGACCGATATTGCTCAGGGCTACAACAAGTTCTACTATGAGCACCGCGTGCTGGATGACGATCCTGCCACTGCCGCTGCCCGCGTGGCGCTGACCAGGGCGGTCAAGGACGTGATCAAGACCGGCCTGTGGCTCATCGGCATCGAGGCCCCGGAGCGCATGTAACCCCGTTATCCCACCTGCCGCAAAGCCTGAAAACTTTGCGGCAGTTTTGTTTTTGGCGACCAGCAACCAGCGGATCTGTGTACTACAACTTCATTGCACACAACGACGGTTCATGCTATAATGGCGCCAATTCAGACACGGAGGTGACGCTGTGATGCCCTTTCCCTTGATCGACGTCCGCGCAACCGGACAGAACATTGACCACCTGATGAAGCAGCGGCAGATTTCCGTCCGAACGCTGCAGACCTACTACGGCTTTGATACGCCCCGGGCAATCTATAAATGGCTGCGCGGCGAGCATCTGCCGTCGGTTGACCACCTTTTTGCGCTGGGAAAGCTGCTGCGCGTTCCCTTGCAGGACATCTTGATCGAGCAGACGCAGGACGATCAGGATGTCCCTCCTATTATGAGGAAAAAGCTGAGAGACTTTCTGTTGGTATACCTGCACAACTGCCACAGAGATTTGCTGTTTTACCCGGCTTTACCGGCTGATTGAGGCTTATTGTATCGATCGTTTCCAAGGGAAGCACTGTGGCTGACCGGCATTGGGGCCCCGGAGCGGATGCAATTCTGACAATGACATGAAGAAGCTCCCCTGCTGCGCATGACCGTGCGGCAGGGGAGCTTGCGATATGAGGAATCAGGCAGATGCTTATTCCAGCGGAATCACGACTTGTGCCAACGGTGTGGGGCTGACAAAATTGTATACCCTGATGTAGAGCGTGTCGCCGGTGTAGGGAGCAAAGTGCGTGGTACGGCGGAAAGCGTCTTCGTCTGCGGCTGTCGTGTCGTATGTGTTTGTGCCGCCCAGACCGGAGCTGAGGATGTTCCAGTTTTCATCGCAGCAGACGAGGAGGACGTCCTGAAAGAGGTTGTCGTAGACAGCGTGATCCATGACGGTGCAGGTGATCTTCGCGGAGGAAAGCAGGGCTGTGGTTGTCAGCGTTGCCTCGTCGATGCGGATGCCGCATTCGGGAATGTCCAGCGGCAATCCGGCAGCGCGGCGGGTTTGGGCAGGCGGAGGTTCCGTGGCCTCCAGCGTGAAGGCGATGGAAGCGGGCGCAGAGGCGCTCTTATCCAGCGTGTATCCGCCAGCGGTCAGCGTGACCGGAAGCGTCTCAAAGCGCAGGCGGATCGACGGCTCCGCGGCTGCATCGCTCAATGTGCCGCTGCGCAGCTGGAAGATCAGCTGCAGGCTGCTGTCCTCCGTCCGTACGGCGTTCCAGCTGCTGTACGGGAGGAGCTCGGCGTCTGCCATGCCAGGCAGGCGCAGGGAGGGCGTGAGCGTACGCAGGGCGATCAGCTGCCTGCCGTCAGCGGGAATGTTCCCCGCCTCCAGCCATTCCTCCGGGATGATGAGGGTATCGGCGTCGGTGGGGGTGAGCTCCAGCAGGATGGCGGCGGTGTTGTCGTTGCGGATGAACTCTGCCACGCGCAGGGAGACATGCTCCCACGGCAGGGTGTGCTGCTCCTCCGGCTGCTGGAAGAGAGCTTCTGCCTCCGGGGCAAGGACGACGTTACCGTCCTGCAGCAGATCAAACAGCCCGAACCGTTCAGCGGCCACAGCGGCGGTCATGGTTACCAGCAGCGCGGCGGCGACGAGGATGAGGCCGAGGGACAATCTCTTTTTCATCTTTGGTTGCTCCTTTTCGCTTGCGAGGATTCTTCTTTCCAGAAGGGGATCTCCTGTCAGGCCGGAAAGGGCGTGGTTTATGGCGCTTTGAATGATGCGCCGTTCGGCTTGCTCATGCATGAAGATCGCTCCTTTCCAGCACGGTTTTGAGCTTTTTCCGGGCACGGCTGAGCCGGTCACTGACGGCCTGGTGGGAGATGCCCAGCACCTGAGCTGTTTCATCCAGGGTCATATCCTGGTAATAGTACAGAAGCACTGCCTCGCGCAGCCGGATGGGCAGATTCATCACCGAGGCGGTCACCTCGCCGTCCTGGGGCGTGATGGCACAGGCGGGATCGGGCAGTTGCTCCGGAGTGACGGTGCGGTCAACGAAGCGGAACCATCCGCTTTTGCGCAGATCGCGGCAGGTGTTCATGGCGATGGCTGTCAGCCAGCTCTTTTCCGAAGCGTCGCTGCGGAAGCGGTGAAGGCTGCGATACGCCTTGAGGAAGGTCTCCTGCACGGCGTCCTCTGCCAGCGCCTCATCATGCAGGTACGCAAAGCAGAGTCGCAGCAGCGCGGTCTGATGTGTTGCGATCAGACGGCTGATTGTCTCCGATGCTGTACGGTTCGGGCCCTGAACCGTGCTCATGCGCCGCTCACCTCCCTTTCACCTTATTAGACGATGGCAGGTGTCATTTTGCAAGCTGATTTTGATATTTTCCATCAGAAAAACGCCGTGATGGCTCACGGCGTATGTGCGTCAGACTCCCTGCGCGCCCGGTCTGCGTCCCACAGCGGTGTTGTCCATCGTGCGGCTGCGCAGGGCGGGGATGGGATTTATCATCTTTTCAAAGCGGTAGTCCTGTCCGTATTGCTGGATGTGCCGGTCGATGACGCTGTGGCTGGCGACATGCTTTTCGTCCGCGTTGATGATGCCCTGATAGCGGAAGAAATCTGCATCCTTCGGCAGACGCTCCAGCGGGGCGTAGGCCTCGCGCTCAGCGGTCAGCTGCACAGTGTCGCTCAGAACGCTGCGGACATGGTCGATGTTGCTTTCCAGCCTGAGCGGCGCGGGGAAGGTGCCTTCGCCCACGACCTGTCGGTAGTCCTTTCTTTCATACTTTTCCAGAAGGCGGGCAGCCTCGTGCAGATGGCTCAGCTCAATGTCGAGCATGCGCGCCCAAACGTGCCGGATGGCTTCATCCGTTTCCGTCTCATAGCAGCTCCAGTACAGGTAGCATTCGGTGTACTGGTGCATCAGCAGATTCTCCAGCCATGTGCAGTTTACGTCCATCAGGCTGCCATACTGGGATACATGCTGCTCCTCAATCAGGCCGATCTCGCGGTACAGGGCGCGGCCCGGAGTGTTCGGGTAGGCGGCGCAGACATTCATGTAATAGTTCATCGTCTGCTGCTCGGCGGCGGTGATAATGCCCACGCAGAGCTTGGTTTGCGGGGCTGCGGTTTTGCCGTCGATGGGCGCCTTGATTTCATCCATCGGATAGCGGTGATGGGCGATGGTGGGGCGCGCGGGCATGATCTCCGTGTAACCGCCCACGAGGCTCTCGGCGTGCACGCCATCCTCCATGTCCAGGAAATCGGCATAGCGGTACAGGTGGTCAAAGTCCTCCAGCAGGGCAAAGTTCAGCGCATCGCGCACATGGGCGTCCGGTTCGCGCTTGGCCAGATGGGCGGTCAGGTCGACGGCCAGCTGCTCATAGCCGATGGTGTGCTCCAAAAGGGTCTCGTCATCGGGCTTCAGGGCTGCAATCAGCTTTTGCTGCTGCTGCTCCGACCTGCGAAGGAGCGCCAGTGCGCGGCGGAGGTCATTATCCGGACAATTGCGGGAAAACTGATGGGAGAACCATACGTTTTCAAATTCCGTGCCGTTCATCAGGATCACGCGGGTGCGGGTGTAGGGATCGACGGCGCGCTTGTCGTAGGGTTGGGGTCCCATGGCGCGCCAGTCCAGCAGGCAGTCATCCAGACGCATGCCGTGTTCGTTGAAAGGGTTCATGGCATTCACTCCTGTTCTGTGATGGTGTGATCAGTATGCCTTGGCGGCGCTTTGTTCATACACAGATATCGTTTGTTCTCTTTACAAACCCCGCGTCAAACGTTACAATATGGGTAAGATACTTGTACGGAGGGATTCGCCTATGACCTTCACTCCCCGCTTTCCGGCTTTCCTGCACGGGGGCGATTACAATCCTGATCAGTGGCTTGACCGTCCCGACATCCTGGACAAGGATGTGGAGCTGATGCGCAAGGCGCATGTCAACTGTGTATCCATCGGCATTTTTTCCTGGGCGCGCCTGGAGCCTGCGGAAGGCGTCTATGATTTTGCGTGGCTGGACGAGGTAATTGACCGGCTGTGGAAGGGCGGCATCCATGTGATTCTTGCCACGCCCTCCGGCGCGCGTCCGGCGTGGATGGCGCAGAAGTATCCCGAGGTGCTGCGCGTCAATGACCGCTATCAGCGCTACCATTTCGGCGGGCGCCACAACCACTGCCTGACCTCGCCCGTCTACCGCCGCAAGGTGCGGGAGATGGACACCCGTCTGGCCGAGCGCTACGCCAACCATCCTGCCGTGATCCTGTGGCATTTGTCCAACGAGATGAGCGGAGAGTGCCACTGTGAATTGTGCCAGGAGAAATGGCGCGACTGGCTGAAGGACAAGTACGGCACGCTGGACAAGCTCAACGACGCATGGTGGACGTCCTTCTGGGCGCACCGCTACACCGACTGGTCCCAGGTGGAGGCGCCCGGCAACATGGCCGAAACCAGCACAAACGGCATGTACATCGACTGGCGGCGCTTCAACACCTGGCAGTGCAAGACCTTCATGATGGCCGAGCGCGATGCGGTGAAGGCCGTCAACCCCGAACTCAAGGTCACTGCGAACCTCATGGAGCGCTTCTGGGACTATGACTATTTCGACCTGTGTGAGGAAATGGACGTGGTGTCCTGGGACAGCTATCCCCTGTGGCACTCCGGCGATGATGTGGCGCGCGCTGCGGAATTCGCCATGAACCATGATATGATGCGCTCCTTCAAGGATCAGCCCTTTTTGCTCATGGAATCCACCCCCTCCCAGGTTAATTGGAAGCCTGTGAACAAGCTCAAGCGTCCGGGGATGCATCTCCTGTCTTCCATGCAGGCGCTGGCCCATGGCAGCCAGAGCGTGCTGTACTTCCAGTGGCGCAAGGGCCGCGGCGCGGCAGAGCAGTTCCACGGCGCTGTGGTCGATCATGATGGCCGCGATGACACCCGTGTGTTCAGGGATGTGACCCAGGTCGGCAAGGCCCTGGAAGCCCTCATGCCTATCTACGACAGGGAGAAGCAGCCTGCCCAGGCCTGTATCATCTACGACTGGAGCAACTGGTGGGCTATCGATTATGCCCAGACCGGCCAGGCGAAGAACATGAAGTACTTCGACAGCGTGAACATGCACTACCGCAGCCTGTGGCAGCTGGGCGTGAACGTTGATTTCCGCGATACCCGCGCCTGTACCGACCTGAGTCGCTACAAGCTGGTGATTTGCCCCATGCTGTTCATGATGAACGAGGCATTCACGCAGAAGCTGCGCGACTATGTGGCCCATGGCGGCACGGTGCTGGTGACTTACTTCTCCGGTGTGGTGGACGAGCATGGTCTGGCCTGGCTGGGCGGCGCGCCCCATAACCTCATTGATGTGCTGGGGGTTCGCGGTACGGAGCTGGACGCGCTTTTCCCTGAGGACGAGCAGGCATTGGTCATGGCTGATGGCCGCTGCTTCAAGGTGAGCGAGCTGTGCGAAATCCCGGAAATGCATGGTGCGGCGACCCTTGGTACCTATGGCGAGGACTTCTATGCGGGCATGGCCTGCCTGACCAAGAACGCCTTTGGGCAGGGACAGGCATACTATCTGGCGGCCAAGGTAGAGCAGGCTGGGCTTGACGCCATCTACGCCGCCATTGCCGGCGAGCTGTCCCTGAAATGCGCGCTGACGGACACGCTGCCCCATGGCGTGATCGCAACCGAGCGCGGCGGCGCGGTGTTCCTGCAGAATTACAGCGGCCAAAGGCAGCAGGTGACGCTGGCGGATGCCTATACCGATCTGATCACGGGCAAGGCTGTCAGCGGCAGCTTTGAGCTGGAGGTCAACGGTGTTCTGGTGCTCACAAAGGCTTCGTGATTCCATCACCCCATGACGAGGAGGCTTCCCATGTCCGACCATCGCTACGACGCGCTGCTGCTGGAGAATCAGCTTTGCTTTCCGCTCTATGCCTGTTCCCGGGAGATCATCAAGCGCTACCGCCCCTATCTGGACAAGCTTGGCCTGACCTACACGCAGTATATCACGCTGATGGTCATCTGGGCGGAAGGGACAGTCAGCGTGCGCGACATGGGCCGGCGGCTCTATCTGGATTCCGGCACGCTGACGCCCGTGCTCAAGAGCCTGGAGGCGAAGGGCTTCATCCGCCGATATCGCTGTGCGCAGGATGAGCGCGTGCTGCTGGCGGAAATCACGCAGGAAGGTCTGGCCCTGCGGGAGCGGGCGCTGCAGGTTCCCGCGGCGCTGGCAGGCTGCGTGAGCCTGACGGGCGAGGAGGCCGCGACGCTGTACCAGTTGCTGTACAAGGTCATGGGGGAACCGGCGGAAAAATGATATCAGGGCATGCCTGTCTGTGCAGGCATGCTTTTTTGCACCCGGGCCGCGCGCTGGCATACCCTGCCCATGAGGTGATGCGCGATGCCCATGCTGACCTATCAGGAATTGACCTATCCTTCCTGCCTTGACGTTCTGCGCGCCACATCCGTAACCCGCGCGGCCTTCTGCGGGGAGGACGGCCCCTACCTCGTGCCGATGGCCTTTCAGCTGGGCAGCGACGGCGTGAAGCCCATGATCTACCTGTGCATGCCTGACAAGGGGCATAAGGTGGATTGCCTCGGCACAGACGACCGCCTCTGCCTGGAATTCGAGGCGCCCGGCTGCGCGTGGGTGGACGTGGTGCTGCTCAGGGGTCGCGCCGCCATCGACGCATGGGAGAAGGACGCAGGCATTGCGCTGCATGTCAAGGCGGAGGAGCTGAGCGGAAGAAGGTTCTTTTTGCCGGAGGGGTGAAAACCTCTCCGCTTTGGATGAAAAAGTCCTCAAAGCCCGCATTTTCCTGCAAAAAAGGTCTTGCAAAGGCGGTTGGGGTATGCTATAATATCAGCCGACTACGCACCTTTGTGCTGTGGTTCCTTGTGCTGTGCTGAAACGATAGCGAGGTCGGACGAAGTCCGATTAGCGAGAGCCAATGCTTGCATTGGCTGGCGGGAAGGCATGGTGGAGCACCACGAAAGCGCAAAGGGAGGTCTAAAAACAAGGAGGAATACCACTATGGCAGTCATTTCCATGAAGCAGCTGCTGGAGGCTGGCGTCCACTTCGGCCACCAGACCCGCCGCTGGAACCCCAAGATGGCCCCCTACATCTTCACCGAGCGCAACGGCATCTACATCATCGACCTGCAGAAGACCGTCCGCAAGATCGACGAAGCCTACGCCTTCATCCGTGATGTGGCGATGGCCGGCAAGACCGTGCTGTTCGTCGGCACCAAGAAGCAGGCTCAGGAGTCCATCGAGTCCGAGGCCAAGCGCTGCAACATGTACTATGTCAACAACCGCTGGCTGGGCGGTATGCTGACCAACTTCAAGACCATCCAGACCCGTATCCGCCGTCTGAACGACATCGACAAGATGGAGGCCACCGGCCAGTTCGACGTGCTGCCCAAGAAGGAAGTCATCCAGCTGAAGGCCGAGCGCGAAAAGCTGGAGAACAACATCGGCGGCATCCGCGAGATGAAGAAGCTGCCCGGCGCCCTGTTCGTGGTTGATCCCCGCAAGGAGCACATCGCCGTGACCGAGGCCCGCATCCTGAACATCCCGATCGTTGCCATCGTTGACACCAACTGCGATCCCGACGAGATCGACTACGTCATCCCCGGCAATGACGACGCCATCCGCGCTGTCAAGCTGATCGCCGGCAAGATGGCCGACGCCATCCTGGAAGGCAAGCAGGGCGAGCAGTCCGCTGAGGCTGTGGAAGCTCCCGTCGAGGCCTAATTGCCTCACAGAAGCTCAACCCAACAAATATTGATAGAAAGAGGTTGAATACCATGGCGAATATTACTGCTGCTCTGGTTAAGGAACTGCGCGAGCGCACTCAGGCCGGCATGATGGACTGCAAGAAGGCCCTCATGGAGAACGACGGCGACATGGACAAGGCCATCGACTGGCTGCGTGAGAA
>JAFUOR010000089.1 GCA_017481825.1 Clostridia bacterium
CATCAGGCCGAAGTACAGGCAGCCCTTGAAGGTGCGGCCCTCGGCGTTCATGGCGGCGATGGTGGGCAGGAAGATCTCCTGCATGCAGCGCTCGGCCAGCTCGGGGGTGTAGCAGGGGTTGGGCGCGATGGTGCCCATGCCGCCGGTGTTGAGGCCTGCGTCGCCATCCAGCGCGCGCTTGTGATCCATGCTGGACACCATGGGCTTGATGGTCTTGCCGTCGGTGAAGGCCAGCACGGACACCTCGGGGCCGGTCAGGAACTCCTCAATCACCACGGACTTGCCGCTCGCGCCGAACTTCTCGTCCTTCATCATGGAGGACACGGCCTCGATGGCTTCCTCACGGGTGTTACAGATCAGCACGCCCTTGCCCAGCGCCAGGCCGTCCGCCTTGACCACGATGGGCATGTCCGCCGTCTGCAGGTAGGCAACCGCCGCGTCGTAGTCCTCGAAGGTCTCATAGGCCGCGGTGGGGATGCCATACTTCTTCATCAGATTCTTGGCAAACACCTTGCTGCCCTCGATGATGGCAGCGGCCTTGTTGGGGCCAAAGGCAGGGATGCCGACCTCCGCCAGCGCATCGACCATACCCAGGCACAGGGGATCATCGGGCGCGACCACCACGAAGTCGATGGCGTTGTCCTTCGCCCAGGCGGTGATGCCCGCCACGTCCGTGGCTTTGTAGGGCAGGCACTCACAGATGGAGGCCATGCCGCCGTTGCCGGGGGCTGCGTAGAGCTTGGTCACCTGCGGATTCTCCGCGATTTTCAGGGCGATGGTGTGCTCACGGCCACCGCCGCCAACGATGAGAACTTTCATTTGTTTTCTCCTAATCATTCGTTACACTAATTCGCCGTCGGCAGACTCAATTCGTATCCGCCGGGTTTCCCGGCGGGGCGGGGCGTTTTCGGCTCTGCCGAAAACATACCTTACACGGAGGAACGGCCGGGAGCGAAGCGACCAGTGACGGAGTGCAAATCCTTTTCGTGAAAATGCCGCAGCATTTTCACGAGTCCGTCAGGACATTAATGGTGGAACAGACGCATGCCGGTGAAGGCCATCACCATATTGTACAGGTTGCAGGTTTCGATGACATTATCATCGCGGATGGAGCCACCGGGCTGGGCCACATAGCTCACGCCGGAGCGATGAGCACGCTCGATGTTGTCGCCGAAGGGGAAGAAGGCATCGGAGCCCAGCGCCACGCCGGTCTGCTGATCCAGCCAGGCGCGCTTCTCCTCGCGGGTCAGCGGGACGGGCTTCTCGGTGAAGAACTTCTGCCAGCGGCCCTCGGCGATCACCTCGTCGGGCTCGTCGGAGATGAACACGTCGATGGTGTTGTCGCGGTCGGCACGGCCGATCTTCTCCACAAAGGGCAGCGCCATGACGCGGGGATGCTGACGCAGCAGCCAGTTATCCGCCTTCTGGCCCGCCAGACGGGTGCAGTGGATGCGGCTCTGCTGGCCCGCACCGATGCCGATGGCCTGGCCGCCCTTAGCGTAGCACACGGAGTTGGACTGAGTGTACTTCAGCACGATCAGGGCCACGATCAGGTCGATCTTAGCGCTCTGGGGCAGCTCCTTGTTCTCGGTGACGATGTTCTCCAGCAGGTGCTCGTCGATGACGAACTCATTGCGGCCCTGCTCGAAGGTGATGCCGAAGACCTGCTTGCGCTCGAGGGGGTCCGGCTTATAGGCGGGGTCGATCTCCACGATGTTGTAGTTGCCCTTCTTCTTGGCCTTGAGGATTTCGAGGGCCTCGTCGGTATAGCCGGGGGCGATCACGCCGTCGGACACCTCGGGCTTGATGAGCATCGCGGTGGACTTATCGCACACGTCGCTCAGGGCGATCCAGTCGCCGAAGGAGGACATGCGGTCAGCACCGCGGGCGCGGGCATAGGCGCAGGCCAGGGGGGACAGCTCCTGGTCGCCGACGAAGTAAATCTTACGCATGGTGTCATCCAGCGGCAGACCCACCGCAGCGCCAGCGGGGCTGACATGCTTGAAGGAGGTCGCAGCGGGCAGGCCGGTAGCGCGCTTCAGCTCGCAGACCAGCTGCCAACCATTGAAGGCATCCAGGAAGTTGATATAGCCGGGCTTGCCGTTGAGCACCTTGATGGGCAGATCGCCATTCTCCACGAAAATACGGGAGGGCTTCTGGTTGGGGTTACAGCCGTATTTCAGTTCCAGTTCGGTCATGGTGTTTTCCTCCTGTTGTAATGCGGGGCCTCCGGCGGGCAGGGACGCTGTCCCTGCACCCTGCCAGGGTCTTCGACCCTGGACCCATTCTCGCGATTGAGTCGGATGGTTCTTTTGGAGTTGAGCGCGCGTGGGACGCGGCGCTTGTTGAAGTTGACTTGCCGCGCCCTCATGGCGCGGGCTACATGGTTGCGCGGTGTTGCAGCGTTTTTTTGCTGTGTTAGCTTTGGCTCGGCTCCCCGGAAAACGGGTCGAAGACCCTCGCCTCGCGTCGCGCATACTCGTTTTTTCTACCATAGTAGTGAGAGGCGGCCCCATCCTGCGGATGGATACGGGAGTTACTCTTGCCAAAAGGCTCTCCCGGAGGGAGAGCTGTCGCCATCAGGCGACTGAGAGGGCAGGCTCCCTCTCGAGGGAGCTGGCAG
>JAFUOR010000090.1 GCA_017481825.1 Clostridia bacterium
CTCCTGTCCAGATGCGCAGCCTCCTCGGCGCCGCCGCGAAGTGAAGCCGCTCGGGCTACGCCCTCCCGCCTTCACTTCGCCCTCCCTTCCCCTTGCTCTTTCGTTCTTTTTCTTGGTCTCACATCATTGACTAATGAACAATGCGGCAAAAAGAGCGGTGGGAAAGTGCGGATGATAAATAACTTCTGTTTGGCAAAATATGATGCTGAAAGTAACGAATTTTACACGCTTTTGCTATTGCAAAAAATGGGAAACAGAAGTACAATGATAAATGTAGAATTGTATGATTTTGCCGAAAGGAGGGAGTTTGCATGCAAAGGGACTGGCGCAGACAACTGAAGATGATTATCGTGCTGGTGGCATGGCTGCTGCCTCTTGTGTGCGTGCCTATCGGCGTGTCGCTGCTGACGGCCCAGGCGCAGGAGATTACTACGCCCAGTGACCTGGCGACGGAAGCTCTCACCACGGCACCCACGGCCACACCTGCGCCGACCAAGACCCCCAGCAAGCGTGCCGGTTATGCGCTGCTCAAGGGTGGATCGACGGTCTGGAAGAGCCGCCAGCGAACGTCCTCCTTGGGCAAGACCAACGGGGATGCGTATGTGTGGATCGTCAACACCTCCGTGGCGTCCCTGACCTACAAGATCATGTTCGATACCGAATTGTCCACTGCTCTGGAGGAGTGCCATACGGCCTATGTCCTTTCGGCGGATGTAGTTTGGCTTTCCGATGCGGCGAATGAACAGCTGGCGGCGGAGCTGGCAAAGGATGAAGTCCGCCAAGCCGGCGGCACCTGGATTCCGGTGATTTCCTTCAACTACCGCAATCCGCCCGCCACGCCCCAGGTGACGGCGACTCCCACACCGGCGCCATCCACGACGTCTGTCCCGACGCAGGAGCCCGATCTGACCACCGGTACCGATCTGGTAACGCCTGCGCCGACCCGCGAACCTGACCTTACCACAAGCACCGATCTGGCGACGGCAGCGCCAACGGCCACGCCTGCGCTCACCGCCATCCCCACTGTCGAACCGACGCTGGTGCCTCCGATGATCATCGCGACGCCCGTGCCGGATATCACCACCGGCACGGACCTGCCGGGAGACGTTGCCACCGGCACTGATCTGCCGGGCAATCTCACAACCGGTACCGATTTGCCAGCCCTCACGGCTGCCGAAATGAAAGCCATCCTTGACCAGACCCATCCAGACCGTGTGCTGACCATCAGCACTACCTGCTCCATGGCCGATTACCGTGTGGGCAGCATGCTGACGATGTGGGCCGAGATCACGGGCTACGACGGTCTTGACTACCAGGTCATCTGGGAAGTGAACCGCGGCGACGGCTGGTGCAACGCCGGGGCGGACGGACAGATGAGCCTGTCCTTCACCATCACGGAGGAAAACCAGTACTGGAACTGGCGTGCCGGTGTGAAGCTCACCGAAATCCCCGCGCCCTAAGGAGTCGATATGCACACATTCGCCAAGCGGATCATCGCGCTCACACTGGCTCTGCTGATGCTGGCCGGTGTGTTTGCCGCGCTTGCGGATGAGCTGGTGGAGTACAGCGGCGGGGTGTCGGTATGGGCGATGCGAGTCAATGGCGATTACGCCGTGACCCTGCAGGTGGAGAACCTGGATGGGTCGATTGCCCAGTCAGTGACCGTTGGAGTCAATGCCGGCGCAACGCTCAACGCTACAGATTATGAGGCCTTCAATAGCTGGTACACCTGGTATGACGAGGCGGGCAATGTGGTCGACCTGTCGACGCAGACCTATACCGCAGATACCGTGTTGACGGCAAGGGCGACATATGATGCAGCTCCCTACGCCAACCTGTATGTCTGTATTGACGGAACCTGGAGTAAGTTAGAGACTGCAAACCGTCTTTATCACACCTATGACGCTTCGTCGCAGCGTTGGCTGATTACCGCAGCGCAGCTGGCAGCATGTTATCAGACTTATGGCTTCTTGCCCGATGTGTATAATGCAACCAGTCTGTATAAGTTTGCATATTGCAGTGTAGGTGCAACCGGTGTGTACGCGGACACTACCCCGGTAGAGTACTTTGGTGCGTATGCACTTCCGCTAAGTACGCGCGGCTGGATAGACCAATATGACATATACTATCTGCCCAACAACTCGTCACGGATTGATGGGGCAGGAATTAGCAGCTACGCAGGTGCCAACACCTTCTACACCATTACTGTCAACGCCTATGACAAGGCGGCGGAGGTGGTGAGGGGGACAACCTACAGCGACAACGTCCTCACCGGTGCAGACAAGCCGGTTGTTCTGGCTGGCGAAACTCTGACCATCACGGTTCCTGCTTTTGATGGCCGTGAATGGACATGTACCAACGGCACAAGCACCATCACGGGCACGACGGCAAACGGCTTTACGACCTTTAGCATCAGCAGTGTTTCCGCTGCCACGACGCTGGAACTGAGCCATCCGACAGTAGCTCCGGGTGCGCAGATCAATTTCCAGGTGTACCTTGATGATCAATGGAAAACGGTCAGCCAATCCAGCAACCTGTATGGGCCATACAATGACCGCTATATGGTGGCGGTGGACGAGCTGATCGATGTGTTTGACAGCTACGGCCTCTCAACGGATGCTGATGCGGTGATGAGCAACAATCCCTTTGCATACAGCGACCCGGACAAGGATCAAATGTGGCGGGATACAGCTTATACGATTTATTACAGCGAATCAATGCTGCCACTGAGTGGAAAAACTGCCGTCAATGTTTACTATCTGCCCAACCAAACAGGAAGTGGTGTGTATCTGACGGAAATCGGCCCTCCCAACGCCTTCTACACCCTGACCCTCCATGAGGCCGCCACGGGGCTGAGTGCATCCTACATCCTGCCCAGGGATACGAACCTCACCACCTGGTGGAATGGCACGGCTCCGGACACGCTGCCCGGCTGGGTGTATGAATTTTCCGAGTATGACTGGTATCAGGGCAGTGCCGATGGCGACACGTGGTCGTGGGAAGCTGGCAGAACGATTGGCGAGAAGCTCGACCTCTATGCGGTCATGCCCACCTACACGGTTACTCTGCGCCAGGATGCGGCAGACGGTGAGAAGTTGGCCAGCGTCAGCGGCGTGGTCAAGCATACTTCGCTGGCGGACTGGCTGGAGGCGAATGATGGCCTTGCGCTGTCCAATAACAAGACGGTGCATGACTACAACTGGATGTGGCTGGATGAAGACAACCACGTGGAAATTGGCACAACCCAAATCACGGGCGACGTAACCCTCGTGGGTACGCTCAAGCCCAGATACACGGTCACATTCCTGGCAGTGAAGGACGGCGAAACGGGCGGCAGCTTCACCGATAGCACGATCCCGACCAGCATCATCGTGCTGGAGGGCGATACGGTGCCGGAGCTCTTCATCGCCCAGATGCGCGATAACATCACGCTGGCAGAGGGCTTTGCTTTCAGGCAATGGCTTTTTGAGGGCGATCAGGTCGCTTCCGGTTCCATGACCTTCACCGAGAAGACGTCTGTTCAGTCACACTTGACCGTCTGGGGTGAATACACCACGGAGGTCACCGTCAATTTCTATGCGGACAGTGCGAAGACCCAGGCGGACGTGCTGAAAAATTATAATCAGAAGTATCCTGTCGGCGCGAAGCTGACAGACGATCAGTACCCCACGGAAGACGAGATTATGAGCGTGGCGCCTGCCGCCGACATGCGTTTCCGCTACTGGGTGAACATCAACACGGGCAAGGTTTTTACCCCGGACAGCGAACCTGTGATGACAGACCTTGAGCTCTACCCGGTGTTCGAGCGCTCCATTTTCCGCTTCATGGACAAAGAAAGTGGACAGCAGCTGACGATCCTCTACGACGATGATCAGTTGAAATACGACGCACCCAAGGTGGACGGCCAGTACTACGCAGGCCTTCTGGTGGAGGATGAGGACGGGAATTCCATCCTGATCCCCAACGGCACGGCGGTGAGTGAGACGTTCTTTGCCGACAATGGAGTAAATATTCCTGCCTCCGTCGATGGCTACTATGATGTGGAGGCTACCCCGGTGTACAAGCCGCTGCGCTATGTGACCTACCACGCGGGCGATACCGGCGCGTTCATCATCACCACCGGCGATACCTACACGGTGCCGGTGGAGGAGGAGGTCACCCTGCTGGGCGCTCTGGATATTGCCAATACTGCCAGCTCAATTGGTCTGGCGCTGGCAGGCTGGACAACCGATCCGGACGGCACCACTGCGGAGTATGCGCCCCATGAGACAATCACCAACGCAGATGGCAAGCTGGACGCCTTGGTGGAAGCCTCGGAAACTGTCCATTTGTACCCCGTGTGGGAGCAGCAGGACAATACGGTGGCGGTCAGGTTTGAGTCCAACTACCCCGACGACGCAACGGACGAGAAAGGTAACGCCCTGGCCGAAAAGGCCTACATCATCTACATCAGATCCGGAACGAAGCCCACCATGCCGACGCTGGAGCGTGTCCAGATAACCGAGCCGGTCAATAAGACCAGCGAAAATGATGCGCGGTATGTGCTGGCTGGATGGTCGATCACGAAAAATGAACATGTGGCTTCAGGCTCTTTGGAGAGCGATGGAACCTATATCCCGGGCAGCCAGTACGTCAATTCGCTGACTACGGACACGATCTTCTATGCCAAGTGGGTTGATCAGGAGCCGACAGCAACGACGACATACGGCGCGGAGTTCTTCATCCGTGGTGACGGCACACTGCCCACAGAGCCCAAGGAGCATGCAGACACAAGCGCTTACTATGCCATCGGTGGTCATGAGGAGATTGGTGGTTATATTTACAAAAGGATCAATATTGCCAACGACGTGAGCAAGGTTGAGGCCAACATCAAGACTGAGCCGATGCCGGAGACTATCATTCAAAAGCTGAAAGAAGGGGGATATTCCCGCAGCGCCGAGCTTGAGACGCTGGGTGCGGCAGGCTACGGCACGACCTGGTGGGTGGACTGGTACGCCTGCAAAGATGCGGGCTGTACTTACTACCACATTGATGGCCGTATCCGATTTGCCACCCAGGTGGAACTGAACTACCACTCCAACGGCGGCAGTACCAATGTGCCTGATGGCGAGGTCGCCAACAAGGGCGAAACGCTGAATGTTGTCTTTGAAAAAGTGCAGATGCCCAGCCGTGACAACTTCACCTTCCTTGGGTGGGACCCGAATGCCAATGCGACCTATCCGAGCTATCCTGTGGATGGTTCAGGATTAACAAGCATTGAGATGAATAAGGACGAGGACCTCTACGCCATCTGGTCTGCCAACGCCATTGCCATCCCCATGAATGATGATTTCAAGGGCATGAAGTACGAGCAGACCAACAGTGAAGCGCAGAAGGCGCCGGAAAACACGTACAGCTTCACCATCGAAGCCACGGAAGTGCCCGCAGGCGCCATGCCCTATGGCCCGATCACGAAAACCAACAACGCTGCCGGCAGCTTCACCTTTGATCAGATCATGGTGCAGGTGCCCGGCACATACGTGTTCGAGGTGCGCGAGGTGGCCGGAAGTCTGCCCGTTCAGTATGACACGTCAGTATACGAGCTGTCCATCCGCATCGATGAAACGGACTATGGTCTGGGCATCGCCGGATACTCCTTCATGAAGAACGGCAAGGTTCTTTCAGTGACGACCAGCAGCGTCGATGATGTTGTGTTTGAGTTTGTCAACCGCACCGACGTCCGTGATATCACGGTCACGAAGGAATGGGCGGACAATGAGGATCAGGATGGCCTGAGGCCCTCGTCGGTCGAGGTGGAATTGTACCGTGACGATACAATGATGGAAAAGCAGACGCTGACAGCGGCGAATGGCTGGACCCATACGTGGGAGGATTTGGACATCCGCGATGGTGACAGCTCCGCGCAGTATCAGTACACCGTCAAGGAAGTCGCAACGCCCAACGGCTATACCAGCGAGATCACCGGCGATATGAACAGCGGCTACACCATCACCAATACCCACACGCCCCAGACGGCGGATTTCTCCGTTGTCAAAACGTGGGAGGATGCCAATAACATCGATGGATACCGCCCGACGGAGCTGACCTATACCATCGAAGGCACAACGCTCGCCGGTGTTGCGGCGGTCAAGCAGACGAAGACCGTGAACGAGCCGTTCAGTTGGACCTTCGAGGATCTGCCGCGCTTCTACAAGGGCGAGCCCGTGACCTATACGCTCACGGAGAGTGCTGTGGACGGGTATTCAACGGCGATTCTGGAATCGGGGGCGCACTCGGATGGCGGCAAAACCTTCTACGTAACCAACACGGCGGAGGTTGCCACGGTGACTGTGACCAAGCAGGTGGAGGGCAATGCGGCAGACCCGGCGAAGGAATTCACCTTCACCGCAATGGTCTACGATGCGGCAGGCGCACAGGTGACAAGCCTGAAGGTGCCGGACGGTGCGCTGTACACAGCCGGTACGGACGGCACCATTTCCTTCAAGCTGGCGGCGGGGCAGTCCATCGATCTGCAATGGCTGCCCATCGGCGGCACCATCCAGCTTGCGGAAGAAAACGGCCCCTACACCCTCACCTGGTCGGATTCGACGGATGGCCGCTATGCGATCACCGCCGGTCTGGACGTGGTTGCAACCAATGCCCTGAGCGCCAGCGTCCCCACGGGCGTGGTGCTGGATCGCTGGCCTTACCTCATCCTGCTGGGCGTGAGCCTGGTGGGCCTGCTGGTCTGGCCTGCATGGAAGAAACGGAGGAATGCCTGATGGAGACCATGAATCAGGAGAACCGTCGCCGTCGCCGTAAGGACAATCCTCCGGCGCAGGTGAATGTGCCCGCGCTGCCGGAGAATCCGTACCAGCAGAAGATTGCCGATTTCCTTGGCAAAATGAAGCTGCGCAAGGTGACCTTTGGAGGCGTGAGCGAGAAGCAGGTGTGGAAGCGCATCGGAGAGCTGAACGAGATGTACCAGAAGATGCTGGAGGTGGAACGTGCCCGCTACGAGGTGCTGCTCCACCAGCACGGCATCACCCTGGACCCGCAGACGCCCTATCCCGATGAGGCTCCTGCCGGGGGAGGTGAGAGCTCTTGAGTCATCCCAAGCCGCGCAAGAGCGCTGACATTGCGCGCGTCATCAGCCGCCGCCGGGAGCAGGTCGTTACTGCTCAGGAGACATGGGCGCTGGTGCGGCGCGTGCTGCTGCTTGCCGTCGTGGGCTACCTGCTGCTGACGCAGGTGTTTCTCATCACTCAGGTGGAAGGGCAGGGGATGTTCCCCGCTGTAAAGGATGGCGATCTGGCCATGGTCTACCGTCTGCAGGGCTCCTACGCCCGCAATGACGTGGTGGCCTACCAGGCGGAGGGCCAGCGGTACTTTGGGCGCATCATCGCCCAGGGCGGCGACGAGGTGCAAATCGATACCACCGGCACCCTGCTGGTCAACGGACTCATTCAGACGGGCGAAATCCTGTTTCCCACCAACACCCGCGATGGCGAGAGCTATCGTTACGTGGTGCCGGAGGGCTGCGTCTATGTGCTGGGCGACTACCGCACCCAGACCGTCGACAGCCGCGATTTCGGCGCGATCTCCCTGGACGACGTGGAGGGCAAGCTGATTACCATCCTGCGCCGCCGGGGCCTGTAAGCAAGGATGCATGCCGAAAGGCACGATTGATACAAACAAGGAGGAATAAACCATGAAAAAGTTTCTGGCCCTGCTGCTGGCAGCGATGATGCTGATGAGCGCTGTGGGTGTGGCGATGGCGGATGGGGAGGATACATCTACTGTTACTTATGATAAGGCGGCTACTATCGAGAAGATTTACACGGGTGCACTTCCCGTTGGTGATGCGCTGAGCTTTGAAGTGGAGTTTGTGAAGGAAATGGCTACCGGCAGTACGGACGATCCTGATCTGCTATCCTTCCCCGATCATACGGTCACAGCTACTGAAGATGGTTCTCTGACGAATAAGCTGACCCTCAATTATCGTGTGCCGGAAGATCTGGCTCCCGGTGGCTATGTCTATAAGCTGACCGAAGTTAGCGAGAAGAAGTCTGATAACACCGCCAATACCAATGTTACCTTGGATGATAAAGTAGTGTATGTCATGATTTCCAAGCTGAACGATGGCACTTCCAGCATTGCGGTCTGTGGCAAGCCGACTGAGGAATCTGGCGTACAGACGGCGGCGGACGATCTTACGGATGAGACTAAAAAAGACGACTTTACCAACACATACAAGACTGGTGCGGTCGATATTACCAAGGAGTTTAAGGGCAACGCTGCAGTTGTTACAGATACCTTCAAGGCCACTGTGACCTTCACCACGAAGGAGAACCTTGACAATTTCACGGTGACTGTCACCCCTCCCGGTAAAACCACGGGAACGGAATCCAAGCTGTCCATTGATGATGCCGGTAAGGCAGTGCTTGATGTGACGATTGAGAAGGGTACGCTGAACATTACAGGTATTCCCTATGGCGTAACCGTCAATGTCAAGGAAAGCAGTCAGAGCGGCTTTGAGGACAACATGAATGGCTACACGGATACATACACTGCCGATGTGACGGTTAGTGAAACCAAGCAGACCATCACCGTCACCAACACCAAGGATGCCGTCATCCCCACCGGCGTCTACATGGACTACATCCCCTACATCGTGATTCTCGCCGTGGCGGTGATCGGCCTGGTTGCCTTCGTGGCGAAGCGCCGCATGTCTGCTGACCGCGACGACTGATTTCTGAATCCATCCCGGGGTCGGGCGAGTGACCCCGGGCATTCTCAGCGACCGGCAGCAGAGGGTCGGTCGTTGAGACTGCCTCAACCATTTTTTACGAAAGGAGAACAGCCGCCATGCAGCGCAGGATCATTCGGTTCCTCAACAGCATCGTGTCCGCTGTGGTAGCGGTGGTTCTTGTTTTGATGCTGCTCTATTCGGCCTATGCCCTGTGGGATAATCAGCATGTGTATCTGCTGGCGGATTCCGTGCAGAATGATCTGCTGGCCTTCAAGCCCCAGGAGGAAGAGGAGGCTGCGCCCTCCTTTGAGGAGCTTCAGGCTATCAACCCCGATGTGAACGCCTGGCTCACCATGGAGGGCACCCACATCGACTTCCCCGTTGTGCAGGGCAGCAACAATTTTGAATACCTGAGCCTGGATGTGTACGGGAATTTCTCCCTGGCGGGCAGCATCTATCTGGATTCTCGCAACAGCCGGACGTATACGGATGCTTACAGCCTCCTGCATGGTCATCATCTTGATCAGGGCCGCATGTTTGGCGATCTTGATCTGTACAAGCAGCGGGACTTTTTTGATGCCCACACCACCGGCACGCTCCTGATGCCGGAGGGCCGCTATGCGCTGGATGTGATCGCCTACCTGCTGGTGGATGCGACGGACAGCGTCATCTTTGCGCCCCAGCGCTGGACGCAGGATGCGGCGGACGTGCTGGACTTTGCGAAGGAAAAGGCTGTGTTCATCCATGAGGATGCCATGCAGCGCGCGCTGGGCGTGCCGTCCGATGAGGTCCGGCTGCTGTGCCTGGCAACCTGCTCCACGGAGTACACCGATGCACGGACGATCATCCTGTGTCTGATGACCAGGGCAGAGCAGGAGGTGTCGCCATGAGCCGAAGAGTGCAGGCCGTTGCAATGGCGGCGATGCTGCTGATGCTTCTGCTCCTGCCCGTGAATGCGTTGGCTGGCAGCGTGGCTCTCCCGGTGGAGGTACGCGTCAGCGGCGTTCCCACGACGGCGGAAAGCTATACCATCATCCTGACGGCGAAGGATTCGCTTTGTCCCATGCCCTCCGGCGCGGTGAACGGCGAAATGAGGCTCAGCGTTACCGCCAACAGCACGGCGGCTTTCCCGGTCATTGATTTTACTGTGCCGGGTACCCATGAATATACCATCCGCCAGCAGGCGGGGAGCGATCCGTTGGGTGTATACGATGAAACCGTCTATCTGGTGGAGATTTGCGTGGTCAATACCGAGAGCGGCGTGACGCCCGTGGTGGTGGTATCCGAATCGGTGAACGGCGTGAAGCTGGACGCCATCGTATTCGAGAACTCCTATCTGCCGGTGCCTACGCCCACCCCCACGCCAGGACCAACGGTTACCCCGGAGCCTGACGTGACGGTCACCCCTGAACCGGATGTAACCGTGACGCCTGAGCCGGATGTGACGGTGACGCCTGAACCGGATGTAACCGTGACCCCGGAGCCCGACGTGACGGTGACGCCCGTGCCTGACGTGACGGTCACGCCTGTGCCGGATGTGACCATCACCCCGCCCCCTTTGACCACCCCGCCAGTGGTCACGGTGACGCCCGTCCCGGATGTGACGGTCACGCCTGTGCCTGATGTGACGGTCACACCTGCTCCTGCAACGCCCACCGCGTGGCCTCCTGTGACACCCACACCCGCGCCGACGGTCACGCCGGAGCCTGATGTGACGGTGACCCCGGAGCCCGACGTGACGGTGACGCCTGTGCCGAATGTAACGGTCACCCCGGTGCCGGATGTGACCGTCACCCCGCCGCTCGCCACCACAGCGACACCTGAGCCGGACGTGACAGTGACGCCCGTTCCCAATGTGACGGTGACCCCGGAGCCCGCAACGCCAACGCCCTGGCCCACTCCGGTGCCAACGCCTACCCAGTGGCCGCCTGTGACGGCAACGCCTGCCCCGACGGTGACGCCTGTGCCGAATGTAACGGTCACGCCTGTGCCGGGTGTAACGGCTACGCCCATTCCCAGTGTGACGGGCACTCCCGAACCTGGAGCCACCACCACGCCCCAGCCAACCGTGACGCCCGTGCCTGACGTAACGGTAACGCCTGTGCCGCAGGTGACAGTGACGCCTATCCCCGATGTGACGGTCACGCCGGTCCCGGATGTAACGGTCACGCCGCCTCCCGCTACGCCGCAGGTGACGGTGACGCCCGTCCCCGATGTGACAGTGACCCCTGTGCCTGATGTGACCGTAACGCCTGCGCCCGAGCAGACAAGCCCCCCGGTTCCCGATACGACGGCAACGCCCCTGCCGACAGTGACACCTGTCCCTGATGTGACGGTGACGCCTGTCCCTGATGTAACAGTGACGCCCGCACCTGATGTGACGGTGACGCCTATCCCTGATGTAACAGTGACGCCCGCACCTGATGTGACGGTAACGCCCAACCCGGCGGTCACGGTTACCCCGGAACCCACCAGGCCTCCGGAACCTGATCCGGATCTGCCGCAGACCGGCGTGGAGGATCATTGGATGTACTACCTGGGCGGCGCGGCGGTGCTGGTGCTGATTGCTCTGGTGATGCTGCGTATTCTTCTGCGCCCGGAGCGTGATGACGATGAGTAAACGCAAGCGTCTGGCAGCGCTGGTGATGGTGCTCTGCCTGCTGGCAGCAGCGGCCTTGTGCGTCCTGGCGGTGCGGGAACTTCACGAGCGCCAGGCCAGCGTCAATTATTATGCCAGTCTGATGAGTCAGGTGTATCTGCCGACCATCGTACCCACACCAGACACACCGACAACTGCCATGCCAACAGAAACGGTGGCTCCGACAGCTACGGCCATTGTTGTGACGGAGACCACATTTGCGGCGACGCTGTCTGCTGTTCCTGCGACAGAGGCTACACCCACGGCGACGCTGTCTGCTTGTCCTACGGCAGAAGCCACGCTTACGGCGACGCTGTCCGGCACGCCAGAGCCCAGCGCTGCACCTTCGAGCACAAAAGCTCCCACGGAGTCACCGACATCCACAGTAGCAGTGACGCCAACGAACTCCCCCGCGCCTGTCGTGACGGAGACAGCTCCTGCAACCGGCAGCATGCCGCCTGCTCCGATAGCCACGTCCACCGGAACGCTGACGGCTGCATCGCCTGTGCCTGCGGCTTCGCCGACGATCACGATGCAACCCACTGCTGTGCCGACAGCCACGCCCACGCAAGCACCGTCGCCTGTGCCGCGTACCTCGCAGCTGGATTTCAAGGCGCTGTCACAGCTCATGCCGGATATCGTCGGCTGGATCGTCTGTCCGGGGACGAACATCAATTATCCCATCGTGCAGGGCGAGGATAACGATTTCTACCTCAGCCATTTGCCGGATGGCACGGCCAATGCCTCCGGCTCCATCATGCTGGATGTGGCCAATGCCGGTGATTGGTCGGATCAGCTCAGCATCCTCCACGGGCATTTCATGCGCTCGGGCGAGATGTTCGGCAGCCTTGATGATTTTGCAGACCCGGCCTACGCTGCCGAGCATGCCGTGATGCAGCTCTATACGCCCCAGGGGGACTACACGGTGGAGCTGCTGGCGGCCTGCACGGTGGATGGCGCGAAGCTGGGCTACATGCCCAATTTCGAGGACGACGCCTCCTTGGAGCGCTTCCTGGCAAAGCTGACGGGCCGTTCCGCCTACAAGACGGCCTATGAGTCCACAAGGAACGATCAGCTGCTGCTTCTGTCCACCTGTGCGTATTCCTTTGTCAATGCCCGGTTTATGGTGCTGGGCAGGCTAATCCCACAATAAGAACAGCTCCCTTGCAGGTTGCGAATTCCTGCAAGGGAGCTGCTTTGGTATGCGGATCATTCGGCCAGGATTTCCTGAACGATAGCGTTCATTTCATCCCACTTCTGCTCCATGTCCTTCACCAGCCGCAGCTGCGTGCGACAGCGGTCAAGATTGTGGGTGGGACGGCTGATGTGGAAGTACATGTCGCCGTTCAGATAATCGGTCATGAAGCGTACGGCATTTTCCAGGGTCATGAGCCTCGCACCCCAGGGGAGGGTCTCGATTTCCCTGGCGGTCAAGCGCTTGCCGCAGGTTGTCAGGAAGCCGCTGGTAAAGGCCTGGTAGCGTTCGATGGACAGGCTGACCTTATCCAGGTCCGTTTCATCCTCAGCGGCTGTGGAGGCGCCAAACCGGATGGCGTCGCCGAAGTCGTGAGCCACCAGGCCCGGCATTACCGTGTCCAGATCCATTACGCAAAGGGGCGTCTTTGTGGCCGCGTCCAGCATGACGTTGTTCAACTTGGTATCATTGTGGGTCACTCGCAGGGGGAGCTCACCCGATTGGCACAGCGCCGTCAAGAAGCCTGCTTCATCCTCACGGCTCAGCAGCGCATCGATCTCCGGGCCGACCTCGTGCAGGCGTCCTGCGCGGTCTGCACAGATAGCCTCGCGGAGCTGACGGTACCGGTCAGGCGTGTCATGAAAATGGGGGATGGTTTCATGCAGTGTCTCTGCCGGGAAATCCGCCAGCTGATTCTGGAACATGCCAAAGGCCACGCCGCTCTGGTACAGATCATCCGCCGATTCCGGAGCGTCCAGGCAGATGCCGTCCAGCACATAGTCCAGCATGCGCCAAAAGCGCCCATCCTCCCCGGTGATAAAGCTGCGGCCATCCAGGGTCGGCACGACCGACAGGGAATGCCGCGGATCGTTGTCTTTGCGGCGCAGATGTGCGCACACGGCGGTCAGATTGTCCATCAGGCCGGGAACATCCTTGAACACATGGCTGTTGATCTCCTGAAGAATGTACAGCCGGGCCCTGTTGGTCACCACCAGAAAAGTATGGTTGATATGCCCGCCTCCAAAGGGGGTGCATGCGATAGGCAGCCCATCAAGACAGAACTGCTGGTAGAGATGCTTCATGAAATGACCTCCATGATACAGTGCTATGTTTATGATAGCATGAACGCAGCACTGCGTCAATCGGGTGTCCAGGTGCGCTGCCCTCCAACCGGCAGGGAAGCTGTCCCTGCACCCTGCCAAAGGGTCTTCGCTCCAACATGCTTGTCGCTTAACTCCCCTCTGGAAAGGAGTTCCGGTGCGATGTCCTCTGGACTCCTTTTTCGCGATCTTGGTTGCGCGCGCGTGGTTATCGGGGAACGAAATCTGCATGCGCTTTGGTGATCGTGCCTTGGCGCGACTCCCCTGCGGTCGGCTCGCGGCGCCCGCTGCCTGATCGTACCTTTGCGGCAGAGAGAGGTGGCCTCCTCCTGCGGAGGGGTGCGGGGATTGGTGGGCACCAAAAGCCTTCCTGCCTCTAACCTTCCCCTCTGGAGAAGGTGGCAGTTTGCTTGCGGACTGACGTCTGAGGCCTCCCGCGTCCTCAGACGCGCCCCCGACATCAAATACAAAGCCCTCAAAGGATCGTCTCCTTTTAGGCGCAACGTCCATAAAAGCAACTTGTCATATAGTCAACATGTACATAAAAAGGGGTCGAAATTCGCCGATTAGCCTCTTGCTTTTTTCCTGCCGGAGGAGTAACGTATCGGGTGGGAAAAGGAACATAAGGACCGGCGTGAACCACCGATCCGGGGAGGTAAATGCCATGGAATTGCTGCTTTCACTTTCTATTGCGCTTTTTGCAGGCTTGATGATGTCCCGCCTGAGCAAGAAGCTGAACCTGCCGGCCGTCACGGCTTATCTGGTGGCGGGCATCCTGATTGGCCCCTTCTGCCTGGGCCGCCTGGGCATTGAGGGCCTGGGCTTCACGTCCCTGGAAAATGTGAAGGATATGGATGTTATCTGCGATGTGGCGCTGGGCTTCATCGCCTTTACGATGGGCAATGAGTTCCGCCTCTCTGCGCTGAAGCAGGTTGGACGACAGGCGACGATCATTGCCATATTCCAGGCGCTGGTGGCGACGCTGTTTGTCGATCTGGCGCTCTATGGCCTGCATCTGCTGATGCCCGACAAGCTGCCCTTGTCCGCCGTGCTGACGCTGGGCGCAATTGCCACGGCTACGGCTCCCGCTGCGACGCTGATGGTCGTGAAGCAGTACAAGGCCGACGGTCCCCTGACCCGCACCCTGCTGCCTGTGGTGGCGCTGGATGATATGGTGGGTCTGGTGGTGTTTGCCATCTCCTTCGGCATTGCCCGTGCTATCGAGCATGGCACGGTGGATATGTTCTCCGTGCTGGTGGATCCCATTGTGGAGGTCGTGGCCTCTTTGGGCTTGGGCGGTCTGATTGGTCTGTGCTTCCACTGGAGCGAGCAGTTCTTCCATTCCCGCTCCAAGCGTATGAGCATCTCTGTGACCTTTGTGCTGCTGGCGGTGGCTCTTTCCCAGCTGCACTTTGTGATCGGCCCTGTGACTGTGGGCTTCTCCTCGCTCCTGGTCTGCATGGCCATGGGTACGGTGTTCTGCAATCTGTGTGATTTCTCCGAGGAGCTGATGGATCGCATCGATCGCTGGACGGCGCCCCTGATGGTGCTCTTCTTCGTCCTCTCCGGCGCGGATCTGGATTTTGAGGTCTTTGCGGATTGGGCCATCATTCTGGCTGGTGTGGTATACATCCTGTTCCGTTCTGCCGGTAAGATCTGGGGAGCAACCATTTCTGCCAAGATGATGAAGTGCTGTCCGGCGATCCAGAAATACCTGGGCATCACGCTGCTGCCCCAGGCAGGTGTTTCTCTGGGCATGAGCCTGACTGCCATGAGCCTTGGTGCTCCCGGTCAGATCATCCGCAACGTCGCCCTCTTCGCCGTGCTGGTCTACGAGCTGATTGGCCCCCTGCTGACCCGCATTGCTCTGCAGAAGGCTGGCGAGATCAGCGAGCGTCCCATGTCCGAGCGTGAAAAGGCTGAGCTGGCGGCAAAATAAAAATTCAACGCGTCTGTGCATCGTCACAGGCGCGTTTTGCATTCCTGCGACAGACATATCTCACTGAATTCTCATTTTCTTGTAATCGCTCTGTGTTTGAATTCAATCTCTGCATATGGTATCCTGTTATCGTGGAACGGGAGGAAGAACCTTGCCGGCCAAGATTAGAAGCCGTATAGCGGATTTGAGAGAAAGAAGAGAAACGACCATGAAAAAAATTGCCCTTGCCCTGATGCTGACTGCCTTGTGTCTGCTTTTTTGCAGCTGCAGCACGCAGGACTACATCTATCCGGGTAGCAGCTACACCTATGCCGATGGCGAAGATTATTCAGCAGGCGGCGGGAATATCTCCGGCAGGGTTGAGAAGGTTGACATCAGCTGGCTGGACGGCATGGTGAACATTGCGTATCATGACGGTGGTGAGATCGTCTTGTCTGAGACGGCTGATCAAGAATTGGAGGAAGATACGAAGCTGCACTGGCAACTGGAGGGGAAAACGCTGTATGTGAAATACGCTGCCTCTGGTTTCCGCAGACAGTCCGGTCTGGAGAAACAGCTGACTGTGCAGCTGCCGGAAGATTTACGGCTGGAAGATGTGGAGATTGCTGTCGCCTCCGCAGCGATGCAGGCTGACGGCCTCAAGGCTGATGCGGTTCATATCCAGTCTGGCTCCGGATGCGTTGCGCTATGGCAGAGCGGCGAGGTTGGGGAGATCAAGGTGGATACGGCATCCGGAAGTGTCGATGTGGCGGTGGAGGCTGCTGGCAAGCTGGTCATCAACACGGCCTCTGGCGAGGTGCGCGTGGACGGGTATCAGGTGGATCAAATGGAGGCCGCGACGGCCAGCGGTTATCTGAGCCTCCAGTTTGCCCATACCCCGGACAAGATCAGCGTTGATGCAGTCAGCGGCAACGTGACCATCCGTCTGCCTAAGGATGCAGGCTTCACGGCTGAGATCAGCAGCGTCAGCGGTGCCGTAAGCGGCAGCCTGCTCATGGAGCGCAAAGATGATGGCCGGTATGTCAGTGGGGATGGACATTGCCGTATCCGTGTGGATACAGTCAGCGGCGATGTGCAGCTAAGCGAGATGCTTCGGTAAGACATAGTTCTGCTCCCTGTTACTTTTTGATGCTCCACGGCGCGTCTGTGCATTGCCACAGGCGCGTTTTTCCTGTATAATACTGCATGATACCATGCAGGGAGGATTGCTATGAACACCACCCACTGGACCAGCATCTGGGGCAATGCCGTGAGCGTTGCGGAGAATCGTCCGGAGCGCTACGCCAAGGATATTACCATTCGCTATCCGGTTCGCGTCCCCTTTGATGGCACGGCGCTGCGGCTGACTTTCGACAATTACTGCGGTACCGAGCCTGTCACCATTGCGAAGACTACCGTACTGGCGGGCGGGGTGTTTTACCCTGTCTGTTTTGGCGGGGCGCGCAGCGTGACCATCGGGGCGGAGGAGCATGCTGTATCCGATGCGGTTGAAATCGCGGTTCGTGCAGGCGATACGGTACAGGTCAGCTTTTACCTGGCGGACTTTACGCAGATGCGCTCGGTGGTGTTCACCTGCGGCAAGCTGTCCGGCGGGCTCTACGCCAACGGCGATGAAACGGAGAATGCCGATATCAGCATCCACACCTCCCGAACGACTCATCTGAACTACTTCCTGTCCAATGTGTCCCTGCTGACGGATCGGGCCAACCGTACCATCGTCTGCTATGGGGATTCCATCACGGCACAGGACTGGCCGGATGACCTCCAGCTGCGCTGCGAACGGGAGGGCTATGCCCATACGGCCATCATCCGCCGGGCGACCAGCGGCTCGCGCATCCTGCGGGAATATCACTGCCTGACCTATGAATCCTATGGTCTGATGGGCAGCAGGCGCTTCCGCCATGAGGTGCCGACAGACGGCGCGGACGCGGTGATCATCCAGCAGGGCATCAATGATATCATCCACCCGGTGGGGGAGGACGTGAATGTCTTCCGCCCGATGAGCGATCTGCCCACAGTGGAGCAGCTGATTGAGGGGCTCAAGACCTACATTGCCCAGGCGCGGGAGATGGGCTTGAAGGTCTACGTAGGAACGCTGCTGCCCATGGGCGGCTGGCGTACCGACGCCCTCTTCCGCCAGGAGATGCGCCATGCCTACAATGATTTCATCCGCACGACGGATCTGATCGACGGCTGTATCGACTTTGACAGGGCGCTGCGCGATCCGGAGCGCATCGACTGGTTCATGCCGGAATATGACTCCGGCGACCATCTGCACCCGTCCAAGAAGGGCTATGCCCGCATGGCGGCGGAGGTGCCGGAGGAGCTGCTGAAATAACACGAAAGAGGCGTGTCACGCATGAAACGCATCCTGAACTACTTCAAGCGCGAGGTCGTCCTGACCGTCGCGCTCCTTGCTGCTCTGGCGTCCTTCCTGCTGGTGCCGCCGGGGGAGCACACGCTGGCAGGCATCGACACCACGACGCTGCTGATGCTCTTTTCGCTGATGGCAATTGTCGCAGGCTTTCGGCACATGGGTGCGTTCGACAAGCTGGCAGGCGCGGTAACAAGCCGTATCCATGCCCTGCGCGGCCTTGCAATGGCGCTGACGGCAGGCTGCTTCCTTCTGGCGATGGTGGCAACGAACGATGTGGCGCTCATCACCCTTGTTCCCTTCACCATCCTGCTGATGGCGGGCGCGGAAATGAAGCACCTGACGCTCGCTGTCGTGCTGGAAACCATCGCGGCAAACCTCGGCAGCATGGTTACCCCCATCGGCAACCCGCAAAACCTGTATCTGTACTCCAGCGGACAGCTGGACGCGCTGGATTTCCCAGTGCTGACATGGCCCTATGCGGCGCTGGCCTTTGCGCTGCTGATGGGCTGCTGTCTGCTGATCCCCAAGGTGGAGGTGCAGCCCGTGGCTGCCTCCGGGAAGGAGCTGCCTGCACGGAAGTTTGGCCTATACGGTGCGCTCACCCTTCTGGCCCTGCTGACCCTTGCAAAGGTCGTGCCAGCCTGGCTGCTGGCGGCAGCGGTGCTGGTGCTTGTGCTGCTGCTTGACCGCGAAGTGCTCAGGCAGGTGGACTACACGCTGCTGATGACCTTCGTGTGCTTCTTTGTCTTTGTGGCCTCGGTGAAGGAATACGCCCCCATCCGTATCTGGCTGGAGGCGCAGATGGCTAACGCTCCGATGCTGGTATCCCTGCTGGTGAGCCAGGTGATCAGTAACGTGCCTGCCTGTCTGCTCCTTTCACCCTTCACGCAGGATGTACCGGCGCTGATGCTTGGCGTCAACATCGGCGGACTGGGTACGTTGGTGGCCTCGCTGGCGAGCCTCATTTCCTTCCGGCTGTACGGTGCGGCGGAAGGCGCCCGGCGGAGACGGTTTATGATGGTGTTCACGGGGCTTAATGCGGTGTTCCTGGCGGCGATGCTGGGGATGGCGTGGGTGATGGGTGCGGTGTGAGTGTGAAGGAGAGTACTTGCCTGGGGTGCAGATAGATATTGGAAGCGAGGCCGCATCTGCGGACGCAGGGAGCCTCATCCGTCACCGCGCAAGCGCGGCGACACATCCCCAAAGCCGGGAGCCACGGTGGCGGGAAGGCTTTAGTACACCCTTACTTCTTGTCCCCCCGCAGGAGGGGCCGCCTCTTACTGGTGCAAAGGAATGCGTAGGCAGCAGGCGACGCGAGACGACCGTAGGGGAGTCGAGTTAAAGCGACACCTATAAGGCTACATGTAAATTTCGTTTCCTCAATAAGCATGCGTGCGCAACTCCACCCGAAGGCATGCGAGCAAGATCGCGAAAAGGGGTCCTTCGGGGCGAAGCTCCCCTAAGCGGGATGCAAGGGCAGCGCCCTTGCCGGGGTCCAGGGGCAGAGTCCCTGGCCGGAGAAATTGCAATTTCTGACGTTTGGACTTGCAAAAAAGCCTGTTGTCCCGTATAATGAAGGGAGCCTGCAATTTTCTTGCAGGAAGCCGTGTTGGCGGCGATTACCCATGAGGAACGGGATGGTAGAGCCATGCAGGATATGCAGGATATGATCGACCGGTTGAATCAATCGGGCAAGCGGCTGAGTAAGGGCCATCGGAAGATTGCGCAGTACATTGTTGAGCATTATGAGAAGGCGGTGTTCATGACTGCCAATCGCCTGGGCGAGAGCGTGGGCGTGAGTGAATCAACGGTGGTGCGCTTTGCCTCGGCGATGGGCTATGAGGGCTATCCGCAGCTGCAAAGGTCGCTGCAGGAGCTGGTGAGCCATCGCCTCACAGCGAATCAGCGCTTTGAAATGTCCACGGAGATCGATCCCAGTGCGGCTCTTGGCATCGTGCTCAAGAGCGATATGCAGAATTTGCGTGCGACCCTGGATCAGATGGATACGACCATCTTTGACGATGTGGTGCAGCGCCTGCTGTCTGCCCGTACCATTTATGTGATGGGCCTGCGTTCGGCGGCTCCGCTGGCGCAGTTCATGGGGTACTACCTGAATTACATCTTCGACAATGTGCATCTGGTGTCCTCCGGTGCGACGGACGTGTTTGAGGAGATCAGCAAGCTCAAGGAAGACGATCTGTTGGTGGGCATATCCTTCCCGCGCTATTCCACGCGTACGCTGGAGGCTATGCGCTTTGCCAAACGCTGCGGCGCGCAGGTGGTGGCCATCACCGATGGCCCCATGTCCCCCCTTGGCGCGATTGCCGATGCGACGCTGACGGCCCGCACGGACATGGCCTCCTTTGTGGACAGTCTTGCCGCGCCGCTGTCGGTCATCAACGCGCTGCTGGTGGCCCTGGGGCTTCACCGCAAGGAGGCGCTGACGCAGCACTTCCGGCAACTGGAGTCCATTTGGGAAACCTATGAGGTCTATCTGGAGGAGGAAGGGCATGGTCACGCATAATGTGATCGTGGTCGGCGGCGGCGCTGGCGGCATGATGGCGGCCATCTTTGCGGCGCGAACCGGCGCAAATGTGACGCTGCTGGAGCGCAACCAGAAGCTTGGCCGCAAGGTGTACATCACCGGCAAGGGGCGCTGCAATGTCACCAATGACTGCACAATTGACGAATTCATGCGGGAAGTGCCGCGCAATCCGCGCTTCCTGTACAGCGCGCTGAGTTACTTTACCCCCCAGCAGATGATGGAGCTGCTGGAGGATGAGGGCTGCCCTGTGGTGGTGCAGCGCGGACGACGCGTCTTTCCTGCCACGGAGAAGGCCAGCGATGTGACCCGTGCGCTGGAAAAGACCATGCGCGCCCTGGGCGTGCGCATCGTCTTCGACGCGCGGGTGAAGGATATTGTGCTGGCGGATGGCGCGGTGTCCGGCGTGACGATGATGGACGGTACGGAATACGCAGCGGATCGCGTCATCATCGCGACGGGCGGCTTGTCCTGCCCCCTGACGGGCTCCTCCGGCGATGGCTACCGCATGGCGGAGCGCCTGGGGCATACCGTCACGCCGCGCATGGGTGTGCTCAGCGCCATAGAAACGGCAGTGCAGTGGCCGGGGGAATTGCAGGGCCTCAGCCTGCGCAATGTGACGCTGACCATGAAAAAGGGCAAGAAGACGCTTTACAGCGAGCTGGGCGAGATGATCTTCACCCACTTTGGCATTTCCGGCCCGCTGGCACTGACGATGAGCTGCCATCTGCCGGATGACATCAAGGATGCGCAGGTCACCCTGAACCTAAAGCCTGGACTCACTGAGCAGCAGCTGGACGCGCGCATGCAGCGGGATTTTGCCGAGCAGAGCCGCAGGCAGCTGCGCAATGTGCTGCCGGGGCTGCTGCCCGCGAGGCTGGCGGAGATCTTCCCGCGGCTTTGCGGCGTGGATGGCGACAAGGTCTGCGCGCAGATTACCCGCGAGGAGCGCGAAACGCTGGTGAAGACCATGCAGGCGCTGCCGATCCCCCTGGAAAAGCTTGCTCCCATCGAGGAGGCCATCGTCACCCGTGGCGGCGTGCACGTCAAGGAGATTGATCCCGCGACGATGGAAAGCAAGCTCGTGCCGGGCCTGTACTTTGCAGGCGAGGTGATCGACGTGGATGCGCACACCGGCGGCTACAATTTGCAGATTGCCTGGGCGACAGGCGCGCTGGCCGGAACCTGCGCCGCGGAAGCCCCAATCGGTTGATCCGGATGCGTCCTCAGCAGGCGCACACCCTCAAAATGAAGAAGAGTCCGGAGGCAGAGCCTCTGCCCCTCTCGCTGAAGGAGTATTACTTTGCATTATATCGTGGTGGATTTGGAATGGAATCAGCCTCTGTCCTATGAATCGCATGTGTACCGCGAGGTGGGGGACAGGCTGATCTTTGAGATGATTCAGATTGGCGCGGTGAAGGTCGGGGACGATTTTGAGGTGATCGATTCGATCTCCATCCCGATCAGGCCGACGCATTATGTGAAAATTCATCCGCGCATCAAGCGGATGACGCAGCTGGGCAGCGACGAGCTGGCGGATGCACCCCAGTTCCTGGAGGCGATGGATCAGTTCGCGGCGTGGTGCGGCGAAGATTACACGCTGCTGACCTGGGGCTGCGATGATGTGAGCGTGCTCAAGCAGAACATGGACTTTTTCGGCTGCAATGTGAAGCTGCCGCCGCTGTGCGATATTCAGCGCCTGTTCTCCGATGTGCACAAGTGCAAGGAGCGCAAGGGCCTCAAGGCAGCCATGGAGATGCTGGAGATCGAGCCGGATGCTTCCCGCTACTTCCACAACGCGCTGCATGACGCGTATTATACGGCACTGGTCTTCGCCAGGCTGCCCCGGCCTGAGGATGTGCTCAAATACCCACAGCAGCCCCGTCCGCTCATCCATACGGATAAGAAGGAGCGCGCCAAGGGTCAGAGCTTTACGTCCATCCAGGAAGCCTTCGAGAGTGAGTTTGCCCGCGAGCCCCGCTGCCCCGTGTGCGGCAAGAAGGTCAAGCTGGAGGAGGGAGGCTACGTCCGGCAGACGGCGGATAAGTACATCAACCTCGCAACCTGCCCGCATCACGGCCCGCTGCTGGTGCGTGTGCGCCTGCGCCTGATGCATTCCGGCGAGCGGCTGATGAGCATGAACCTTGCCAAGGCGGCCCCCAGTAACCGGGCCTATGTGCACACCAAGCGACTGCAGATGCTCCAGCGGGATGCGGAGTACGAGGCAGAGCATGGCCATCCACGCGACCTGGAGGCGGAGCTGGCGCTGGCTGACCGCAGCAGCATGCCCTTTGAAGATTAAGCATACCCTGAGAGACAACTGAACAGAGGAGGCATTGTATGAACATCACGTGCAGCAACAACACCATCGACATGGAGGCTGGCATGACGGTCATGCAATGCCTTCTTGCATTGCGCGTGCCGACGCAGGGTGTGCTGGCAGTGCGCATGGGTGGCGCGGTGCTGGAGCTTTACGACGAGGTGCGGAGCGATGGTGTGCTTGTGCCGCTGACGCTCAGGGATGAGGAAGGCCGCCGCATTTATGAGCGCTCGCTGCGCTTTGTGCTGCTGCTGGCTATCCGCCACCTGATGCCGGGCCAGCGTGTGCGCATTGAATACAGCGTGGGCGGCGGCGTATTCCTGTGCACGCCGGGACGTGAGCTTACCCCGGCGGACTGCTCCGCCATCGAGCAGGAGATGCGCCGCCTGACCGGCGCCAATCTGCCCTTTGACAAGCGGGAATGGTCGTTGGATGACGCGATTGCCTACTTTGAAGCTGAGGGCCAGAGGGATAAGGTTGAGCTGCTCAAGCGCCGTCCCTTTCCGTTCTTCAACATGTATGAGTGCGATGGCATGTGGGAGTACTTCTACGGCGCGATGACGCCCTCCACATGGTATGTGCGGGTCTTTGGCGTGAAGCATTTGCCGGGGAGAGGGATGGCCCTGCTGTTGCCGGACAGCACGCAGCCGGAGCGCCCAGCGACTTATATCGACCGCCCGAAGCATCTGCATGTGTTTGATCAGTCAGCGGCGTGGTGCGGTATCCTGGGGGTGCAGAATGCACCGGATCTGGATCGGCTCATTGAGGAGCGCGGGCTCCGTGCCTTCATCCGCGTGAACGAGGCGCTGCATGCCCGGGCGATTGCGGAGATTGCCGATCTGATTGCCGAGCGTGGCCGCCGTCTGGTAATGATCGCCGGGCCGTCCTCCTCGGGTAAGACCACCTTTACGGGACGGCTGGCGATTGCCCTGCGGGTGCTGGGCTTCCAGCCGGTACAGATTTCGCTGGACGATTATTACCGCAATCGCGCCGACCTCCCTGTGGAGCCGGATGGCAGCGTTGACCTGGAGGCGCTGCACACCATTGATGTGCCGCTCTTCCGCGAGCATATGGTGAAGCTCATGGCGGGCGAGAAGGTGGAGATTCCGCGCTTCTGCTTCAGGACGGGTTCCCGCGAGCCCAGGGGCGTGCCGTTGACGCTCCGCCCCGGGCAGCCGGTACTGATCGAGGGCATCCACGGGCTGAATCCCCAGTTGTGCGAGGGAGTGCCGGAGGAGTACATCCACCGCATCTTCGTCAGCGCCCTGACCTGCATCAACCTCGACGATCACAACCGCATCCGCACCACGGATGTGCGGCTGCTGCGGAGAATCGTACGCGACAATCAGTTCCGCGGCACCAGCCCCGAGGAGACCCTGGCCATGTGGCCCAGTGTCCGCAAGGGTGAGGAAACCTGGATATTCCCCTATCAGGAGTGCGCAGACAGCATGTTCAACACGGCCCTGCACTACGAACTGCCCATACTGCGCCGTTACGCCTACGGGCTGCTCCGGGCGATCCCGACCGATAATCCGCACTATCTGACCGCACGGCGCCTGGTGAAGATGCTCAACTACTTCCCCGAGGTCAGCGAGGATGTGATGGACGAGATTCCGCCGCTTAGCCTGCTGAGAGAGTTCGTGGGCGGATGCACGATCGATAAGGAATAATCGCGTCGAACCGCAAGGGCGATGGCGAAAGAAATCAGAAGGATGATGCAGATGCAACTCAACTATTGCATGCAATGCGGCAGGTCACTGGTGCTCAAGTCCATCGGCGATGAGGGCCAGCAAAAGTACTGCCCGGCTTGCGAACGGTTTTTCTTTGACAATCCGGCAAGCTGCGTCCTCGTCTGTATCGTCAACGAGCAGGATCAGGTGCTGATGCTGAAGCAGAACTACATTTCCGACAAGAGATACACCCTGTGCTCCGGCTATGTCAAGAAGGGTGATACGCTGGAGGAGACCGTTCAGCGCGAGGTGCTGGAAGAAACAGGCCAGCGGGTGCTCTCCATGCATTATGTGCAAAGCTACTATTTTCACCCTAAGGGCATCCTGATGGCAGGCTTTATCGCCCGCGTGCAAGCCACAACATTGTCCCCTTCGGCTGAGGTGGATGAGCTGCTCTGGTGTGGCTGGGAGGCAGCGGCCGCCCTGGCAGCGCGGGAGAATAACTTTTCGGGTGAGCATCTGGAACGGTGTTGGGCGATGATCAAGAGAGGGAAGGCGGGCTGGCGATGAAGGTGCTGTTTGTTTGCCACGGCAATATCTGCCGCAGTCCCATGGCGGAGATGATCCTCAAGCACATGATCCGCCAGCGCCGCTTGAAGGGTTATACCATCGACTCTGCGGCGGTGTCCCGGGAGGAGATAGGCAATCCTGTTTATCCGCCGGTGAGGCGCGAGCTTGCGACGCACGGCGTGCGCTGTGAAGATCACCGGGCGCGTCAGATGACGGCTGCCGATTATAATCAGTGGGATTACCTCATCGGCATGGATACGAGCAATATCACCCGGATGCTGCGCATTCTTGGCGGCGATCCACAGGGGAAGGTGCACCGCCTGTTGGATTTCACCTCCCGCCCGGGGGATGTGGCCGATCCCTGGTATACTGACCGGTTTGATACCTGCTACCGGGATATATGGGAGGGTTGTGAGGCACTCCTGCGGTTCCTTGAAGAGAAGTGAATGTTATCCACAACGCCTGTGGCAAACTTTGTGGATAGCCTGTGGATGTTCGCCTGATTCGCCATCCACAGGCTTTTTTATCCACAGGATGATGCTGGAAATGCAGGAAATATGTGCATGTGGCACAGGAAGTTGGCGAATGTGGGCGTCCGGAAGGGATGAACACGACATGCGGAAGCATCGGAGTTATCCACAGGGAAAGGCGAACATGGTGCAAAATAATCCACAATGTCCACAGCTTATCCACAGATATGCACAGCTTTATCCCCATCAAAGGGCGGAAATCGGCGGCGTATCATGGAAAAATGTTCGTAAAAGAGGAATGCGGCATATAAAAAGCGGACAGCAGTCAGCTGTCCGCAGTACGGTTGATCTGGATCGATGGAAATAAGATGGAAGGATCAATCCTCGTCATCCGCTTCCTCGTCGTCATTGAGCTTTACGGTGGCAATTTCCATCAGCTTGGCTTCGAGTTTCTGATCCTCCACGGGGACGAATTCCTCCAGCTCTTCGCCGTTTTCATCCGTCGAGAGCACGATCTTCATCACGTAGCAGTCCACTGCTTCGGTCGTGTCCGCCTCGTTGGAGTCGGTCAGAATAGCGTATTCCTCACCATTGTAGAAGAAATAGTCGAGAATATGGAACAGGATGGTGTTACCTTCCTCGTCGGTCATTTCGATCAGGTCTTCCTCCATGCCGACTTCCTCCATACCGCCCTGTTCGAGCTGCTCTTCGTCGTGCATTGGTGACACCCCTTTCATTTCGGCTGCCGCTCACCGGCGGCTTTTTTGTCCTTTGTTGTGCCTTTATTATACACAGGAAAGGCCAGTTTGGCAATAGTTTTTGCGAAAGTTTTTCGCTTGACTTTGTACTTATTGGGTGATATAATGGACATGTTGAGGGTATTCGAGGGATCGGATGCCCTTTTTGTGTGCGATAAAAAAAGCGGGTACGCGTCGCTTGGTACGCGTACCCTGCAAGAGACCAATGGCGCGCTGCCATCGGTCAATGCTTGATGGTGGGGGCCTTCTTCTTTAGGGGTTCCTTGGTGCCGTCGGGCCGCTGGATGACGATGCCCTCCAGCATGGCCTTGGTATTCTCACGCCATTCGGTGATGTACTGCTGGCGGAGGGCTGCCTGCTCGGCGGCTTCCGCTTCGGTGAGGCCCTCGGACTTCTTCTTGCGGGCCAGCTCGTTGATGCGGTCGATCTGCTTCTTATCCATGTTTGTTTCCTTTTCTTATTCAGCCTTTTTGCGTACGATCAGCGAGACCGCTGCAATCACGGCCAGGCACAGGGCCATGATGGCGTATTCCAGCAGGAGGTTAGGGTTGGAATCCACGGCGAATTCCTGCATCACGCCCTGGGCAATGGCGGCGATGACCACCACGCAGGCGACAATGACCTGGGGAATCTTCGTACCCTTGCGCACCCAGCGCACCGTCCAGATCACAAAGGCGATTACAGCCATGATCAGCGCGGCAATCTGGTTGAGGCGGATGAAGTAAATCACCATGTGGGCATCATCACGCAGGGATTCCATGACGGTCTGGCTGCAGCCGTAGAGGGTCATGAACATCAGCAGCACATCGCCGTGGTGTTTCACGCCGCCTTTGCGGGTGGCAAAGCGCAGCAGCACCAGCAGGATGACGAAGGCGATGATGGCCTCGTAAAGGAACACGGGATGGCGGCCGTCCGTTGCGTCGCCCAAGAAATAGAGCCATTCGGTATCCACCACGCGGCCAATGCCCATATCAACCGGGTATTCGCTCAGACGCTCGATCACCAGTGCCAGGGGAGCTCCCAGCGCCACGCCGTCCAGCAGCAGCGCGCGGGGAACTTTGCACCATGTTTCGGCCAGGGCTGCGCCAACCACAGCGCCGATGAAGGCGCCGGTGATGGAGGCGCCGCCGTCCCAGAAATACAGGGCCTGTACAGGGGATGTCATATCGCCGTTGGCAAGGGCAAAGATCGCAAACAGCAGCCGGGAAAACAGGAAGCTGAGCGGGATGGTGCACACGATCTGCCGGATCCACACGCCGTAGCCCAGCTTGTGCCTTGCGCACCACAGGCCTGCGATGGCAAGCATGCACGCCAGGGCAGCAGCTGCCATCAGACCGTAAGAGGTGATCATCATACCTTAGTCCTCCGTGGCGTCCAGGCCGTAATTGATGGCCGTGCCGAAGTAGATGATATCGGACTGGGAGCGTTTGGTCTTGCGGGAATAGTAATCATCCTTGAACCACATCAGCGCCGTGTCGCCGCCGTCCAGGTTGTAGGCAGTGATGCAGCCCTGGGCAGCCATGAACTGGGCCAGCTGCTCGCCGGTCGCGCCCTCGGACTCGCCGTTTCGGCCGTCCGCCACCACCAGCAGATACTCCAGCTCGCCGATCTGGCCGATGGCGCAGCGGGGTTCGGGACGCGTGACGTTGAAGGTGTTTTTCGCCAGATAGTATTCGGGCATTTCCAGGGCCACGCCCTCAGCAACCAGCGCGGGGCCGAAGTTGAAGACGTTGGGGAAGGTCACATCCTCGCGGGCCAGCAGGGCTTCCAGATCCTCGGCGTTGGAGCGGTAGATGATATGAAAATCGCCGTTGGAGTCAATCAGCAGCATATCGCGGTTCGCATACAGCTTCTTGCGGAAAACCTCGCCCATGCGCACCACATAGCCGGAAGAGTTCTTGGAGAAGAAATCGCCGGAGATGGCAAGGATGGCGTTGTATTTTCCAGCGATGTTGTGGACGTAGTTGTTCTTTTTGCCTTTCTTGGGATCGTCCAGGCCCGTGCGCAGCTGGCTGGGGTCGGCGATCTTTACGCGGGCGACGTTGTACAGTACGCCATCCTCGGTGATCTGCTCAAGGGTGATGGTGATGCTCTCGTCGCTGTATCCGGCCAGCACGCCGTTGTCAGGATCGGCCTCGATGTAGTTGTCGGGATTCGCCACATGAGCGCCGGAGTCCAGCTCGCTGGACAGGGGCTCGATGATGGTCTGGGCTTCAACTGCTTCCTCGCAAAGGGCGGCGGGAAGCACCATGGTGATCAGCAGCAGGATAGCAATCAGCTTGCGCATAGGGTCAATCCTCCTTGGTTCTTACAGGAAATCATAGGTGCTGCCTTCGGTGTCCAGTTCCATGTAGCTGTCCAGGGCGTCCTCGGTGATGGAGGGCGAGGGAACGGCCCAGGCAAAAACAGTGATCAGCGCGATGGCCAGGATCGTCAGCAGGATGTTCTTCCAGTTCTTCATGGGTTACTCCTTTTCACTCAGCGATGGCTGATTGGGTGCGAAGACCCATTTGTTCTGCACCCGGTAGCTGACCAGATACAGCACCGTGTCCACCACGATCTTCACCAGAGAGGCCAGCGCCGGTGCAAAGCCCAGCAGCTTCATCAGCAGCTCCACGCCTACGGCGGAGATAAGCAGGATGCCCGCCGCCAGAATCACATAGCGCAGGAAGGCCTGCTTGCCGCCCTTGCTGGAGAAGACGAAGTTCTTGTTCATCAGGAAGTTGCAGGGGGCGGAGATGAGGCGTGCCACCACCGTAGCGATGAACTCCCGGCCCGGCCCCATGCCGGCAAGAACGATGTTCTCCATCAGCGCGAAGACGCCGTTGTCAATCAGGAAGGACACGATAGAGGCGCCCATGAACCGGATGAAGTTCCCCAGGATCACCTTGTAGATGCGGTAGCTGTCCCGGATGGGGTGGAAGTGGGTGCCGGCGTTGTCGTTCTCATACACCGTTTCGATGGTGATGGGCACCATTTTGATATTCGCCCGCGCACAGGCGATGAGAACCTGCATCTCGTATTCAAAGCGCTCGCCGGGCACATCGATCATGAACTGCAGATCCTCGCGCTTGAAGGCGCGCAGACCCGTCTGGGTATCCGGCAGCCACTGGCCGTAGAGGAGCTTGAAGACGGCGGAGGTGGTCTTGTTGCCAAAGCGGGACTTGGGCGGAATGTTGGGCAGGTTGAAATCGCGGCTGCCCAGATAGAGCACGCGTTTATCCTCCGTCAGGGCCTCGGCGAGCTTCCAGCAGTCTGCCACGGTGTGCTGGCCGTCGCTGTCAGCGGTGATGACGCCGCTGGCCTCAGGAATGTGGTCACGGATGTAGGTGTAGCCGGTCTTGAGCGCGCAGCCCTTGCCCCGGTTGACTTCATGGTGCAGCACCGTCACGCCCGGAAGGGCCTCAAGGCTCTGGAAAATCGGCTGATAGCGCTCGCTGCTGCCGTCGTCAACGATCACCAGGCGGGTGAAGCCACGCTCGATGAGCTGCGAAACGTAGGCAGGAAGTCTGTCATCCGGCTCCAGGGAGGGGATGAGCATGACCGCAGATGCAGGATGAAGTGACATATCGATCACGGTTCCTTTCGTAAAGGGCTTTATTGCATATATGTGTCCAGATAATCAATCATCAGTCCGGACATATCCTGCCCGGAGTGCTGACTGATCAGTTGGGTGAGATCCTCGCGGGTAGCGTTGCGGAAGCGATACTGGGACTGATAGTCCCTGAGCAGCGCGTCAAGGGCATCCTTGTCCAGATGGGTTTCAAGGGCCATCCACAGGGCTGCGCCTCGTTGATAGACCACCTGGGAGTATTCCGTCAGATCGGCGAAGTAGTCGATGGGGCTGCCGGGGGTCACGCCTCGGGGGATGGTGATGCGCAGGCTTGTCTCGATGCGGTCAAAGGCTGCGCCTGCACGGGCGGACGCGCCGTATACATCGCCGATGTAGTCCATCAGGGCGTATTCGCACAGGCTTTCGTCCTGCCAGGGCTGGTTGTAGCTGTCCGAACCCACCATAACGCTCCACCATTGGTGGGCAGCCTCGTGGGCTACGGTGTATTCCAACGTGTCGCTGCCGTAGGCGATGGCGTCTGCGGCGATCATCACCAGGCCGGGATATTCCATGCCGCCATAGGGGAAGATGCTCTCAGCCAGGGTGAAGGCCGGATAGGCGTACGCTCCCCAGCGGGAGCCGTAGCTTTCAAGGGCCTGCCGGGCGTATTTCAGCATGGCCTGTGCATCGGATTTACGCCTGGCCCAAGCGGTCACGAGGGTATCGCCCGCCATGCCCTGCGCAGCGGTGAAGCGGTCGCTGATCACCAGCGCGAAATCCCGCATGGCTTGGGCCGTGAAATCATAGCGGCGCTGGCCGTTGGCGTCGATGGGCTCGGCATAGGCGGAGGCCGCGGCCGTGAAGCCCTCCGGCACGGTGAGGGTCACCTGCCAGTTGGCGCATTCGGACATGAAGGGATCGCCGATGGAGGCGTATGCATCCGTGCGCCATGCGCCACCCTCCCACACCGCAGGCACGGGGAAGACATTCCCCAGCATGAACACCCCGTCCGCATAGCCGAAGCGGCTGGCGCAGTCCGGGATGAGCACCGTGTATTCCAGCGTGACGCTGACCTCGTCCTCCGCATCCCAGGTTGCGGGCAGGCTCAGCACCGTCTGGGCGTCATCAAGCCAGCGCCAGATGACGGGCATGCCCTCAACGCGGGTTCGGGAGAGCGTCAGCCCGCCGGGATTGAAGGCTGCGCCATAGCATTCGTAGTACAGCTCGTCCGTGGCGACGGGGGAGGTATCTTCGCTCAGGTACGCGCCCGTCCAGGAGCGCAGCACCACGGCGGATTGCGCCTGTCCGGTGCGGTTGCGCAGCGTCATATCCTGCGTCACGGTCAGCACCTGGGAGATGGGGTCGAGGTCAGCCGTGATCCGGATGCTGTCCAGACCCTGCGACGCCTCCAGCAGCGCGGCGTCCGCCTCGGGCAGGGAAGGAGTGGGTGACCAGTCATGGTTGGCCAGCAGGAAAATTCCTGCGCCCAGCACCAGCATCATCAGTACGATCAGCGCGGCCCACAGCCACGCCCGCCGGTTGTCCTCCGGCGACAGCTTCTGCCTCATGCGCACATCCTTTCATGATGGTACATACTATACCAAACTATATTATACACGACTTTGCCGCCGAACACAATGTTTTGCAGGCGTAAAGGCTGTAAAAAGTCTGTGAATTCCTGCTTATTCCCGGCAAAGAAGGGCGAAGGACGCCCGTGCTGCCTGCATGAGAGCCTCCACGGACAGAATCACCTGGCAGCCGCGTATGCCCGCGCTGACGCTGATGCGCGCCAGAGCCCTTGCGTCCTCCTGCACAAAGGTCGGGAAGGCCTTCTTCATGCCGATGGGGCTGCATCCGCCGCGGAGGTAGCCGGTCAGGGGCAGCAGCTCCTTTTGCGGCAGCATGGCGACGGATTTATTCCCCGTGGCCCGGGCAACGACCTTCAGGTCAAGCTCCTTTTCCACCGGAATGACGCAGACCAGATATTTCGTCTTGTCGCCCGTGAGTACGAGAGTCTTGTAGATCATCTCCGATGGCAGACCGACCTTATCGACGATCAGCTTGCCGTCGTAGTTTTCATCCTCGATGGTATATTCGCGGGTTTCGTAGGGGATTTTCGCTGCGTCCAGGTGGCGCAGGACATTGGTTTTGACAGGCTTGGGCACGATAAATCGCCTCCTTGTGGTATCGGATTGATGATAGCACGATGGGGGAGGCTTTGCAAGGGGGGAAGCCAGGGACTCTGCCCCTGAAGCCCGGCAGGCATGCTGTGCCAGCACTCTGCTTAGGGGGTGTTCACTCAACATCGGGCTTCGCTTTCGCCTACGGTGAACTCTCCACTGGGGAGCCGCTCCAAACGGTTCCCCAGCGCCCCCCCTTATTTCGCGATTCGGTTGATTGCCTTCGGTGGAGGGCACGCGTGTGTTTGTTGGGGGTGAAATCTACGTGTACTTTGTTGGTCACGCCTTGACTCAGCTTCGTGAACGAATTCAGGGGAGTCCTCGCGTCGCCCGGGGCCTGAGCGTACCTTTGGTGTAGTGAGAGGCGGCATGGGAGTGGGTCGAAGCCCCCTCCTGTGGAGGGGTATGGGATCAAGTGGGCACTAAAAAAACCTTCCCCTTTGGGGGAAGGCGGAAGAGCGCAGTGAGGTCGGATGAGGCCGCATGTCCGCAGACGCGTCCCTTCCGGTGGCAGATGCTTCTGTCTCCAAAGGCATGCACCTGTGAAGCATCACTTTTGGAGCAGGCCGCGCACCAGCGTGTTGACGGCCTGGAGCTCATCGTCATCGAGACGCTTGAGGTCCTCGATGAGCGCGCGGAGCCGGACGGGATTCTTGGATTCGGCGCCGAAGAACTCTGGCAGCGTGATGTTGAAGCATTCGCAGATATTGAAAAAGGCATCCAGAGAAGGAAGCGATTTTCCGTTTTCAATCTGGTTGATATAGTTCTCATTCTGGCCGATGGAAAGACTCATGTCGCGAGCTGACACACCCTTGGCGTTTCGTAAGCGTGCAATTCTCAACGGAACCTCGTCGATGTACATTCCATCTCACCTCGTACATCATTTTATCTTATACAAACCATGGCTATACGAGATTTAATCTTTTTCTCATATTGGCGCACAAGATGAAATATTAACCATGGCATAAAGTACAACATTAGATGATGTACAGGAGGGTACCCATGAAAAAAGTTGGATCGCCATCATCCTGCTTGGAGCCATTCTCGTTGGAGCGGTGCTGGGTGTTGTCCGCCTTTTTTCCGACTGTCAGATGGTCTCCGTCACTACCATCGAATACATCTGTTCAACGGTTTGACCGCCTGTCCTCTGAGCGGATTGCAGTGGGAGCAGATCGTCCACGTTGACGTGGAGATGGATAGCGGCAGCATGGGCCTATGGATCGAAAACAGCGCCGGAGAGGCCATGCCGATGGTCGGAGTGTGGTTCCTCGTGCCGGAGGACGGCAGCTATCTCCTGCGGCTCGACGGCGAGGACGCGACCTTCCGCCTGACGCTGACGCAAAAGGCCCGCCCATAGAAAAGCGCCCTGTGACCAGTATGTCGGTCACAGGGCGCTGTATATTTTACTCCGCCGCCACAAAGGCCACGCCATAGGCATTGGGTCCGATGTGCGGGGAAATGGACGGCCCCAGCGCACTCAACAGCGCCTCGTTGACGGATACGCCGTGTTCCTTGAGCTTGCGCAGCAGCGCCAGGGCATTGTCCTTCTGATAGGAATACAGGGGGATGATCGGGTGTGCCGGGTCAATCTTCATGGCGGCAATACGCTTGGCCAGCGCGTCAATGGCTCGGCGGCGGCCAAGGGATTTGCCGCACAGGGCGATGCGCCCATCCCGGGTGACCTCCACCAGCGGCTTCAGCTGAGCCAGCGTCCCCAGGCTTGCCACCGCACGGGGGATACGTCCGCTGCGGGCAAGGTTATCCAGGGTGTCCAGGCTGGCAAAGAGCCGGACGCGGCTGCGCAGGTTTTCCAGGCGCTGCACGATCTCCCGGGCAATGAGCCTGCCCTCATCCCGCAGCTTGCAGGCCGCCAGCACCAGCAGCTTCTGCCCCGCCGCGCCGGTCATCGAATCAACGATGTGGATGTGCTCGTCCTCCAGCATGGAGGCGGCAATCCGCGCGCTCTGCATCGTGCCGGACAGCGCCGAGGAGATGCAGATGCACAGCACGTCCTCACCCGCTTCCCGCGCTGCGCGAAAGGCCTGCAAAAAGGCCTCGGGAGACGGCTGGGAGGTCTTGGCGTTTTCCCCTGCCAGCAGACGCGTCCAGAAAACATCCTCCGTCAGCGGATGCTCGGCCGTGAAGGTCTCTGCACCGAACATCACCTGCGTATAGACGCAGGAAATGTGGTGGCGGTTCAGCTCCTCATGGGTGAAATCGGCAGCGGAATCGGTGATGATGCGCATGATGAATCCCCTTTGCGTCCAATGTATCGTGTTTACAATACCGGAAAATGAGGATTCTGTCAAGCGAAAACCGGTTTAACAAAAACCGAAGATTTTCGCGCGGATAGGAAACGGCACTTAACCTATCACAATTCGGCTGGCGTCCACCGTCCGGCCCTCAGCCTTGGCGGCGGCCTTGCCGTCCCGCACCTGCACGTCGATCACCGTCAGGCCCGCGTTCAGGTCGAACTGGGCGCTCACGCCGTCGTCATCGTAGAGGGTGATGGCCGTGCCCTTGTCCAGCCAGCCCAGGAGCGTCAGCTGAGACGCGTCGATGGCTTCGACGTATTGGGCTGTCCGGGCCAGCGGAATCACATGGCCCCGGCGGATGAACAGCGGGAACTCGTTCATCGCCAGCTTGACCCAGTGGTGGCCCTTCTTCATCGGCACAAGGTCGTAATCCGCCCAGGTGCGGAAGCGAACGAGCAGCATGTCCTCCGGTAGATACACATGGCGGCCCCGGGCGTTTTGCTCATACACGGGAGCGATCATGCAGCCATCGCCCAGGAGAATCTGATCCTCGGTACGGCAGGCCTCGTCATCGCGGGGATAATCAAAGGCCAGGGGACGGAACATCATGTCGTTCTTGACGGCTGCCTTCATGACCTCTGAGTACAGGTAGGGGATCAGCGCGTAACGCACCGTCAGGGTATCGCGCATGGCCTCCCAGTTGCGGAAGCGGTAGATTTCCTGCACGCGGGTGCCATCGGCGGAATGGTTGCGCATCAGGGGCGTGAAGACGCCCAGCTGGAGCCAGCGCTGGAGCAGATCCTCCGTCGTGTTGCAGCTGAAGCCGCCCAGATCAGCGCCCGCATACAGGAAGCCGACCATGTTCAGGCTGGGCATCTGCTTGAGGTTCATCAGGATATGCCCCCACCAGGAGGAGTTATCGCCCTGCCAGACGCCGCCGTCACGGTGCGCGCCCACGAACGAGGCGCGGCTGAACAGCAGATGGCGCTTTTCGGGCGCAAAATCCTTCATGCCCTGGGCGCTGGCCTTGGTCATCATCGCGCCGTAGAGGTTGTGAACCTTGTCATGCCGCACGAGCTTGCCATCCACCTCATGGTAGAAGCGGCGGTAATCATCCATCGAATTGGCCATGTTGTTAAAGGCGTCCTTGAGCGCAAAGGCGGTGTGGATGTCCAGATTTTGCCCGCGCAGCGCATCGGCCTTGCGGAAGGCCTCCTCCAGGCCCTCGGTGGAGTAGAACAGGGCCGGTTCGTTCATGTCGTTCCAGAAGGCCTCAACGCCCGCTTCCAGCAGAGGACGGTACAGTCCGCCGAACCATTTGCGCACGTCTTCCTTCAGGAAGTCCGGGAAGACCGCGCGTCCGGGCCAGACCGCGCCCACGAACAACTCTCCATCGGCCTTCTTGCAGAAATAGTCCTTTTCCACACCCTCGTCATAGGCAGGATCGCCGACCTCCTCCTTGATGCCCGCATCGATGATCGGCACCACCCGGATGTGATCCGCCTTCAATTCGGCAATCAGCCCCGGCAGATCGGGAAAGTTGTTGTGGTTCCAGGTGAAGTCCTTGTAGGCCTCCATGTAATCGATGTCCATGGACATCATGTCCAGCGGGATGCGGCGATCACGGTGCTCGCGGACGACCTTGCGCAGCTCCTCGTCCGAGGAGTAGCCCCAGCGGCTCTGGATGTAGCCCAGGCCCCACTTGGGAGGCACATAGCTCTGGCCGATCAGGTGACGGAACTCCTTCACCAGGCCGATCAGTGTATCGCCCTCAAGCACATAGACGGTCAGATTGCCGTTGACCGACGTGATGCTGGCCGTATCGCCCGAGGTGTAGCCCAGGTCAAAGAACACCTCGCCCGGGTCGTCAAAATACGCGCCGAAGACGCCCGTCGCGCCCGAAAAAAGCACCAGGTTGTGGCTCGCGTAAAGGCTGGACTTGTTCTCCGTGTGGGAGAAATCGTCGCTGTTCCATGCCCGGTAGATATGTCCGCGCTTGTTGATGCCACGCACATTCTCACCCAGGCCAAAGATCAGGTCATCCTCCCCGAGCCTGACGGTGTAGGTGATGCTTTCGCCGCTGCGGGTCACGGTGAAGCGGGGCATTTCATCCGTGCAGGCGGGCACGGGATTGGCAATCGCGCCGGTTTGGATGGGCTGACCGAAATCGTATCTGCGGATCATCGTTGATCGAACCTTTCCTTCTTGTTCTGCGTGTCTCCCGACACTGATGAAAACATTCGCCGCGCTTGTCCTTTTTCCTTCCGGAAACGTTTCCGGTCCAAAACTTTTTTCAACAAAAGGGCAGACAGCCGCGTGTGCTGCCTGCCGGGAATCAGTTTGCCTGATACATGCCATTTCTGGCCATGTACTGGTAGATCATCTCGCCGTGCTGCTGTTCGGCGCTCTGAATCTGGTTGAGGGCCTGCCGGGCCTGGGGGTCGCGGAACTCGAAGATCGACGTGTTGTAGGCGCCGCTGACCTCCTTCTCCGTGCAAAGGGCGTCAAGGCAAAGGTACTTGTCCTCCTCCTTGGCCTGCTGGAGCGCCTGTCCCTGGGGCATCTGCCAGTTGATCGGCTGAGCCTGCTGCTGGTTCTGCTGCTGACCCTGCTGCATCTGGGGCATCTGACCGTTGATCATGGTGGTCACGGTCTGCAGATGCTGCTGCTCAATGCCGCGGATGGTCGTGAAGAGCTGCTTGAGCTCCGGGTCGTTTGCGCGCTGGGCATATTCGCCATACTTGTCCACGCACAGCTGCTCCTGCTGCTTCAGATCCTTCAGGAGAGACGCCTCTTTTTGCGTCCAGGTCATCATAATCATCACCTCACTGGGTAGGATGACCAGCGCTGCACTTTTCATGCATTCGATTTCCAGCAAAGTTGACATGCTGCGGACAGGGGTGATATCATGAAGACCTGCCAGCGTTATCCTGTAATCAAAGGAGATATCATCCCATGCGCATCAGCACCATTCTGGCCTCCGGCGACGTCCAGCTGTCCTGCGAGGTATTCCCGCCCAAGAAGTTCGACGGCATTGCCCAGGCCACGCAGGTCACCCGCGAGATCGCCGCATTGAAGCCCGCCTTTATGTCCGTCACCTACGGCGCGGCTGGCTCCACCCCCGGCCACACCCTTGCGCTGGCCAAAGCCGTCGCTGATTCAGGCGTAACGCCACTGTGCCATCTGACCTGCGTGCAGTCCACCAGGGAGCATGTGCAGCACGTCCTTGCGGACATGAAGGCTGCAGGCATGGAGAATGTTCTTGCCCTGCGTGGCGATCTGCCTAAGGAGGGACAGCCCTGCACAGATTTCGCCTATGCGGCGGAGTTGATTGACTTCATCCACACCCAGGGAGACTTCTGCGTCGGCGCGGCCTGCTACCCGGAGGGACACCCCGAGAGCGGCAGCCGCCTCAAGGATATCGAATACCTCAAGCGCAAGGTCGATGCGGGCGTGGATTTCCTCACGACCCAGATGTTCTTCGACAACGCCATCCTGTACAATTTCCTTTATCGGGCATTGCGCGCGGGTATCGATGTGCCGGTTTGTGCGGGCATTATGCCCATCTGCAACGCCCGGCAGGTTGCCAGTGCCGTGCGCCTCTCGGGCAGCATCATGCCGCCGCGCTTTGCGGCCATCGCCGACCGTTTCGCTCACGATGAGGCCGCCATGACCCAGGCAGGCATCGCCTTTGCCACCGAGCAGATCATTGACTTGGTTGCCAACGGCATCACCAACATCCATCTTTACACGATGAACAAGCCTTGGGTGACCGAGGCCATTGTGCGGAACCTGTCCAACATTATTAAGCTGGGGTGAAGCCAGACGATTGACCTTCCCTGCGGGGAAGGTCTTTTCTGTTCCGCTCTTTTACGCTCAGGTGCGTTTGCGTTGCGCGTAGCCGCTGATTGTGCTATAATATTCCCATCTTTCCCTGAGGAGGCCGCCTATGAGCTTCACCCACCTGCACCTCCATACCGAATATTCCCTGCTTGACGGTGCGTGCCGCATCCCGAAGCTCGTCCAGCGCCTCCAGGCCCTGGGCATGACCTCCTGTGCCATCACCGACCATGGTGTGATGTATGGCTGCATCGATTTCTACTCCGCTATGAAGGACGCGGGGCTGAAGCCCATTATCGGCTGCGAGGTCTATGTTTGCCGCGACCGAAAGGATAAGTCCAACGTCTCCCGCGAGTACAGCCATCTCATCCTCCTTTGCGAGAACAACATCGGCTATCAGAACCTCATGCATCTGGTCTCCGAGGGCTTCCTGACCGGCTATTATTACCGCCCGCGTGTGGATTACGACCTCATCCGGGAGCACCATGAGGGCCTGATCTGCCTCTCTGCCTGCCTTTCGGGCGATCTGCCCAAGCTCCTGCTGAATGATCAGGAGGACGCCGCCCGCGCCTACGTCCATGAGATGCAGGCCATCTTCGGCAAGGATAACTTCTTTATCGAAATCATGGATCATGGCATCCGTGACGAAAAGCTCGTGCTGCCCAGGCTCATCAAGCTGGCCCGAGAGATGGACGTTCCCCTCGCGGCGACCAATGACTGCCATTATATCGAGGAAAAGGACGCCGATGCCCAGGAAGTCCTCATGTGCATCCAGACCGGCAAAACCCTGGAGGACGAGGCCCGCATGCGCATGGAGACCACCCAGCTCTACGTCAAGTCCGAGGAGGAGATGCGCGCGCTGTTCCGTTCCTGCCCGGACGCCATTGACAACACCCAGCTGATTGCCGAACGTTGCAATGTCGAGTTTGAGTTCGGCGTGACTCGCCTGCCTGCTTACCCTGTGCAGACGGGGGAAACGCCCCTTGAAATGCTGACCCGTCTGTGCCTGGAGGGCATCGCCCGCCTGTATCCGGAGGCCAAGGCGCCCTCGGAGGACTTCCCCGGCGACGAACCCTATGTCCGCCTGCGCTACGAGCTGGACGTGATCACCGGCATGGGCTATGTGGACTACTTCCTCATCGTATGGGATTTCATCCATTATGCCAAGCAGAATGGCATCATGGTCGGCCCGGGCCGCGGCTC
>JAFUOR010000091.1 GCA_017481825.1 Clostridia bacterium
CGGGCCGCCTGTTTGATGCCATTATTGAAGGGTTACATTCCAGTCTGCCAGATAGCGCAGCATCCGCAGCGCATCGCGCATGTCGAAGGCGCCGTCGCCATTGACGTCCGCGTTGCTTTCATCCATGGTGACATCCCAGCCTGCCAGATGGCGCAGCATCCGCAGCGCGTCGCGCATGTCAATCACGCCGTCCACATTGGCGTCTCCGGCCACGCGCGGACGGGCCATGCGGGTGATGGTCACCGTTGGCAGGAAGGCCTTGACTGCACACTCGCAGTAATAGGGCAGCTCCACCGCGGTCAGGGCATGGCACTCCCAGAATGCATAGTCCGCAATCTGCGCCACACCGTCATGGAAGGTCACGCTTTGCAGCGCCTCGCACCGGCGGAAGGCGTTTGTCTCGATCACGGTCACGCCGGAGGGAATGGTGAGGGCGGTCAGCGATGTGCAGTCCTTGAAGCAGTCTTCGCCGATGGTGGTCAGACCGTCGTTCATATGCACTGCGGCCAGACTGGTGCATGCGCCAAAGGCCGACCACTCCATGTACCGCACGCTTTGGGGGAAGGTGATCTTTGTCAGGCTTGTGCAGCCGTAGAAGGCCTGGTTGCCGATGGTTTCAATGCCCTCGCTCAGCGTCACGCTTTTAAGGGAGGTGCACCTGGCAAAGGCGGCGGAGGAGATCGTCTTCACGCTGCCGGGGATGGTGACCTGCTCCAGGCTGTAGCAGCAAAAGAAGGCGAACTCTCCCAGGGAGGTCAGGGAATCGGGCAGGGTCACCGATATGAGGCCCGTATCGGAGAAGGCCTCGCTGCCAATGGTGGTCAGGCCGGAGGGCAGCTTTACGCTCCTGAGCTCCGGGTTGGCGTAGAAGGCTCGCTCGCCGATCACTGTGACCGACGATGGGATGGATACGCTTTTCAGGTCCCTGCCATTAAAGCAGTGGGAACCGATCGCGGTCACCGGCCAGCCGTCGATCTTTGAGGGGATGGTGACATTTGCGTCCTTGCCAAGATAGCTCAGCAGCGTGCAGCCCCCGCCGGAGATCTCGTATTCAAACTGACCGTTGCTTTCGGCACAGGCCACATTCCAGCCCAGCACGCATGCGAGGAGCAGCAGCATGAGCAGCATACGTTTCATTACCATCACCCCTTTCAGCCGTTGGCGGTTTTATTGCAGCGTCACGTCCCAGCCTGCCAGCTTGCGCAGCATGCGCAGGGCGTCGCGCATGTCTGTTGCGCCATCGCCATTGACATTGGCGTTGGTCTGGTTGATGGTCACATCCCAGTCGGCAAGCCAGCGCAGCATGCGCAGGGCGTCGCGCATATCGAACGTGCCGTCGTCGTTCACGTCGCCGGGAACGCGCGTGCCGGAGGCCGGATCCTCCACCGTGATGGTGCAGGTGGCCGACGCGCCGTTGATGAGCACCGCACGCAGGGTCGTGACGCCAGCCTTGAGGCCCGTTGCCGTGGGACGGCCGGTCTGGGGCAGCGCGTCGGTAAAGGAGATGATCTCCGCATCCCCCACGTACCAGGTGATCGGCCCCAGCTCGTAGCCGGACTCGACGATGGTAACGTCCGTCTGGACGTTCTGACCAACCTGGACGGTGTATTCATCCTGCTGGAAGCGGATCTCCGTCGCCAGGCGATAGCCGTAGACGCTGATCTTGATGCGCGCGCCGTTTTCCGCTGTGCCGGTCACCTCGCAATAGGCGTAGGGCCAGGTGCAGGAAATCACGTCGCCCTCCAGGATGAAGCCGGTACTCTGGGGATTGCCGGAGCCGGCCACATGGTAGGTCATCTCCCAGGTCACAGGCACGATGTTGCCGTAGTAGTCCGTAACCAGCGGCATGTACATCGAATAGCCACTGGGCACGCTCATGGAGGTGCTGCCCGCGTAGAGCTGATCGTCAGCCGGGAGAACCTCCAGGGTGAAGCTGGTCTGCGCGCCGCCGTTGATAGCCGTGAGCGTCACCACGGTGGTGCCTTCCTTATAGAAGGAGAAGCTGATGCCGTCAAAGGTTGCAATGCTTTTATCCGCCACAGTCACCAGCACATCGGAGGAGTACAGCAAGCCCACATCCGATTCAATGCTGCCCAGCTGGACGGTTGTATGATTGATCGGGCTTGTGATCGAGTCATGGCGGATCCACGTGGGAACCTGCTTGACCTCCTGGTCGTAGCGCAGGACGCGTCCGTCCTCCAGGGTGGCGTAGATGCGGGTGGTGCCGCGCAGGTGGCCCGTCACCAGGCCATCCTCCGTGACCGTCGCGGCCTGATCGCCTGCGCTCACATCATAGGTATAGGTTGCAGGATACGTCTTGCCCGTCCTGTCCACCACGGACAGCTGGAAGGTGTGACCGATGCCGAAGGGATCCTCCGGCGTGACCAGGCTCACCACAGCGTCGCTGTCGCGCACGGTGATGTAGCACTCCTTCTGCAAGGAGCCTGCGTAGACGCACACCCGCGCCGTGCCGGGCGCCTGCGCCACCAGGTGCTGATCCACCAGCTTGACGCAGAACAGGCTGTAGGGCGGGAAATAATCATCATAATGCACATCGAGGCGGTAGTCGGACGTGCCCTTGTCGAAGGTCACCTCAAAATCGAAGGTATCGCCGATATCCAGGGTCAGCGAGGTCGCGTTGAGGAAGACCTGCGAGGGCTCGTCCACCACCTCAATCGTCAGGCTGACGGTGGAGCCGTCCGGGTTGGTGGAGGTTACCACCACCGTGCCCATGGCGGTGGTCGCCAGCTTGCGCTCGCCGATGGAGGCGATATCGCTGCCCTGGGTGATGGTCAGGGGCGCGAAAATCTGATTGCCATCTGCATCATAAGTATACAAATACACGTAGGGATCGCCCACATTGACCACGGAGGGCCGCACCTCGATGCTGGCACAGTTGGTCTTGCTGTACACGTTTACCTGCACCGTGGCGCTGTGTCCGTTGTAGGTGGTCATCCGGATGGTGAATTCGCCCGTTTCCTTGGCGTAGAAGTGACCGAAATCATCCGGGAAGTAGGCATTGTAGCTCGTGTAGGAATTGGTCTTGTAGCAGGAGATGCTGGGCTCGGACGCCATGCCGCCGCCTCCCAGATCCATGCCCAGATCAACGGTATCACCCACATAGCAGGTGAAGGTCTCCGCCCCAAAGGAAAGGCTGGAGGGCGGATTCATCACCTTCACGGGGATGCTCGCCTTCACGCCGTTGTAGGCGACGATCTCAACCGTCGTTTCACCAACCTTCTTCGGGGTGATGTGGATGCTCCAGTAGCGATCATTCCAGCTTTCCTGCTCCAGGACTGCATCGATCACGCTGCTGTCATAGCTGCTGATGCTGACCACAGGCGCTGCGCCGGAGGGCAGGGATATGCGTGCCGCAGCGGTTTCATCCGTTGCCAGGACGACATTTTCCGTCAGTACGGTGATCTCTGTCAGCGGCTTGCGAACCCAGATGCGGCCTGTAAAGACCGTCAGCTTGCCCACGCCCTGCACCTTGGGGGTGTAGGTCATCTCAAAGGTCATCGTGCTGGGGACGGTTACGCCCTCGCTCATGGTGATGCGCCCGTCCGCATCGAAGGTGTAGGTGCTGGTGGGATGGCCATAGGTAACGGTGAAGTCATCCATTGTCAGGCCCTGACCAATCTGCGAGGACAGATCGGGATAATCCGGCAGGATCGTCTCACCGGGGCCGATATAAAAGCCAAAGCCGGAATCGATCGTATCCGCCGCAAGCGCAGATGCGGGCATGAGCAGCGGTGATGCAAGCATCAGCAGCACTGTAAACACCAGCCACAGATACCTTGCCTTCATGGAAACAACCTCCTTTGTATAACGTTTTTTCCTACTGTCATCGTAGCATACCGGAGGCGGTCTGTCAATTGATGGCGGGACTTTTTACATTGGGACGCCCCAGCGTTACCATTCCGCATTCCGAAATTCCCCCCGCCCCTCTTGAATATTCGCCTTAACCATGCTATAATCTGTCTGGATACCCTCTCGTTTCCCCAAAACTACAATCGAACAGGAGGACACCCCAATGAAGAAGTTCCTTGCGATGCTTCTGGCCATGGTGATGGTGCTGAGCTGCGCTGCTTACGCCGAAACCGTGAATCCCGACGACATCCCGGATACCGTCACCGCTGAGGACGGCAAGTACGAGATCGCCTTCGTTACCGACGTGGGCCAGCTGAAGGACAAGTCCTTCAACCAGGGCACCTGGAACGGCGTGAAGCTCTACGCCACCCAGAATGGCCTGACCTACAAGTACTACCAGCCCGCCAATGGCAATGAGGCCACTGACGATGACCGCTACGACGCCATGAAGGCTGCCTGCGAAGGCGGCGCGAAGGTCGTTGTGTGCGCCGGCTTCATGCAGGAGACTGCGCTGAAGAAGGCTGCGGCTGAGTTTACCGATGTGATGTTCGTCTTCATCGACGGCTATCCTCTGGGCCTGGCCAATGTGGCCCCCATCGCCTTTGCTGAGGAGCAGTCCGGCTACCTGGCCGGCTACGCCGTTGTGAAGGAAGGCTTCACCAAGCTGGGCTTCTCCGGCGGCGGCGGCGGCACCAACCCTGCCTGCATCCGTTACGGCTACGGCTTTGCTCAGGGCGCCAATGCGGCTGCTGCTGAGATGGGCGTGAATGTTGAGCTGAAGTACTCCTGGCAGTACGGCGCTTCCTTCTCTGCCTCTGCTGAGCTGCAGACCATGATCAACGGCTGGTACGAGACCGGCACCGAGATCGTCTTCGCCTGCGGCGGCTCCATGTTCCAGTCCATCGTTGCGGCTGCTTCCACCAACGACGCCTACGTTGTGGGTGTTGACGTTGACCAGTCCTACGAGTCCGAGACCGTCGTGACCTCCGCCCTGAAGGGCCTGGCCTCCGCGACCACCTGGGCCATCGGCAAGTTCTACGCTGGCGAGTGGGCCTCCATCGGCGATGTGGCCACCTCTCTGGGTGCGAACAATGACTCCGTTGGCCTGCCCACCGACACCTGGTCCCTGGAGAGCTGGACGGTGGACGAGTACAACGCTCTGCTGGCCTCCATCAAGGACGGCACTCTGACTGTTGACAATACCGTGCTGGCGGATGACGGCGTGGCGAAGGTTGAGTTCTCCAACCTCAAGGTCATCTACGAGTAATCCCCCAAAAACGATTCCTCAAGGGGAGCGTCGAAAGGCGCTCCTCTGTTTTTGTTTTGCATTCACGCAATTTCCTTGCAATTTCCCCCGTTTCCCATTATAATTAGGAAAGACTGACATACCGGGCGCGTTCAGCCCGTTTGCAAAGAGAGAGAAAGGGAGGTGGCAGCATGGGGAACGTACCGGAGTACGTGATCGAAATGCTCCACATCACAAAGGAATTCCCGGGCATCAAGGCCAATGATGACATCACGCTGCAGCTGCGGCGGGGTGAGATCCATGCGCTGCTGGGCGAAAACGGCGCGGGCAAATCGACGCTGATGAGCGTGCTGTTTGGCCTGTACCAGCCCGATGGGGGCGAGATCCGCAAGGACGGCAAGCCGGTCAAGATCAACAATCCCAACGATGCCACTGCCCTGCACATCGGCATGGTGCACCAGCACTTCAAGCTGATCGATGTGTTCACGGTGCTGGATAATATCATCCTGGGCGCGGAGGATACGAAGTGGGGGTTCCTCTCCAAGAAGAAGGCCCGCGCCAAGGTCAGCGAGCTCTCCGAGCGCTACGGCCTGAAGGTTGATCTGGACGCGAAGATTGAGGACATCACCGTGGGCATGCAGCAGCGCGTGGAGATATTGAAGATGCTCTACCGCGACAACGAGGTGCTCATCTTTGACGAGCCCACTGCCGTGTTGACCCCTCAGGAGATCGACGAGCTGATGAAGATCATGAAGGGGCTGGCGGCAGAGGGCAAGTCCATCCTCTTCATCACCCACAAGCTCAATGAGATCATGGCCGTGGCGGATCGCTGCTCGGTGCTGCGCAAGGGCCGCTACATCGGCACGGTGAACACCGCCGATACCACACAGGCCGAGCTCAGCCGCATGATGGTGGGCCGCGACGTGCAGCTGGTGGTGGACAAGAAGCCTGCTGTGCCCACCCAGCCCATCCTGGCGGTGGAGAATCTGCATGTGAAATCCAAGCTCTATCACCGCGATGCGGTCAAGGGTGTGTCCTTCACGGCCAGGGCAGGGGAGATCGTGTGCATCGCCGGCATTGACGGCAATGGCCAGAGCGAGCTGGTGCATGCCATCACGGGTCTGGAAAAGCCCTCCCAGGGCCATGTGAGCATTCTGGGGAGGGATGTGACGAATGCCTCCATCCGCACCCGCAGCAAGGCCGGCATGAGCCATATCCCCGAGGATCGCCACAAGCATGGCCTGATCCTGGATAACACGCTGGAGCAGAATCTGGTGCTGCAGCGCTACTATGAGCCCCGGTTCCAGAAGAGCGGTTTCATCCGCTTTGACGCTGTGCGGGCCTATGCCCAGAGTCTCATTGACCAGTATGACGTGCGCTCCGGTCAGGGCGCGGTGACGCTGACCCGCTCAATGTCCGGCGGCAATCAGCAAAAGGCTATCATCGCCCGTGAGATTGACCGCGATCTGCCGCTGATCGTCGCCGTTCAGCCCACCCGCGGCCTGGACGTGGGCGCGATTGAGTACATCCATCACCAGCTGGTATCCCAGCGCGACGCGGGCAAGGCCGTTCTGCTGGTGTCTCTGGAACTGGACGAGGTGATGAACCTCTCCGACCGCATCCTGGTGATGTACGAGGGCGAAATCGTGGGCGAGCTGGATCCCAAGAAGACCACGGTGGAGGAGCTGGGCCTGTACATGGCCGGCGCGAAGAAGCAGGGGAAGGAGGCAGCTGAGGCATGAGCAAGGTGAATCTGATGAAAAAGGACGGCACGAAAACCGTGCTGGCGTCGCTTTTGTCGATCATCATCGGCATGGCGGCAGGCGGTCTGATCATCGCCATCGTCGGCCTGGCCACGCCGACCCTGGGCGCCCGGAGCGTATGGGACGGCATCCGCATCGTGGTGGCGGGCCTGTTTACCACCGGGCGCGACGCAGCAGGCCATCTGACCTTTGGCTTCAACCCGCAGATGATGGGCAACATGCTCTTCCGTGCCACGCCGGTGATCATGACCGGCTTGTCCGTGGCGCTGGCCAACAAGACGGGTCTGTTCAACATCGGTGCGCCGGGCCAGTACCTGGCGGGCACGGCGGCGACGCTCTTCATTGCTCTGAGCATGCCGGTGGCGGGCAGCGAAATGACCGCCTGGCTGGCCTCCCAGGGTGTGACCGCAGCAGTGACCTTCCCTGTGTGGCTGGTGTGGATCACCGCCTTTGCGGGCGGCATGCTGGCGGGCGCGGTGTGGGGCGCCATTCCCGGCTTGCTCAAGGCGGTGCTGAACATCAATGAGGTGCTGGCGTGCATCATGACCAACTGGATTGCCGCCAACCTTGTCACGATGGCCTTTGACGCCTCCAACCTCAAAAACGTGGTGGAGAACACCAAGGTCGGCTACATCTACAAGACCACCTTCAACGGCGTGGAAACGCCCAAGCTTGGCCTGGATCAGCTCTTTGCGGGCTCGCAGGTCAACGGCGGCTTCCTCATCGCCGTGCTGATGGCGGTGATCGTCTACATCATCCTGAGCAAAACGACCTTCGGCTATGAGCTCAAGGCCTGCGGCTCCAACCGCTTTGCGGCGCGCTATGCGGGCATCAAGGACAGGCAGGCCATCGTGACCTCCATGGCGATTGCCGGTGCGCTCTCGGGCGCGGCAGGCGCGCTGTACTATCTGGCAGGCAACACGGAGTTCTTCTGGAGCACCTATCAGAGCCTGCCGGCGGTGGGCTTCAACGGCATCCCCGTGGCGCTGCTGGCGGCCAACAATCCCATTGCGGTCATCTTTACCGGCATGTTCATGTCCATGCTGGATATCTGCGGCCTGCAGCTGACGAACCTGACGGGCTACAACGAGTTCATCACGGATGTGATCATCGCCGTGATCGTGTATCTGTCGGCATTCTCGCTGCTGATCAGGATGCTGCTGAGCGGACGCAAGAAGAAGGAGGCGGTGAAGTAATGGATATCCTCGGCTGGATCAATCAGGCAATCACCGAAGGTACCATCCCCTTCCTCATCCGTCAGACGCTGATCTACGCTGTGCCGCTGATGATCGTGGCCCTGGCGGGCGTGTTCTCTGAGCGCAGCGGCGTGATCAACCTGGCGCTGGAGGGCATCATGATCTTCGGCGCGTTCATCGGCGTGCTGTTTGTGCGCCTGGTGCAGCAGTGGGGCTGGTTTGAGGAGGCCTACAAGGCCAAGGACTGGCTGACCCTGCAGGGCTTTTCCCTCATGACCATGGGCGTCACCGCCCTCCTGGGCGCAGCCTTTGCGATGCTGCTGGCCTTTGCCGCCATCAACCTGCGCGCCGACCAGACCATCGGCGGCACGGCCCTGAACCTCATGGCGCCGGCGCTGGTGCTGTTCTTTGTGCGTATCCTGGCCAACCAGAACACCTTGCAGATGGCCTCCGGCGACAGTGCCGGCTGGTTCATGCTCAAGGAGAGCTACTTCGGCTTCGGCGTGGGCCGCGGCGTGAACAAAACGCCCTCGATGGGCTTCCTTGGGCAGATCTTCGTCAACAAGGTGTACCCGGTGACGTATGTGTGCATCATCATCTTCATCGTCCTGGCCATCATCCTGTACAAGACGAAGTTTGGCCTTCGCCTGCGGGCCTGCGGCGAAAATCCCCAGGCGGCGGACAGCCTTGGCATCAACGTGTTCAAGATGCGCTATGCGGGCGTAGGCATTTCCGGCGCGCTGGCGGGCATGGGCGGCTTTGTCTACGCGATGACCACGGCGAATTGTACCTCCAACGGCGACGTGGCCGGCTTTGGCTTCCTGGCCCTGGCGGTCATGATCTTTGGCAACTGGAAGCCCGGCAACATTGCAGGGGCGGCACTGCTCTTCGGTTTGTTCAAGTGCGTTGCGGCCTCCTATGGCTCGCTGGACATCAATGGCGATGGCGTCTACATGCTCAAGGAGATCGGCGTCTCCGCCCATGTGTATCGCCTGCTGCCCTATGTGATCACCCTGGTGGTGCTGGCCTTCACATCCAAGTCCAGCCGCGCCCCCAAGGCGGAGGGCATCCCCTACGATAAGAGTACCCGATAATCCCTGGCGGACGGCTTGTGCAGTCGTCCGCTCTTTTAAAAGGAGAATTCTTCATGGCCATGTGGATCTGGTATTTCGGCGATTACGAGCTCTACCATCATTTGAAGCTGCATATGCGGCGGGATGAGTACGACTACAAATTTCCTCCCTTCTGGCGCCTGGATGACTGCCATCACAACGTGGTGTTCCACAGGGCGTTCAGCCTGGATAAGCCCGGCAGCATCCAGGTCTGGGCCCGTGGAACGGGCATGCTGGAGGTGGATGGCAAGCGCTATCCTTTTGATGGGCGTGAGATCGCGCTGTCAGCAGGGGAGCACCGCATCGAGGCCAAGCTCATGAGCATGGAGCTCCCCAGCCTCTTCGTCACCGGCGCGGTGGAGAGCGATCCCACTTGGGATGTGTGCGCCTACGACGGCAAATGGGTCAAGGCGGATGGCGACTGGTGGCGGCAAAAGCCGGAGGACGATCCCTGCGTATTTCGCTTTCAGTACCGCCGCCTGCATCCGGTGAGCATGGAGGCGCTGGAGGGCGGCTGGCTCTACGATTATGGCGAGGAGACCTTTGCGGAGGTGTGCATCGGCAATTGGGACGAGATGCCGGCGGACGAAAAGGTCGATGCGCCGGTGCATCTGCGCTTTGGCGAGAGCCGGGCGGAGGCGCTGTCCGACGAGGCGATACTGCAGGTTCAACTGAACCGGGGCGATCCGGCGCTCATCAGCGCGCGGGCCTTCCGGTATGTGTGGGTCAGCACGGATATGCCCCTCACCGCTCGGGAGGAGTTCCTGCCTTTGCGCCCCCGGGGCTCCTTCCGCTGCTCGGACGAGCGCATCAACCGCATCTGGGATGTATCGCTGCGCACCTTTCACCTGTGCAGCCGCGAGTTCTTCCTGGACGGCATCAAGCGTGACCGTTGGGTCTGGTCGGGGGATGCGTATCAGAGCTATCTGATCAACCGCTACTGCTTCGGTGATGAGGCCATCGTACGCCGCACCATCCTGGCCCTTCGCGGCAAGGACCCGGTGGGCAGCCATATCAACACCATCCTGGACTATTCCTTCTACTGGATCATGAGCCTTGAGGACTACCATATGACCACCGGCAATGATGATTTTATCCGCCGTGTGTGGCCCAGGGCAGTCACGCTTATGGACTACTGCCTCCAGCGCCGGGATGGCCATGGCTTTGCCGCCAACGAGGGAAACGGCTGGATATTCATCGACTGGGCGGAGATGGACAAGGAATACGCGGTCTGCGCCGAGCAGATGCTGCTTTTGCGTGCGCTGGAAGCCATGCAGCATCTGGCGGAGATCGTCGGTGAGGACGGCAGCGGGTATGCAGCGCTCTTTGCGGAGCTGCGTGCCAGGGTGGATGAATTCTTCTGGGATGAGCGGCAGGGCGCGTATATCGACTCCTTTGCCTCGGGCAGGGGCCATGTCACCCGGCATGCGAATATCTTCGCGCTGCTCTTTGGCTATGCGGGGGAGAAGCGGGATCGCATCTTGCAGAATGTCCTCCTCAATGATGCAGTGACGGACATCCGCACGCCCTACTTCAAGTTCTACGAGCTGGACGCGCTGTGCCAGGCCGGACGCCAGCAGGAGGTCATGCAGCGCATGCTGGACTACTGGGGAACCATGATCGATCAGGGGGCGACCTCCGTCTGGGAGGAGTACAGCCCCGACGAACCCATGGAGGCGCAGTACGGCATGTACGGGGATCAATTCGGCAAATCCCTCTGCCATGCCTGGGGGGCGAGCCCGATCTATCTGCTGGGGCGATGGTTCATCGGCGTGACGCCCACCAGCCCGGGCTATGCGACCTTCGACGTGCGCCCCGAACCCTGCGGCCTGGACTGGTTTGAGGGCAATGTGCCCATCGGTAAGTGGCACGGCGAGGTGCATGTGCGCGTGCAGGATGGCGTATGCACCGCCTGCGCCACGGTGGACGGCGGCACCCTTTACTGGAAGGGGAAAAGCGTGCAGCTGGAGCGGAAAGTGGTTGTGCAGCTGGCGTGATGTTTAATTTCGCCAACACTCGGCCAAAATAGACAAAAGCAAAACAAAATTGCAAAAAAGCTCAAAAACGTTCGGAAACGGGCTTGACAGGCGGTATCGGTTGCGGTAGAATAACCCCGTAATGTTTTCTTGGACGGACGATGATGTCCGCCCGGACGGGGTTACAGAGGAGGCATACCATGTCCTGCCAGAAGGTTCTTTTCCGACACGGCGCGCGGTGTATTCGCCTTTGTTTCACTGTATCCAAAAACGGAAGAGCTGTATGAGAGAGCGTGGCAGAAGTGTATCTGCGGCGCTCTTTTCCTTACTTTTGAGGAGGTTTGCAAGATGAAGAAGGTTGCCATCATCATGGGCAGCGACAGCGATCTGCCCGTTCTCAAGGGCGCGTTTGAGCAGCTCAGGAAGCTGGAGATTCCCTTTGAGGCCCATGTGTATTCCGCCCACCGCACGCCTGTGGAGGCGGCAGCGTTTGCCCAAAATGCGCGTGAAAACGGCTTTGGCGTGCTGATTGCCGCGGCGGGCAAGGCGGCCCACCTGGCGGGGGCGCTGGCGGCCCAGACCACGCTCCCGGTGATCGGCATCCCGGTCAAGTCATCCACGCTGGACGGCCTGGACGCACTGCTCTCCACCGTGCAGATGCCCAGCGGCATGCCCGTGGCGACAGTCGCCATCGATGGCAGCGCCAATGCGGCCCTGCTGGCGGCGCAGATCATCGCCGTGGAGGACGCCGCCCTGGCCGAGAAGCTCAACGCCATGCGCCGGGCCCAGCATGACGCTGTGATTGCCAGGGATGCTGCGCTGGTGATCGAATAAGCAAAAACACGAACATTCTGCGGATGCTGACGCGCGGATGTTCAGCTGCAATCTGTTGTTGAAGAGAAAGTGTGAAGGAAGATGGAAAACAAGCTTTGGCTTGATGCAAACGATATCCATGAGGACATGGACAAGCCCCACGAGGAGTGCGGCGTGTTCGGCATCTACCGCAAGGAGGGACTGGGCGTGGTGGCGGAGACGTACCATGCGCTCTACGCCCTGCAGCACCGCGGCCAGGAGAGCTGCGGCATCTGCGTCAACACCAACGGTGTGATGAAGAAGCATCGCGATAACGGCCTGGTGACGGAGGTCTTCACCCGGGATATGCTGGAGAAGATCGAGGAGGGCTCCATGGCCATCGGTCACTGCCGCTACGCCGCGGCGGACATGAAGAGCCGCAGCAACGCCCAGCCGCTGCTGATCAATCATCAGAAGGGTTCCATGGCCCTGGCGGCCAACGGCAGTTTGACCAACGCCGCCGAGCTGCGTGACGCGCTGGAGGCCCGGGGCGCGATCTTCCACGCCACGGCGGACACGGAGGTTATGGCTTACATCATCACCCAGGAACGCCTCAAGTGCGGCTCCATCGAGGAAGCCGTCCTCTCCGCCATGAAGATCATCAAGGGTGCATATTCGATGGTGGTCATGAGCCCCACGAAACTGATTGCCTGCCGCGATCCCCATGGCTTCCGCCCCCTGTGCATGGGCCATATCGGCCAGGATGTGGTATTCGCCTCCGAATCCTGCGCGCTGGACAGCGTGGGCGCGACCTTCGACCGTGATATCGAGGCGGGCGAGGTAGTGGTGGTCGGTCCCGAGGGCGTGCAGTCCTTCAAGGTGGAGGACGCCTGCCATGATGGCCTGTGCGTGTTTGAGTTCATCTACACCGCCCGTCCCGACAGCGTGGTGGACGGCAGCAGCGTCCATGAGGCCCGCAAGCGCGCAGGCGCGTTCCTGGCGCTGGAGCATCCGGTGCAGGCGGACGTGGTCATCGGCGTGCCGGACAGCGGTCTGGACGCTGCCCTGGGCTATGCCCAGCAGTCGGGCATTCCCTACGGCATCGGCTTTTTGAAGAACAAGTACATCGGCCGCACCTTCATCCTGCCCGAGCAGAAGCAGCGTCAGGATGCAGTGCGCATCAAACTGAACGCCATCTCCGCCACGGTCAAGGGCAAGCGCGTGGTCATGGTGGATGATTCCATCGTGCGCGGCACGACCTGCGCCCACATCGTGAATCTCCTTCGGGAAGCCGGGGCGACGGAGGTGCATGTGCGCCTGTCCTCGCCGCCCTTCACCCACGTCTGCTACTTCGGCACGGACGTGAGCAAGCGTGAGAGTCTTATCGCCGCCAACCACACGGTGGAGGAGATCGGGCAGATCATCGGCGCGGATTCCATCGGCTTCCTGCCCCTGGAGGCCTGTGATAAGATCGCTGCGGGCAGCAAGTGCAAATTCTGCAAGGGGTGCTTCACGGGCGAGTATCCCATCGAGCCGCCCAAGCGCAAGCACATCAACAAATATGACCAGCCCCTGACGATCGAAAAGAAGAATTAAAGGAGACACGGATTTATGAAGAGCGAGAGCGCATCCTACAAGGCCGCAGGCGTGGATATCGTTGCAGGCTATAAGGCGGTTGAACTGATGAAGAAGCATGTGGCCCGCACCAAGAACGAGGGCTGCGTGGACGATATCGGTGGCTTTGGCGGCTGCTTTGGCCTGAATGTCGAGGGTATGAAGCAGCCCGTGCTGGTCTCCGGCACCGACGGCGTGGGCACCAAGCTTAAGGTCGCCATGCTGCTGGACAAGCACGATACCATCGGTATTGACGCAGTGGCTATGTGCGTCAACGACGTGATCTGCTGCGGCGCCAAGCCCCTGTTCTTCCTGGATTACATCGCCTGCGGCAAGAACATTCCTGAGAAGATCGCGGATATCGTGGCGGGTGTGGCGGAGGGCTGCGTGCAGTCCGGCGCGGCGTTGATCGGCGGCGAAACCGCGGAGCATCCCGGCATGATGCCCGATGACGATTACGATCTGGCCGGCTTCACCGTGGGCATTGTGGATAAGGAGAAGATCATCGACCCCAGCACCATGAAGGCCGGGGACGTAATCATCGCCCTGCCCTCCACGGGCGTGCACTCCAACGGCTTCTCCCTGGTGCGCAAGGTCTTCGGCCTGACTGATGGCGCGCAGGACAAGAACTATCCTGAGCTGGATAAGTCCCTGTTCGAGACGCTGCTGACCCCCACCCGCATCTACGTCAAGTCCGTCCTGGCGCTGCTGAAGGAAGTGCAGCCCAAGGGCATCTGCCACATCACCGGCGGCGGCTTCTACGAGAACATCCCGCGCGCCCTGCCCGAGGGCCTGTGCGCGAAGATCAAGCGCTCTGACGTGCGCGTGCTGCCCATCTTTGATATCATCGCCCGGGAGGGCAATGTTCCCGAGCGCGATATGTTCAACACCTACAACATGGGCGTTGGCATGACCATCACTGTTGACCCCGCCGATGTGGAGAAGGCCCTTGCCATCCTCCGCGCCAACGGCGAAGATGCCTACGTCCTGGGCGAAGTGGTCGAGGGCGAGAAGGGCGTGGAGCTGTGGTAAGAGTTGCTGTGCTGGTGTCCGGCGGCGGCACCAATCTGCAGGCGCTGATCGATGCGCAGCAGCGGGGAGAACTGGGCGGCGGCCAGATCGCAGCCGTCATCTCCACCAAGGAGGGCGCTTATGCCCTGGAGCGGGCGAAGAAGGCGGGTATTCCCGGCTATGTGATTCCCCGCAAGGCCTACGAATCCAACCAGGCCATGACCATCGCCCTGGTGGAAAAGCTCCGGGAGCTGAATATTCAGCTGATCGTGCTGGCCGGCTGCATGGTGATCTTCTCCCATGAGCTGGTGGACAGCTATCCCAACGCCATCATGAACGTGCATCCGGCGTTGATTCCCTCCTTCTGCGGCAAGGGCTTCTACGGTCTGCACGTGCACGAGGCAGCGCTGGCCTATGGCGTGAAGCTTTCCGGCGCGACGGTGCACTTCGTTTCCGAAGAGTGCGACGGCGGCCCCATCATTGCCCAAAAAGCCGTGCCGGTGATGGAGGACGATACCCCCGAAACCCTGCAAAAGCGCATCATGGAGGAAGCTGAGTGGAAGCTGCTGCCTGAGGCGGTTTCCCTGTTCTGCCAGGGACGCCTGAGCGTGGAAGGCCGCAAGGTCATCATCAAATAAGGAGCGATACAGATATGCAGACGCTTGATTTCAACACCCTGCTGAGCACCAACACCTATCCCGGCCGCGGCATCGCGCTGGGCATTGACGAGAGCGGCGAGAACGCTGTGATCGTGTACTTCATCATGGGCCGCAGCGTCAACAGCCGCAACCGCATCTTCGAGGAAAGCGAGGACGGTATCATCACCAAGGCCTATGACGAGAGCCTGATGACCGATCCCCACCTGATCATCTACGCCCCTGTGCGCGATATGGGCGATGGCCGTGTCATCGTTACCAACGGCGACCAGACCGACACCATCCGTGACTTCCTGAAGGACGGCAAAACCTTTGAGGAAGCCCTGCGCACCCGCACCTTTGAGGACGACATGCCCAACTGCACCCCCCGCATCTCCGGCCTGGTGGAGGTGAAGAACGGCGCTTGCATGTACAAGCTGTCCATCCTCAAATCCGACGAGCATGACGAAACCTCCGTGCAGCGCTTCTTCTATGAGTACCCCCAGCCCAAGGCGGGCATCGGCCATTTCATCCACACCTACAAGTGCGACGGCACCCCCATTCCTTCCTTCGAGGGCGAACCCGAAAAGGTCACCCTCAAGGGCGACATTGAGCAGCTGGCTCTGGACACCTGGATGAACCTGAATGAGGACAACAAGGTATCCCTGTACGTTTCCTTCATCAACCTGAAGAGCGGCGAGACTGACACGATCATCATCAACAAGCACGATCAGGAGTGACCAGGGGCATTCAACATCGCTTGTCGCTTTCGCCTTCGGCGAACTCCCCACTGGGGAGCTGCTCCGACGCGATGCCCCTGGACCCCGCCAGAGGGACACAGCCCCTCTGGACTCCCATTACCGGAGGCTGCGCCTCCGGGCGGCTCCTTTGCGGCTTGCTTTAGTCTGACATTATCCCGTACCCATCCGCAGGATGGGGCCGCCTCTCACTATCATGAGAAGAAGGTCGAGCATGCGCGACGCGAGGCGAGGGTCTTCGACCCGCTAACATGGGGAGCCGAGC
>JAFUOR010000092.1 GCA_017481825.1 Clostridia bacterium
CCTGCCGCATCGCGGACGCGCGGGTTCGCGTGAATCCGACGCACGGGCATGTCAAAGGTCACAGATACACAGTCGCCTGGCTGCCAGTCACGCTGAACACGGAAGTAGCCGTTATCTGTGATGCAGGCGGCAGCTTCTCCATTGATTTGAATGCACAGCTTCTCTGTGTGCTGCGGCACATGGATCGTCAAGGCAAAATCTCCGCCATCATGAATGGTATACTCTGCCTTGCCCTCCCACGGATAACCACTTGTCAGACTGATGCGGCCATACCGGGTCTCGACCTCGCTGCCGATGAACAGATGGCTGTACACCGTGCCCTCGTCCTCGCTCCACAAGTATTTGCCCAAGGATGCGATCAGCCGAGCCAGGTTCGGCGGGCAGCAGGCACAGGCATGCCACGCGGGACGCTGGGGCAGCACATGCTCATAGCCGGGGACAATGCCGGAGACGCTGGTATCCACGGTCAGCGGATTCACATAGAAGAACCGTTTGCCGTCCTGCGACATCCCGGCGAGGGCAGCGTTGTACAGCTCCAGCTCCATCAGGTCGGCATACCGTCCATCAGGCTTGATGGCAAGCATGTTATGCGCAAAGAATGTCATCGCCACAGATGCGCAAGTCTCGCCGTAGCAGCGGTCCGAGGGCAGGTCGTAATCCACTGTGAAGGCTTCATGATGGGGCGTGGAGCCTACTGCGCCGGTGACGTACATCTGCTTCTGGGTGATGTTGTCGAACAGCCGGTCACAGGCGGCGATCAACTCTGCGTCGCCGGTGTCGGCAGCAGCATCCGCCATGGCGGTCAGCATATACAGCTGGCGCACTGCATGGCCGCGGGCAACGGTCTGTTCCCTGACAGGCACGTCGGATTGGTTGTAAGCGGTATCCTCGGCGATGATGTCATATCCACCGTAGTGGATGCCCGGATGTTTGGGCGTATGCTTTTCAAACCACTGCGGATCCTGTCCGCGCAGGTCAAGGAAGCGCAATGCCATATCGCGGTATTTCGCATTGCCGGTAGCATGGTACAGCCGCATCAGGCCGATCTCGATCTCCTGATGGCCGGGGATACCCTCCACCTGCATGAACCTGTCGCAGATATGATCCGCCAGTCGGATGCAGATGTGCAGCAGCTCGTCCTTACCGGCAGCTTCGTGCAGGGCAACGCCCGCCTCGATCATGTGTCCGGCGCAATAAAGCTCGTGGCATTCCAGCAGGTTGGCCCAGCGGTTTTCCGGCTCCTTCACGGTGAAGTAGGTGTTGAGATAGCCGTCCTCCTGCTGGCAGCGGCCAATGAGGGCGACCACGTCATCCACGCGGGCTTCCAGTTCCTTGTCCGGTTTCAGCGCCAGGGAGTAGGCCGCGGCTTCCAGCCACTTTGCCACATCGCTGTCCTGGAACACCATGCCGTAAAACTCGCCGGTTTCTTCACCCGCAGCCATGCGGAAGTTGCTGATGGCATGGGACTTTTCCGCCCCCGGCACCTCGTCCCGGAGGATCTTTTCCATGTAGGGGATGGTCACGTCGGTCATCAGACGCTGGCGCGGCGACCAGAAAGCGTCCGTGATCCTGACCCGGTTAAGCGGTATTTCGCGGAGTCTTCGACCCTTTTCGCGCGATTGAGTCGTTGCCACTTACACACACCTCCCGCGTGGTGGTCTTATATTGCTGCCCGTTGTCAGTTCTTCATGCCGGTCATGACGATGCCTTCGACAAAGTAGCGCTGGCCGATCAGGTAGAACACGATGCCCGGAATGAAGGACAGGCAGGTGGCGCACATGATGGATGACCAGTCGTCATTGAAGGAGCCCTTGAAGATATTCAGGCCCAGGGCCAGGGTGTAGTTCTCCCGGCGGGTGATGTAGGTGACCTGCTGGAGCAGATCGTTCCACAGCTCAATGAACTTAAGCAGGCCCACCACGATCATGGCGGACTTGATCGCCGGAACGATGATGTACACCAGGATGCGGAAATAGCCGCAGCCGTCGATGGTGGCAGCTTCGTCCAGCTCCCGCGGGACGGTCTTGACAAACTGACGGATCAGGAAGATGTTGAACGCGCCGCCGCCGCAGAAATGGGGCAGGATCAGCGGCCAGTAGGTATTGACCAGACCCATCTTTGCCCAGACGACAAACAGGGGGATCAGCGTGACCATGGAAGGCAGCAACATCGATCCCACGCAGAGCATGAACAGAAACTTCTTGCCCCGGAAGCGCAGACGGGCAAAGGCATAGCCGCCCATGGTAGCCGTGATGACCGCGCCGATGACGGAGGGCACCAGGATGGTCATGGTGTTGCCGAGGAACTTCCAGTAATCAAAGACCTTCAGCGTCTCCGTGTAGTTGGAGAAACGCCATTCAGGAGGTGTAAAGGCCGGAGGATAAGCGTACAGCTCGCCGTTGGACATGAGCGACGAGCGGAAGATCCAATAGATGGGGAACATGACGATCAGCCCCAGCAGGATCAGCACGGCGATGGACAGGATGTTGGCGGCCTGTTCGCGCTTCTTCTTGGAGGCCAGACGACCGGAGGGTTTCTTCATCGTTGCAGCCGTCATTCTTTATCATCCCCCTCGTAGAAGATCCAGCCCTTGCTGGTGGCAAACAGGATCGCGGTGAAAATGGCAATCAGGATGAACAGAATCACCGCCACGGCGCTGCCATAGCCGTATTTGTGGGACTTGAACGCCTGTTGGTAGAGCATATAGCACATATAGTAACTGCCGGTTCCGGGGCCGCCCTTGGTCAGGGACAGCGCCGGGGTGATCACCTGCAGGTTGCTGACGAGACTCATGAGCAGGTTGTAGAAGATGATGGGCGTCATGCAGGGAATGGTGATTTTCCAGAACCGCTGCCATGCGTTGGCGCCGTCGATCTCCGCCGCTTCGTGGTAGGTGCGGGGGACATTCTGCAAGCCTGCAAGGAAGATGACGATCAGGTTACCGCTCAGCCACACAGCGATGAACGCCAGCGAAGGTGTGACCAGCGCAGAGGAATCCAGGAACTTGATGGGTGCGCCGCCCAGCAGCTTCACCACATAGTTGAAGAATCCATGGTTGAAGTCGTACAGCCACTTCCAGCCCAGGTATACCGCCATGGCGGGCAGCACATAGGGCAGATAGAAGATCGCGCGGAAGAATCCGCGGGCCGGGATCTTCCGGTTCAGCAGAAGGGCAATGATCATCGAGTAGATGATGGACAGGATGACCGACATGCTTGCGTACTGCAAGGTGGTCAGCAGGGACCCATAAAACTTGGAGTCGTTGGTAAAAAGCTTGACGTAGTTGTCCAGACCCACGAAATTCATCGGGCCCAGGCCGTTCCAGCTGAACAGGCTCAGGGCGAAGGATGCAA
>JAFUOR010000093.1 GCA_017481825.1 Clostridia bacterium
GAGCATGGCGGTGGTGTCGGGGCAGTCCGCGCCGCCGACGTAGATGGTGGAGCCGGATTGCGGCGGATACTGGCGCAGCTGTTCGATATACCAGGCATAGCCCTTCTTCGTGCCGCGCACCATGCCCTCCTTTTCGATCACGCCGCCCTCAAGCTTGAGGGTGGGCTTGATGGACAGGGCATTGCCGACCTTGCCGACAAGGGGATTCAGCCGTCCGCCCATGACCAGGTACTTGAGGTCGTCCGCCAGACCGATGAGGCGCTGACGGCTCTTGAGCGCCTCCAGGGCAGCTACGGCCTGATCCAGGCTCGCCTCGGAGTCGCGCAGGCGCACGGCCTCGTCAATGAGCATGATCTCGCCGCAGGTGGCGGAGAGGGAATCCACCACGGCCACGCGGAAGGGGTCCTTGCAGCCCTCCTGGGCCAGAAGCGCGCTCTGGTAGCCGCCGGAGAGCTTCGAGGAACCGGTGATGACCAGCACGGTATCCTCGGCGTTTTCCAGCAAAATCCGGTTGATGATGTCCTTCCATGTCTGCATGGGCACCATGGAGGTCTTGGGCAGCTCGGAGGCCACGCGCAGCCGGGCGTAAAAGTCCGCCTGGGTGATGGTCACGCCGTCATCGGGGAATTCCTCCATGCCAAAGCGCACGGGCTGATAGGCAATGGCGACGCCGCTGTCTCTGTAGGGTGTGTGGATATAATCGGACATGGAGTCCGTTACAATGCGGATCATGGTTTACATTTCCTCCTGGCCGTAGAAATAGTCGTTGACGGCCTTCAAGCCGTCGATGAGCACATCCAGCTGCTCGTTGGGCAGGGCGGTGGTCACAGCCTCCACCATGCGGCGATGGAAGGCGCGGTGATGCTTCTCTACCTCCAGCGCCGGGGGGAGGGGAAGAACATGCACACGGCGCTTGTCCACGGTGGACTGGCGGCGCTCCAGATAGCCCTTGCGCACAAGGGTCGAGACCGCCACCGTCAGTGAGCCCACGGTCACCCGCAGCGTTGCAGCCAGCACGGTCATGGTGTTGTCCTCATGCTGCGCGGCGCACACGGCTTCAATGATGTGGATCTCCCGCATGGACAATCCTGGGCACTGCTTTTGCAGCGTGCGCTCCTCAATGCGCAGCAGATCGTTGAACAGGTGAACCAGCACCTGATCGATCATTTTCTCATGCTTTTCCATGGTATACCTCGGATGATTGATGAATGTTTGAAGTTCAAAGTAAATCCTGTAAGTAAATGCTGACGAATCAGCGTGGTCAAGCATACCATAGTTGGGCATGGTTGTCAAGATTATTTTGAAATTAAAAGTTTGCAATTCAAAATAAATTGAGGATAGTGGGGGAACGCAAGCGGACGACCCAAAGGCTCCCCTTGGGGCGGGTTTGAGCCCGCTGCGAGAGAACCTTATCCGACCTGGCATATGTTCGGCAACCTTTCCCAGTGGGGGAGGCTTTCAGAATTGACAAAACACAAATGTTCCCCTTGCAAAAACCGGCCCAATGTACTATACTATACAGGCCGTATTGCAATGACGATTGGGTCCCGTGCGATTCTTCAGTGTGAACCTTGTCAGGTCCGGAAGGAAGCAGCAATAAGCATATGATGGATGTGCTGCGGGGGTGCTCAATCTGAGCGTACGGTATTTTTGTACTTTCGCCGTTCAGATTGTTTTAACTGTGTATTTTGACTGTACACGGTTCTTTTTTTATGTATAATGGAATAGATTTCATCATCATGGAGGTTGTGTAACCATGGAACTGAACGTCATTCGCAGCGCTGACCCTGCCGTGTGCGACGCCATCGAGGCGGAGCTGAACCGTCAGCGTACCCATATTGAGCTGATTGCTTCTGAAAATTTTGTGTCCCCCGCAGTCATGGCGGCCATGGGTTCCTGCCTGACCAACAAGTATGCCGAGGGCTATCCGGCCAAGCGCTACTATGGCGGCTGCGAGTGCGTGGACGTGGTGGAGGATCTGGCCCGGGAGCGCGCCAAGCAGCTCTTTGGCTGTGAGTATGTCAACGTCCAGCCCCATTCCGGCGCCCAGGCCAACATGGCGGTGTATTTCGCCGTCCTGACACCCGGTGACACGGTCATGGGCATGGCCCTGGACAATGGCGGCCACCTGACCCACGGCAGCCCGGTCAACATGTCCGGCAAGTATTTCAACTTCGTGTCCTATGGCGTGAATGCCGATGGCTATATCGACTATGACGATGTGCTGCGCAAGGCGAAGGAATGCCAGCCCAAGCTGATTGTCGCCGGTGCGTCCGCCTATCCGCGCACGATCGACTTTGCAAAGCTGCGCGAAATCTGCGATGAGGTCGGTGCGCTGATGATGGTGGATATTGCCCATATCGCAGGCCTTGTGGCGGCGGGCGAGCATCCCTCTCCCGTGCCCTATGCCGATTTTGTGACCACCACCACCCACAAGACCCTGCGCGGCCCCCGCGGCGGCATGATCATGTGCAAGGAGCAGTGGGGCAAGGCCATCGACAAGGCGATTTTCCCCGGCACCCAGGGCGGCCCGCTGATGCACGTGATTGCCGCCAAGGCCGTGTGCTTCGGCGAGGCGCTGAGCGAGGAGTTCAAGGCCTATCAGCATCAGATCGTCCTCAATGCCAAGGCCTTTGAAAAGGCCTTGCGTGAAGAAGGCATCAAGATGGTATCGGACGGCACGGATAACCACCTGCTGCTGCTGGACTTCTCCGATACCGAGATGACCGGCAAGATGCTCGAGAAGCTCCTGGAGGAGGCCAACATCACCGTCAACAAGAACACCGTGCCCAATGAGAAGCGCTCGCCCTTTGTGACCAGCGGTGTGCGTGTGGGCACCCCCGCCATCACCAGCCGCGGCCTGAAGGAAGAGCACATGGCCATGATCGCCAGGTGGATCGCCCGCGTGGTGAAGGAGGGCGAGACCGCCGTGCCCCAGGTCAAGGCCGAGGTCGAGGCGCTGATGGTGAACTTCCCCCTGTACGCATAAGAAAGATAACACATGTTCCGTTAAGAATGTTCGCTCTTAACGGAACTTTTTTTGTGCATTTGCCAAAAATGCGTGCAAAATTCACCGGATTGTGCAAAAATGTTTTGAATGGATGAGGAATTTCCTATGGATTTTTTCCGGAGTCTGTGCTATAATAGTAGAACGAAAGGTATTGCCGGCGGCAGTATGCGACCGGCAAGCCGATAGCTGGCGTTCATATTCAGTCCGGCCCGGAGGGGCGCGGCGGTCATTGGCGCATGGATGCGTGCAATGAGCCGGGACGGTGTGCTCGCCATAGAATCAGGCTGCCTCGGTGGGCGCCTGCACACAATCACATCATGAAGCTGTGGACGGAGCGATTGTCCTCAGTATTGATAACGTGTGTTATTTTTAATTTGCCAGTCCGGTGAAGCAGCCGGAGAGGACGTCGGGCCGGAGCCCGACAGGAAAGGAGGCCATCTGTGAGCCCGCGAATCAAGCAGCAAACGGCAAGCCGTCTGCGCATCGTCAGCCTTGGCGGTGTGGATGAGATTGGCAAGAACATGACGGTATTTGAATATGAAGACGACATCGTGGTGGTGGACTGCGGCAGCATCTTCCCCAAGGAGGACATGCTGGGCGTGGATCTGGTGATCCCGGATGTGAGCTATCTGGTCGCCAAGAAGAAGAACGTCCGCGGCTATCTCTTCACCCATGGTCATGAGGATCATATCGGCGCAACGCCTTATATCCTGCGCCAGGTTCCCGCGCCCCTTTATGGCACGAAGCTGACGCTGGCGCTGGTGGATCTCAAGCTCAAGGAGCACCGCATCCCGGGCATTCCCATGCAGGTGGTGCAGCCCCGCGATGAGGTGAAGCTGGGCAAGCACTTCACGGCGAAGTTCATCCATGTGAGCCACTCCATCGCCGGAGCCTGCACCATTGCCATCACCTGTCCCGCCGGTACGGTGGTGGTGACCGGCGACTTCAAGATTGACTATACTCCCATCGATGGCCATGTGACCGACCTGGCCACCTTCGCGGAGATCGGCGAAAAGGGCGCGCTGTGCATGCTGTGCGAATCCACCAACGTGGAGCGTCCCGGCCAGACCATCTCCGAGCGCAAGATCGGCACCACCTTCGAGAAGCTCTTCCGGGATGCGAAGGGCCGAATCATCGTGGCCATGTTCGCCTCCAACATCCACCGTATGCAGATGATCATCGACAATGCGGTGGCCTATGGGCGCAAGGTCTGCTTCATCGGCCGCAGCATGGTCAACAACAGCCGCGTGTGCATGCAGATCGGCGAATTGCACATTCCCGAGGGCTATATGATCGAGGCGGATGACCTGGATCAGTATATGGATGACGAGATCCTCGTCATGACCACCGGCGCCCAGGGTGAAGCCATGGCAGGCCTGACCCGTATGGCGTACAGCGAGCACCGCAAGCTGCAGATCCGTCCCACCGATATGGTGATCATCTCCGCCAATCCCATCCCTGGCAACGAGAAGTTCATCAGCCGCGTCATCAACCAGCTCTACCGCTGCGGCGCGCAGGTGGTCTACGAGGCACTGGCGGAGGTGCACGTCTCCGGTCATGCCCGCCAGGAGGAGCTCAAGCTCATGCACGCACTGGTGAAGCCCAAGTACTTCATCCCCGTGCACGGCGAATACCGCATGCTCTGGCAGCACGCCGAGCTGGCAGAATCGATGGGCATGCCAAGTCAGAACATCGTGATCCCCGAGATCGGTCAGGTCTACGAGATGAACGAGGAGGGCCTCTACCTTGCCGAGCAGGTGCCCACCGGCGGCGTGCTGGTGGACGGCCTTGGCATCGGCGATGTGGGCAATGTCGTCCTGCGTGACCGCAAGCACCTCTCCCAGGATGGCCTGATCATCGTGGTCATGGGCATCAACCGCGACGAGTGCAAGCTTGTTTCCGGCCCGGACATTATCAGCCGCGGTTTCATCTATGTGCGTGAAAACGAGGATATCATCGAGAACACCCGCGATGTGGTGAGGCAGATTCTCGCCTCCTCCAGCCTTGCGGGCGAAGAATGGCCGAACCTCAAGAATCGCATCAAGGACGATCTGCACCGCTACATCTACGAGAAGATCAAGCGCAACCCGATGATCCTACCGATCATTCTGGACGTCTGACCTCCTCATCTCATTGCAAAGTTTCGTCCCCCCCCAACAACCACGCGTGCGCAACCTTAACCGGAGGCTCTCAACCCAATCGCGAGGAGGGGGTCTTAGGGGTGAAGCGCCCCTAAGCGGGATGCAAGGGCAGCGCCCCTTGCCGGGGTCCAGGGGCAGCGTCCCTGACGTTTGACGGAAAGCCTTATATCTGTTATGATAGGGGAGGTACATGTGTGCCTCTCCTTCGTTTTTTACCAGGTGAGGGAAGAATTACCGGGAGCGAATCGTTTCATGATATGAAAGGAAGGTTACAATCATTATGGAGTATTCAAACGCCCATCGCCTTGCGCAGGATATCCGTCACAGCGAGGAGTATCAGACGTATCACGGCCTCAAGGATGAGGTCATGGCGGACGAGACCACTGCGGCGCTGATCAAGGAATACAAGAAGCTGCAGGTGAAGCTGCAGATGGCCGCAGTATCCGGCCAGCAGCCTGACAGCGATGATATGCAGCGCTTCCAGGGCATCACGGCGCTGCTGTTTGGCAAGCCGGAGGTATCGCAGTACCTGCTGGCGGAGATGCGTCTGCAGCAGGCGCTGGCGGATATCTTCAAAATTGTGACCGAGGCGGCGGATATCGATATGGGCATCCCTGGCGTGTAATGATCCAAGGAGGTTTCTGCTTTGAAAAAGCGTAACGATACCTACCAAAGCGTCCGCGACGAGCGGGAGTACGGCCCGTACTGGTACAGCGCCCTGTGGCGGCTGGTGCGGCCCATTCTTGTGGTTCTGGGCAGCGTGCTGGTGGTGGTGGGAATCATCAGTTCCATCTGGAGCACAGTGTATGACACCTACCTTGCTCCGGCAGATGTGAATAACCGAACCGCCATGGGCTTCACCGTGGAGTCCGGCCAGAGCCTGACCCGCGTGGCGAACAACCTGGAGGCGGCGGGCCTGATCCGCAACCGCACGGTGTTCAAGTACTACTGCGATTTTGCGGGCATGGGCCAGAAAATCCAGGCGGGCAGCTATGTGCTCAATCCGGCGATGACCATGACGGAGATCGCCGAGCAGCTCACCATGGGCGATGGCAACCCCATCGTGCGCAACATCACGATGATCCCCGGCTGGACGCTGGAGGAGTTTGCGGCCAAGCTGGTGGAGGACGGCGTCCTCAGCGACAGCGCGGAGTTCCTGAGTCTGTGCAGAAGCGGCGAAAAGTTCTCCGATTACTACTACATCGCGGATGTTCTGGCGCAATCGGACGTCTCCCAGCGCAAGTACGTCCTGGAGGGCTATCTTTCGCCCAACACCTACGAGATCTATACCATTTCCGGTGCGGATACGATCATCAAGCGTTTGCTCTCCCAGACGGAGGCAGCCTATTCGCTCAGCTATGACGAGCGCGCGCAGGAGCTTGGCCTGACCATGGACGAGGTATTTACGCTTGCCTCCATGATCGAGAAGGA
>JAFUOR010000094.1 GCA_017481825.1 Clostridia bacterium
GTCACGGCCTCCTGGCGGTCAGCGGAGGCATTCATGCCCAGCAGCACCTCCACCCGCAGCGTCCTGGAGCCATCGCCCGCGTCCTGGCTGGCCACGGCCACGTCCTTCACCGTCACGCGGCCCTGGAGGATGTCGCCGTTCTCGCCAGCAGCCTCCACGCTCTGCTCAAAGGGCAGCGTATGGCGCGTCACCGTCAGCGGATGTCCCTCCGCATCCGTGGCATGCACCGCCTCCAGCGCCACCTGACCCGTCAGGCCGATGTGCCCCAGGCCGCCGCTGACATCCGATAGTACCGGATAGGCCGTGGCGCACAGGGTCTCGTGGATGCTCAGTCCCTCCGGCAGCTCGAATTCCTCCCGCAGCAACACATCCGTGCTGCCCTGCGCCACCGTGCGCCGCATGGTGAACTGCTGCGTCCTGACCTGCGCGCCCTCGCCGCCAGCCACGCCCGTGAGCACCTCCACCGGCTGCTGCACCAGGGCCCGCGCGCTGATGCGGAGAATCGCCCGCAGCGCCAGCCGCCCGCTCTGCACCCGCGCCTCCACATGCTCCACCTGCGCATCCGCATAGACGCTGGAGCGCGGCTGCGCCCCCGCCAGCTCGCACAGGTGCGTGAAATCCGCCGTGGCCTCCACGCTCTGCACCCGTTGGGGATCACCCTGGGTATAGAGCACATGGAACACCACCCGTCCGCTGACCGTCACCCGATCCTGCAGGGCCTCCGTGTTCTCCACCACTGCCATGCCTCCGGCGCTCAGCACATGCGCCTCCTCCCGAAGGCCCCCATTGAGCGTCACATCTCCCTCTACCACCGCCTGACTCTGACACGTTCCCAGCGGCTGCTCAATCGTCAACGTCTCCGTCATCAGATTCATATCCATTCTTCCTTCCTCCTGCATGGGTTTTCTGTGGAAGGGTATGCGTGGAGTGGGAGGGGTATGCCAAGCGCCCAGAGGCTCCCCCTTTGGATGAGCTGTCAGGGTGTCAAAAACATGGCCCATGGCTACTTCGTTGAGTTTTTCACTTCGTCACTGGTCGGGCCTAAAGTCCCTCCCGGCCGTTCCTCCGTGTAAGGAATGTTTTCGTTAAAGCCCGAGGGGGAGCTTGTCCCGACTAACGAGGAAACGCCCCGCCCACCTCCTTCTCCTCAAGAATTCATCAAATTCTCATATTCAGCTTCTTTTCACACAGCGCTAAATGTGCTATAATGGATACGATTTGAAACAGCTCTACGATGCTTTCGGGCAGGAAATTGTATCTTTGGTGCATAAAGCCTTTGCAAAAGGCCGCCGGCGTGATATGATTTTCAGCGTAAGCATGACATAAAGGAGTCATTGACATGGCCAAGAAGAAGTCCAACCAGAAATCCGGCAAGAAGGCGGGCATCATCGCCTTTGGCGCGACGCTGCTGGCGTATGCGCTGCTCTTCCCTTTCCGCAGACTGACGCACCTGATCATCGGCGGCGCGGTGGCGCTGGGCGTGGCGAAGCTGGTGCAGGTTATGGCCAGCCCCATGAAGGGCCTTGAAACCAAGGATGGCAAGGCCGTGAAGCAGGAACCGCAGCTCAAGGTGGATCTGCCGGAGGATCAGCGGGCCAAGGAGGTCGTGGTCAACGGCCTGGAGCTGCTGGAGGGTATCCGTCAGGAGCGCGACGCCATTGATGAGTACGTCTTCACCCGCCGCCTGGAGGAGCTGGACAAGACCTGCAAGCAGATGCTTCAAATTGTGGCCGAGGATCCTGACAAGGCCGGCAGACTGCGCAAGTTCCTCAACTACTACCTGCCCACCACCCAGGGGCTGCTGGAAAAATACCGCACGAGCAAGAACCACGGCGTGTCCTATAGCGAGATTTCCATGACCCGCGAGAACATCGTGCACGCGCTGGATAAGATTCTCCAGGCCAGCCAGAAGCAGCTGGACGCCATGCACAAGGACGATCTCATGGACATTTCCACCGAGATCGACGTGCTGGAGCAGATGATGATGCGCGACGGCTACATGGAGTCGAAGCTGACCGAGGCGCTGCGCGAACGCCAGCAGGAGCTGGAAAGCACCCGCGCCGCCCAGACGGCCGACGCGCCCACCGCGACCTCCGCGCAGCTCAACCAGGGCGCCCCCGTCCTGAATGTGCCCAATTCTGCCGAAAATCCCTTCCAGTCCTTCTACGACAAGAGCTCTGCCAAGTAAGCTGCATTACGCATGATTTTGATAAGGAGGAATCCCCATGACTGAGCAGAACACCCCCGTGCTGTCCCTGACCCCCGAAGTGCCCGATCCTGTAACGCCCGAGGCCCCCGAGGCAAGCATCCAGCAGCCCGCGGCTGCCCCTGCCGCTCCCGTGGCTGAGCCCGCAAAGGCTCCCCACCTGGACGCATCCCAGCTGACCGAGGCGGAGAAGATCGCCATTGAGGACTTCATCGGCAAGCTGGACGTGACCAATCCCGACCACGTGCTGCTCTTTGGCGCGGACGCACAGAAGCACATCAGCGATTTCTCCGATTCCGCCCTGGAGGCCGTGCGCAGCCAGGATACGGGCGAGGTCGGCGACATGCTGGAGAATCTGGTGGTGGAGCTCAAGGGCTTTGAGACCGACGCCGAGGAGCCTAAGGGCATCATGAAGCTCTTCTCCAAGGCCGAGGACCGCATGGAGCGCATGAAGGCCCGCTACAACAAGGTCAGCGTGAATGTCGAGAGCATCGCCAACAGCCTGGAGAACCACCAGGTGCAGCTGCTCAGGGACGTGGCGATGTTTGACAACCTCTACGATCAGAACACCGCCTACTTCCGCCAACTGACGCTCTATATCATCGCGGGCGAAGAGAAGCTGGAGCGCGTGCGCAATGGCGAGCTCAAGGCGCTGCATGCCGCTGCCGCTGCGTCCGGCGATGCGATGGACGCCCAGAAGGCCAATGACCTCGCCGCCCAGTGCGACCGCTTTGAAAAGAAGCTCCACGACCTGAAGCTGACCCGCCAGGTGTCCATGCAGATGGCTCCTCAGATCCGCCTGCTGCAGAACAATGATTCCCTGCTGGTGGAGCGCATTCAGTCCACCCTGGCCAACACCCTCCCCCTGTGGAAGAGCCAGATGGTGCTGGCGCTGGGCCTGCATCACAGCCAGCAGGCGCTCAAGGCGCAGAAGGCCGTGACCGACATGACCAATGAGCTGCTCAAGAAGAATGCCGAAACCCTCAAAATGGGCACCATCGAGACCGCCCGCGAGGCCGAGCGCGGCATCATCGATATGGATACCCTCATCCAGACCAACCAGAGCCTGATCGATACGATCAACGAGGTCATGGCTATCCAGGCCCAGGGCCGTCAGCAGCGCATCGAGGCTGAGAAGACCATGTACGCCATGGAGCAGGATCTCAAGGCCAAGCTTCTTGCGACCAATTACGGCAAGTAATCACTGACATCGGCGGCAGCGGGGGCTTGGTGCACGCTGCCGCCTCGCTTATGCAATCGGAGGATATGTACGAATGAACAAGCCTTCCCTTTCCACGATTTTAAGCATCGTGCTGTGCGTGGTGCTGGTTGTTGGCGCCATCTGCATCGGCACGGTGCGCGGATGGAATGACGAGCGCGAGGAGCTGCTGCTGCGCTGCGTTGAGTTGCATACCAGCGCGGGCAACAAGTTGCAGGACAGCATCAACAAGTGCGAGGACGCCGTGGAGGACTTCGACGAGCGCCTCGCGGACACCCTCTCCGGCAAGATTGCCGCGCTCTTTGGGGTGGAACCCATCGGTCATTCCGTGGATGCGCTCCATCAGCAGCTGCTCCATGACCACAGCGAGCAGAAGGACACTGACGGGAGCCTCACCCTGGAGGATTTGCAAAACCAGATCGGCGACCTGCTGGACGATCACATCGACACGACCCTCTCCTTTGGCAAGGTAGTCTGGACGGTGATCCTGCTCATCGCCATCTTCGGCAAGAAGGGGCGCAAAAAGGGGTTCACCCTCGGCAAGTTCCTGGCGGGCTTTGGCCTGTTTAACCTCTGGAAGAAGCGTTGACCCCTGGCCCGACGAGGCGCACCGCCTTGCCGGGCACTTTGCGTGAATGCAGGGAAAGCGCTGCCTGATTCGTTATATCCTGGGAGGGAAGCTATGCACATCATCGGTCTGACGGGCGGCATCGCCTGTGGGAAGTCCAACATCAGCGAGGAGCTGCGGCAGCTTGGCGCGGTCATCATCGATGGAGACGTGCTCTCGCGGGAGCTGACGGCCCCCGGCGGCCGGGCGCTGTCGTCCCTGCGCAAGGCCTTTGGTAACGGGATTTTCTGCCCGGACGGCACCCTTGACCGCCGGACGCTGGGGAGCATCGTCTTTGCAGACGCCAACCAGCGGGCGCTGCTGGACGGCATCATGCAGCCGCTGCTGCGGGAGATGATCCTTGAGGGCATCGAAAGGGCTCGTGCGGGCGGCGCCATGGCCTGCGTGCTGGACATGCCCCTGCTCTACGAAAAGGAGCTGGACGGCCTGTGCGATGTGGTGTGGTGCGCCTATATCCCCCGTGAAATGCAGCTCCAGCGCCTCATGGCCCGGGACGGCTTCACCCGCGAGGAGGCCGAAAGCCGCCTTGCCAGCCAGCTTCCTGCGGATGAAAAAGCCGCCATGGCCGATGTTGTCATTGACACAAGCGGCCCGATACAGTACACTAAGGCTATGATCCCCGAACTTTATGCTCACGAGATCGGCAAAGGCTGATCTGTCAGGAGGCTTCATGGAAACGAACCCGAACCAGCGCACCCGCAGCCGCCGCGCGGACAGGCTCCGCCAGGAAAGCGGCACAGCGCCCTCCGGGGAGCTGATGCAGCGCACATGGCAGATGCCCGAGGTGCCAGCACAGCCCGTACAGCAGGCAATGCCTGTGCAGCCTGCACAGCGGGACTGGCAGATGACGCCCTCTGCGCCAGCGCCCCGGCCCAAACGCCAGGTGACGCCCACGGCTGTGCGCAACTCGACCCCCAAGGCCCTGCAGCGTCCCGCTGCCCCGGTACAGTCCGGCTGGAGCATGCCCGACAGCGCACCCGCGCCCATCCAGCGCAGAAACAGCGACGTACCCGCCGCCCTCCGCCGCAAGGCCATCGATGAGCCAGCACCGGCGGAGGCCTCCGCTGAGCACACACGCAAAAAGCCCATCCCTGGATGGCTCACCGCGGCACTGACCATCATGCTCCTGGTGGTGATGGCCCTTGTGGCCGCCCAGTACCTGATGCAGGCCTACCTCGTCACGGCAGAGGAGGAGCGCCTGGCTGCCAAGGATGCGATTCTCGCCAATTATCACGTGACCGAGGACGATCAAGGCCGCCGCATCACCTGGCAGGACAGCATCGAGCGCTATGCGGCGCAGTACAACCTGCAGCCGGCCTTTGTGGCTGCCGTGATCCGCAACGAGAGCTCCTTCCGCACCAATGCGGAATCCTCCGTGGGCGCGCGCGGCCTGATGCAGCTGATGCCCGATACGGCGGAGTGGATCGCCGGGAAGCTGGACGATGACAGCTACACCTTCGACAGCATGTACGACGCGGAAACATACATCCGCTACGGCTGCTGGTATCTGGGATATCTGTCGGAGCAGTTCGGCGGCGACCCGGTACTGGTGTGCGCGGCCTATCACGCCGGTCAGGGCGAGGTGCGCTCCTGGCTGGATGACCGCAGCATCTCCCCCGACGGACGCACCGTGCCGCTGGACAACGTACCGATTTCCGAAACCAGACAATACGCAGGAAGGGTGACTCAGGCTTATGGCATCTACCAGGCGCTCCTTTATTCGGACGAACCTCTTGAAGCTCTTTACCGCGCTCTTGGCAGTAACGCTTCTGCCCTTTATTCCGCTGCACGCTGAGGCCTCGAACGTTGAGGATGAGCTGGTGGTGGGCATCCAGAGCACCAAGACCCAGGCCATCCGCCCCCTGGAGCCACTGGAGCGCGACTTCATGAGCATTTACGACCTGATGTATGACGGCCTGATGGTCATCGGCGATGACTACACGCCGGAGTATGCCCTGGCGGAGAGCTACACCCACAGCGGCAAAACCTGGACGTTCCGGCTGCGGGATGATCTGTATTTCTCCGACGGCTCCCGCGTCACGGCGGCGGACGTTGTCGCCACAGCCCAGTGGATTCTTAACAAGGCCCAGAGCGAAAGCAGCGCCGACAAGGGCTATTACTTCAACCTGGACTATTTCGTGGACAAGATCAGCGCCAAGGGCGAGCAGGTGGTGGAGGTTCGCGCCAGCCGCAATTACTACGGCCTGCTCTACGCCATGACCTTCCCCGTGGTGCCGGCCTGGGCGCTGGAGATGGATAATCCCCCCGGCACCGGCGCATATGTGGCAGAGTCCTTCTCCCCCGGCAACACGCTGCTGCTCACGCCCAACGAGCACTGGTGGCAGACCCCGCCCCAGGTGAAGAGCATCCTTTTCGTCATGCACGAAAAGCCCTCCGATGTGATCGAATCCTATGAATACGCCCGCGTGGACACGGTGTTCACCCGCGCCATCGCCTCGGCCCAGTACAAGAGCGGCACATCCTCCCTGGCGCTGGATTACCGCACCAATCAGCTGGAATGCCTGCTGATGAACCATTCCGCCTTCCCCACCAACAACAAGAGCGTGCGCGAGGCCATCCGCTATCTGATCGACGTGGACTACATCGCCCAGCAGATCTACATGGGCATGGTGGAGCGCACAGACACCCCCTTTGTCAACGGCACCTGGATGTATAACGAGAGCGTGTCCTCCTACTTCAAGACCGACCCGGAGAAGGCCATGGCCCTCCTGGACGCTGAGGGCTGGGCGGACACCAATGACGACGGACTCCTTGATCGCCCCAACGACGAGGGCGAATCCGTGACCCTCAAGATGACCATCTACGTCTACGAGGAGCCGGACAACGATGTGCGCGTGGAGACCGCCAACTACATCGCCGATACCCTCAACAGCTACGGCTTCAACGTGAGCGTATCGACCATGTCCTTTGCGCAGGTGCAGCAGCGCCTCTCTGCGGGCAACTTCACCCTGACGCTGGCCTCCTACGCCATGGATGTGTGCCCCGACGCGGGCTTCATGCTCATCTCCGGCAACACTGGCAACTACTGCCGCTACCGCTCCTCCGCCATGACCGAGCTGTGCCAGGATCTGCGCACGCAGCTGGATCAGACCAGCTATCAGCAAAAGCTCTACGAGATCCAGACCCAGTTCGCCCAGGATTGCCCCTTTATCTGCATGTTCTACCGCTCCGGCACGGTGCTGACAAGGCGAATGTACACCGTCACGCGGGATGTGCGCGAGCTGGAGCTGCTCAAGGGCATCGAGAGCTTCCGCAACTGATGCATCCACGCTGCACGAAAGGAGGCGATGCGCCATGACCCACATCTATTTCGTCCGCCATGCCGAGCCCAACTACCGCAACCATGATGACATGAGCCGCGAGCTGAGCCCCCGGGGCCTGGAGGATCGCAAGCTGGTCACCGCCTTCCTGATGGACAAGGGCGTCACGGCGGTGCTCTCCAGCCCCTACCGCCGCGCGGTGGACACCGTGCGCGACTTCGCCGACACCGTGCGCCTGCCCATCGTGCACATCACGGACTTCCGCGAGCGCCGGGTGGATGACTGCTGGATCGATGATTTCGACGCCTTCGCCCGCCGCCAGTGGGCGGACTTCGACTATCACCTCTCCGGCGGCGAATCCCTGCGGGAGGTACAGGAGCGCAATGTTGCAGCGCTCCAGCGCGTGCTGAGGGAATACGATGGCCAGAGCGTTGCCATCGGCGGTCACGGCACGGCGATTTCGGCAGTGCTGAACTATTTTGACCCTGATTTTGGGTACGACCAGTTCGAGTCCATCCGCAGGCTGATGCCCTGGATCGTCCGGCTGGATTTTGACGGCAAAACCTTCGTTGGATACGAACCCTTTCCGCTCAAATGAGCGCTTGCCCGCTTTGGCGGGCCTTTTCTCTGTAAATTTTATTCGATATTTATCTAATTAGATATTGACTAAACTAAAATACCGTTGTATAATCGATTTATCAAAGGAGGAATGACGATGATGAACAACGAATTTATCCATTGGTGTGACGCCCGTATTGCTCATTGCCAGGCCCAGCAGCAGCGCCTTGCCGCAGACCAGCGGGGCGACGAGGCGAGCTTCATGCAGATCCGTGCAAATGTCTACGGTATCTTCCGCACGACCTGCACGGCGCTTGGCGGCGACATGGTCAAGCTTGCAGACCAGCTGACGACCATCCCTGCCGCCTGGGCAAAGAGCCTCGAGATAGCCGAGGCCCACGGCGACGAAAAGAAGGCCCACATCGAACGCATCAAGCTCGAAACGGTGCAGGACATCTGCCATTATCTAAGCAACCTGGAGGCGAATTGACATGACCGAAGCCCAATCCCTGGCGCTGTTCAAGTGCCTGGCGGACAAATCGCGGCTGCAAATCCTCAAATCCCTGGCGATGGAGGATATGTACGTGGAGCGCCTGGCCGAACGGCTGAACCTGACCGCGCCGACGATCTCCTTCCACCTCAGGAAGCTGGCTGAGGTGGACGCTGTGCGCTCCTACAAGACCCAGTATTACACCATGTACTCCCTCAACGAGGGCATCTTCCGCACAACGATCCTTGACCTCATCCGCGAAAAGAGCGATGAGGCCGATTTGCAGGCCCAGCGCGATGAGGCCTACCGACAGAAGGTGCTCACCGCCTTCTTCGAGTACGGCAAGCTCAAATCCATCCCCGCCCAGAAGAAGAAGGAGCGCATCATCCTGGAGGAGATCGTGAAGGCCTTCGACTATGGACGTACCTACACCGAGCGCGAGGTCAACATCATCCTCGCGGATTTCCACGATGACTTCTGCACCCTTCGCCGCGACATGATCGGCGAAAAGCTCCTTGCCCGCGAGATGCAGACCTACTGGCGGGTGGAGGAATGACGTTGAGGCTTCCACAAAGGGGGAAGCCTCTTTTATTGCAGAAACACCACGGAAAACAGTCGTTATCGTTTATGTTTTGCCTTGCAATCCTGCATGAAAGCTGTTACAATAAGTATGAATGCAATCAGATAAAGGAGCGTATGTATGACTCTGACCTCCAGACTGCGCGGTCTATTTGGCGCGCAGGATATGACCGTCGGCTCCCCGATGTTCGGGCTTCTCAAGTTTTCCATCCCCCTGCTGATCGGCAACCTCGCACAGCAGATGTATAACACGGTGGATGCGATGGTCATCGGCCAGTCCTCCTGGGGTGATCAGGGACTGGCGGCGGTCGGCCTGGCAGGCCCGATCATGAATCTGCTGCTGGTGCTGTTCATGGGCATTTCGACGGGCGCGTCCATCCTGTCCGCCCAGTATTTTGGCGCAAAGGACCGCCCGATGCTCAACCGCGTGGTGGGCGCGGCGCTGTTCCTGATCGTCGTGTCCGGTGTGCTGATGACGGTGGCGGGGTACTTCCTGTCCCCGGCGCTGATCGGTTTGACCAATCCGCCCTCCCCTGAGGTCGGCGCGGGCGCGACAGATTATCTGCAAATCTTCTTCCTGGGCATCATCGGCAGCGGTATGTACAACATCATCTCCGGCATCCTGCGCGGCATGGGCGACAGCATGTATCCCCTGCTCTTCCTGGTGGTTGCCTGCGTGCTGAACATTTTCCTTGACCTGGCCCTGGTGGAGCAGATGGGCGCTGCCGGCGTGGCGCTGGCGACGATCATCGCCCAGGGCGTCTCCGCAGTGCTGTGCCTGTGGCGGCTGTGCACGATGCGCAGCGTGTGTGACGTGAAGATCAGGCACATCGTGCATCCCGACAAGGCACTGACCCGCAAAATCGGCGCGCTGGGCCTTCCTGCAGGCATCACACAGATGATCTTCTCCATGTCCGCGATTGTGGTGCAGTCCCTGACCAACACGCTGGGCGACGCGATGGTTGCCGCCAACACCGCCGTGATGCGCGTGGACGGCTTTGCCATGATGCCCAACTTCACCTTCGGCACGGCAGCCACCACCTACATCGGCCAGAACATCGGCGCAGGCAAGGGCGAGCGCCTTAAGCCCGGCATCAGGGCCATGCTCAAGCTCGCACTGATTTCCTCCACCGTCATGGTGACGGGCATCCTGATCTTTGGCCATCAGCTGGTGGGGCTGTTCACCAAGACGGAGCTGACCATCTCCCTGGGCCAGCAGGGTCTGCAGACCCTGGCGCTGGGCTACATCTGCTTCTCTGTGACGCAGGTGCTGCAGGGCTCCATGCGCGGCGCGGGTGAAACCACCATCCCCATGTGGATCTCCATCTTCACCACCGTGATCCTGCGCATGCCTCTGGCGTATCTGCTGGCCTTCCTGACCCGCACGGCGGAATGGCCCAATGGTCAGCCCGCTGCGCTCTTCGTCAGCCTTCTGACCTCCTGGATCGTGGGCATGCTGCTCTCCGTCGTCACCTACCGCATGAAGTGGTGGCGCAGAAAGCTCCCCGGCGATCTCGGTGCTGCCATGTAATATCAATCTGCGCGCGTGTTGGCATCCAGCACGCGCCTTTTGAAAAGGAGGAATTCCCATGACCCTTGAACAGGCCCTTGCAAAGATGAAGGAGCTCCAGGCTGCACAGCATGCCTACAACCATGCCATGGGCGTATTGTCTTTGGACGGTGACACAGCGGCGCCCGCTGCCTCCGCCCGCGGACGCGGCGACACCATGGGGTATCTTTCCGGCGTGACCTACCAGCTGCTGGTGAATGACGAGGTCAAGGAGATGCTGGAAACCATCCTGGCCAATAAGGACGCTGTCACCCCCGCCCAGTTCCGCCAGGCAGAGCTGCTCAAGGAGGACTACGACGACAGCGTACGCATCCCCATGGAGGAGTACGTTGCCTATTCGACCCTGATCACCAATGCCAACGCCGTGTGGCACGAGGCCAAGCTCAAGGATGATTATGCCGCCTTCGCCCCCTATCTGGCGCAGATTATCGACTACAACCGCCGCTTCGCCTCCTACAAGGATGCATCGCGCCCTGCCTACGACGTGCTGCTGGACGGCTTTGAGAAGGGCGCCTCCACCGCGACCCTCGATCCCTTCTTTGCCCTCCTGCGGGAGCGACTCACCCCTGTAATCCTCGAAGTTGCCAAGCGTCCCGCGCCCCGGGCGGATTTTCTGAAGCAGCGCTTCCCCATCGCGGATCAGCGCATCTTCTCCGACAAGCTCATGGCGATGATGTCCATCTCCCGTGATCGCTGCGGCATCGCCGAGACGGAGCACCCCTTCACCACCAACTTCAACAAATGGGACGTGCGTATCACCACCAACTACGCCGAGGACAACGTGGCGGACAGCATGTATTCCGTCATCCATGAGGGCGGTCATGCCCTGTACGAGCTGGGCACGGCGGATGAAATCCAGTTCACCAACCTGGCCAGCGGCGCGTCGATGGGCCTGCACGAGAGCCAGAGCCGCTTCTACGAGAACATCATCGGCCGCAGCCTCCCCTTCTGCCGCGCGCTGCTGCCCGTGATGCAATCGTGCTTCCCAGCCCAGATGACCGGTGTGACTGCTGAGGAACTCTACGCAGCGGTGAACAAATCCCAGCCCAGCCTCATCCGCACCCAGGCAGACGAGCTGACCTACGGCATGCACATCGCCATCCGTTACGAAATGGAGAAGCTCATGATCTCCGGCGACGCGAAGGTGGACGAGCTCCCCGCCCTGTGGAACAGCATGTACAGGGACTATCTCGGCGTCACCGTACCCAGCGACCGCGAGGGCATTCTGCAGGACGTGCACTGGGCCGGCGGCATGATCGGCTACTTCCCCTCCTACGCCCTGGGCAGCGCCTACGGCGTGCAGATGTTGGCCGCCATGGAGCGTGACTTCAATCCCTGGGGCGATGTGGAAAAGGGCGATCTGACAAAGATCACCGCCTGGCTGGGCGAGAAGATTCACCGCCACGGTCGTCTGCTGACCCCGCCCCAGCTGCTGGAAAATGCCATCGGCGCCCCCTTTGATCCCAGCTGCTATACCAATTATCTCACGAAGAAGTTCACCGCGCTGTACAATCTGTAAACGTAAAAAGGCCGCCGAAGTTTGATGCTCCGGCGGCTTTGCCTTTGGATATCAATAGGGACTGTCGAATTCGGCCTCGGCCTTGGCCACGGCCTCCTCCAGGGTGAGGCCTGTGAAATAGGGCGCGTTCAGGTACCTGCCAGACTTGCCATCATCCACAAAGGCGCCCACGGCAATGCCGGGGATAGCGCTTTCCGGAGCGTTGGGGGCATGGGGGCCGCCCAGATCCGTGCGGCACCAGCCGGGATCGGTCAGGTTGATCATCACGTCCGTCCCCTGCACCCTGCTGCCCAGGTCGATGGTGATCTTATCCAACGCCGCCTTGCTGGCGGAGTAGCCCGCCTGTTCCGGCTCCAGACGGATGCCGCTGGTGGTGTTGACAATGCGGCCAAATCCGCGCTCGATCATCTTTGGCAGGAAGTGATAGCAGATCATCGCCGGAGCGATGGTGTTAATCTTGAAGGACTCGGTGTAATCCTCCACCGGAGTCTTGAAGTAATCCACGCGATAGGCAATCTGCATGCCGGCGTTATTCAGCACGATATCCACCTGCGTGCCGCGTTCGTCAATGGCTGCCAGCATGCTTTTCACCGCATCAAGGTCGCTGAGCTCCGCTTGCACCGCATAGGCCTCCACGCCCAGCGCAGTGACCTCCGCCAGCACTTTTTGGGTGTGGGCCAGCTTGCGGCTGTGCAGAATGAGGTTGCAGCCGCGCTCCGCCATCATTTTTGCCGTGAGATACCCGATGCCGCGTGCCGCACCCGTGATCAGGCACCAGCGGCCCTTCACATCAACCATGCTTCACAGCCTCCTTCGCATTTTCAAGCGCGGCGATCACCCTGTCGCACCACTGATCAAATTCGGGGTCCTCCACCTGGCACTCGGCATGGGTGGTCATATGGGCAATAGCCCGGCGCAACCCCTGATCCGCCCGCACCGTGCAGGTGAAGCCCGGCACTGCGCGCTTGACCTTGCTGTTGTCAAACACCACCGTGTTGGCCTTGTCGCCCGTCAGGCCGCCGGCGAAATCGTACTTCCCGGCAGCGTGCAGGAACTCGCTGGACACATAGTAGGGCTTGTATTCCACCCCCAGCGCATCCGCGATGATGCCGTAGATCTGATTCCACGTCACGGACTCATCGGACGTGATGTGATATGCCTCGCCGATGGCATGGACATTGCCCATCAGGCCGATGAAGGCCTTGGCAAAATCCGTGTTGTACGTGATGGTCCACAGGGTGGTTCCGTCGCCATGCACCAGGACGGGCTTGCCCTCCATCATGCGCTTGACCACCTGCCACGAGCCCCGGTCGCCATGGGCGCCCACGGGGATATTGCGCTCATCGTAGGTGTGGCTGGGGCGGATGATCGTCACCGGGAAGCCCTGCTCCCGATACTGCTTCATCAGGTATTCCTCGCAGGCGATCTTGTTGCGGCTGTATTCCCAGTAGGGATTGTGCAGCGGCGTGGACTCAGTGATGACATAGGTTCCCACCGGCTTCTGATAGGCGGAGGCGGAGGAAATGTACATGAACTGTTTCGTCTTCCCGGCAAAGAGGCGGTAATCCCGCTCCAGTTGGGCAGGCACAAAACCGATGAAATCACACACGCAGTCAAAGCGCATGCCCTCCAGGGCCCTGGCCGACTGCTCTTCATTGTTGATATCCGCCTGGATGACCTTCACGCCCTGCGGCAGCTCCGCCGTGCGGTTGCCGCGGTTGAGCAGATAGAGCTCCCAATCGGGATTTTCTGCCAGTTGGCGCGTGATCGCCATGCTGATGGTACCCGTGCCGCCAATGAACAGTGCCTTCATGATGCATCCTCCTTACAGGGCGGCCTTTGCCGCAATATGATAGATCGTCGCCACGTCTTCGCTGCTCAGCTGCACAAAGCCTCCGGTTTTGCCGTCGCCAAGGCCGAGCTTTTCCACCAGCGTCGGGATATCCTCTACCTTCGCGCCCAGCTCGGCGAAATTGATGGGCAGGCCGATCTCATGCAGAAAGCGGCGGAAGCAGCGGATGCCCGCCTTGGCGGTCTCCTCCGGGTGCGCGAAGTTCATCGCACAGCCCCAGACGCGATTGGCCATCTGGGCAAAGCGCATGGGATTGTGGGGCATGACGAACTCCATCCAGGCGGGCATGATCACCGCCAGACCCGCGCCGTGAGCACAATCGTAGAGACCGGAGAGCTCATGCTCGATGTTGTGGCTGTTCCAGTCCTGGCTGCGGCCCACGCCTACGATATTCGTGTGCGCCACCGTGCCCGCCCACATGATGTTCGCACGGGCGTCATAATTCATGGGATCGGCCATCACGCGGGGCGTTTCCTTCACCATAGTGCACAGCACTGCTTCGCACAGGCGGTCGGTAATCTCCACCTCGGGGGTGTTGGTGAAGTAGCGCTCGAACACATGCGCCATGATATCCGCCGCACCGCAGGCCGTCTGGTAGGGCGGCAGGGTCATGGTCAGCTCCGGGTTCATGATGGAAAAGCGGGGGCGCAGGTGATTGCTGCCCGCACCGCGCTTGAGGCCCGTTGCCTCCTGGGTCACGACGGTGTCTCCGCTGCCCTCGCTGCCGGCTGCCGCGATGGTCAGCACCGTGCCCACGGGCAGCGCTCCCGCGATTGCGGCCTTACCGGAATAGAAGTCCCAGAAATCTCCCGCATAGGGAACGCCCGCGGCAATGGCTTTCGCCGAATCGATGACCGAGCCGCCGCCCACACACAGAATGAAGTCAACGCCCTCCCTGCGGCACAGCTCGATGCCCTCATAGGCCAGCGTATCGCGGGGATTAGGCTTCACACCGCCCAGGGCCACATAGGGGAGCTCCGCCGCCTCCAGCGAGGCCTTCACCCGATCCAGCAGACCGCTCTTCACCGCGCTGCCGCCGCCAAAGTGCACCAGCACCTTTGTGCCGCCGTACTTCTTCACCAGCTGGCCCGCCTCATGCTCGCGACCCTTGCCAAAGACAAACTCCGTGGGGCTGTAAAAATTAAAGTTATCCATCCAACGCACTCCTTTTGATGAAGTTTGAATCTTGATATCAGTATAATCGATAACACATGAATTGGCAAGCACAAAAAAGCTCCCTCCCGAAAAAACAGGAGGGAGCAGCAATCAATCCTTTTACAGCGTGAAATCCTCGCCGTAGCCGTAGTGTTCGACGACGTAATCGACGTCCTTGTCGCCGCGGCCAGACAGGGTCACGAGGATGGAGCCCTTCTTCATCTCCTTGGCCTTACGCATGGCAAAGGCCACTGCATGACTGGATTCCAGCGCGGGGATGATGCCCTCGTACTTGCTCAGGGCGAAGAAGGCCTTCACGGCTTCCTCGTCCGTCACGGAGTCATACTGCACGCGGCCCAGATCGCGCAGATAGGCATGCTCGGGGCCGACGGAGGGATAGTCCAGACCGGAGGCGATGGAATACACCGGAGCAGGCTCGCCGTTTTCGTCCTTGAGCATGATGGACTTGAAGCCATGCATCACGCCAGGCGTACCGTGCTTCATGGAGGCGGCATGATCGCCCAGCTTGTCGCCCTTGCCCAGGGGCTCCACTCCGTAGAGCTCCACTGCACTGTCCAGGAAGGGCACAAAGGTACCCAGGGAGTTGGAGCCGCCGCCCACGCAGGCGCAGACCACATCCGGCTCCAGACCGGTCATGTCCTTGAACTGTTCGCGCATCTCCTGGCCCACGACCATCTGGAAATCACGCACCATCAGCGGGAAGGGATGGGGGCCGAGGGTGGAGCCGATGCAGTAGATGGCGTCCTTGTACTCCTTGGCATAGGCGTCAAAGGCCGCATCGACGGCCTCCTTGAGGGTCTTCAGGCCATGGCTGACCGGCACAACATTCGCGCCAAGGATCTTCATGCGGGTGACATTGGGCGCCTGCTTGGCAATGTCCACCTCGCCCATGTAGATATCGCACTCCAGGCCGAAGAAGGCTGCTGCCGTTGCCAGCGCCACGCCATGCTGGCCCGCGCCAGTCTCGGCAATGATCTTCTTCTTGCCCATGTACTTGGCCAGCAGGCCCTCGCCCATGCAGTGGTTAAGCTTATGGGCGCCGGTGTGGTTGAGATCCTCGCGCTTGAGGTAGATCTGCGCGCCGCCGACCTTGCGGCTCAGGCGCTCGCAGTGATACACGGGCGTGGGACGGCCCTGGAAGTCCCGGCGGATGCGCCGCAGCTCGTGGATGAACTGCGCGCTGTGGCAGATGGTCTGGTAGGCGTCGGTGATCTCGGCGAAGGCCGCCTTCAATTCATCCGGCAGCACCGCGCCGCCATACTCGCCAAAATAACCCGCTTCATCGGGGTGATAACGAAGATAGGTGCGGTAATCCATGAGGCTCATCCTCCTGTAAAAACGATATTTGCTTTATTATAGCACAGATACGCGCCCTGCGGCTGTATATCTGTTGTACAAAAAAAGCAGCAGACTGATGAAAATCCACATTTTCGCTTGACAAAACGCCAAATCTGGTTTATGATCTTTTTTGTTCGGTTTTTTAAAAACCTTTTACAGGTTTAACAATTCTTAAACATTGTGAGGATATGCCCATGCGCACCATCTCCGTCGTACTGACGAAATATACCGACTGGTTCTCCAAGCTTTTCTGGTTCATCAATGGCGGTGGCTATACCCATGCTTCCCTGGCGCTGGATTATCAGGCAGAGACGATGTACAGCTTCAATTTCAAGGGCTTCTGCCGGGAAACCATGGCCAGGCATCGCCGCCGAGGCGTGCGGGAAAGCGTCAGCTACACCCTCGCCATCCCGGACGCGGCCTATGACAGCCTGGTGTGGCGCATCCGCAAATTCGAGCGGCGGCGCAGGCAGTATCGTTACACCAAGCTCGGCGTGCTGATGTGCCTGCTGCGGATTCCCTTTGTGCAGCGGAACCGGTACTTCTGCTCGCAGTTTGTGGCGGAGGCGCTGTCCTCCAGCGGGGCGCTGCGGCTGCGCAAGCATCCGGCGCTGTATTTGCCGAACCATTTCATGCAGGAGCTGGCCCATTGCGCGCAGCTGACGCGAATCAGGTACAATCCGGTGTGACACATGCAGAAGCCTAGTCCCAGAAGGCTTCTGTTTTTTGATGCAAGAAGGGAGACCCTCCTGCGAGGATCTCCCTGTGAAAACCGGAATTACTGGAAGAGCTGCTTCAAGAACTCCGTCATCTCAATACTCTCTTTGATATTCAGGCTGAACAGCTCAAAGCCAGTCTCATGATACTGTTCCGCCGTCATTTCCAGTCCCTCATACGCCGCCAGAGGCATCAGCTGCAGGCAGTAAATTTCAGGGTTAAAACCTTCTCCTGACCGATAGATCGAAACCAGTTCATTGTCAAATTTGATCAGTGCCTGCTTGGTCATCTGATCATCATACGACATGACATCACCATCAAAAAGCAACGCCTCCCCATCGAACCCTTTCCGTTTAGCTGGGTAGAGGGTCTCATACGCTTCCGGGATTGCAAACAGAGCCTCCTTGTATGGCGTCCATCCCCCACGCATAAGTATACCATTGCTGTCCAGAATGTATGCCGCCGGCTTATCACCGATGTAGGCAACGGTAACAATCACCTCATCTGCTATCTTCCAGCAATACAATGTATCATAATTTTCCCGGCTGACTGCCAGCGGCCACATATAATCAAACTGTGCCGGATAGCTTTCCATATCTGTATGAATGGTGATTTCTGCCGCCACGGGCTGGGCGCCCTCATTCTGCAGTGCCCTGTTCACCGCATCGTAAAAATCCTGAACCGCCTGCGGAATGACCACATCCTCCGCACAGGCCAGAGAACAGCAAAGCATACACACCAGGATGCTGACGATAACCTTCCTCATGCTCCTAACCTCCATAACAAAATGGAGGCACGCAGCATGTGCGTGCCTCGCTTGATTACTTCTGAGCATTCTCCACAGCCACGGCCACGGCGACAGTCGCGCCGACCATGGGGTTGTTGCCCATGCCGATCAGGCCCATCATCTCAACGTGCGCGGGCACGGAGGAGGAACCGGCGAACTGAGCATCGGAGTGCATGCGGCCCAGGGTGTCAGTCATGCCGTAGGAGGCAGGGCCGGCAGCCATGTTGTCGGGATGCAGGGTACGACCCGTGCCGCCGCCGGAAGCGACGGAGAAGTACTTCTTGCCGGCCTCGGTCATTTCCTTCTTGTAGGTGCCGGCAACGGGGTGCTGGAAGCGGGTGGGGTTGGTGGAGTTACCAGTGATGGAAACGCCCACGCCCTCATGCCACATGATGGCAACGCCCTCGCGCACGTCGTCAGCGCCGTAGCAGTTGACCTTGGCGCGCTCGCCATCGGAGTAAGCGGTCTTGTTCACGACGGTCAGGGCATGATCTTCCTTCACGTCGGCAGACAGGTAGTCATACTTGGTCTGCACATAGGTGAAGCCGTTGATACGGGAAATGATCATGGCAGCGTCCTTGCCCAGGCCGTTCAGGATGACGCGCAGGGGGTTCTGGCGAACCTTGTTGGCGTTGCGGGCGATACCGATGGCGCCCTCAGCAGCTGCGAAGGACTCATGGCCAGCCAGGAAGGCGAAGCACTCGGTCTTCTCATCCAGCAGCATGGCGCCCAGGTTGCCGTGGCCCAGACCAACCTGACGCTGGTCGGCAACGGAGCCGGGGATGCAGAA